>NZ_JBHXSK010000018.1:0-198127 GCF_042716195.1 Streptomyces sp. NPDC058683
CCGGTGGACGGGGCCCCACGCGCGCGTGCGGCTCGTGACGGAGGGAGTGTCGGTGGCGTCTCGTAGTCTTGGGCGCGTGCAGGAACTCCACGACGCCCCCCTCGCCCCCCTCACCACCTTCCGGCTCGGCGGCCCCGCCACCCGGCTGGTCACCGCGACCACCGACGCCGAGGTGATCGCCGCCGTCCGCGAGGCCGACGACAGCGGCACCCCGCTGCTGGTCATCGGCGGCGGCTCGAACCTGGTCATCGGCGACAAGGGCTTCGACGGCACCGCCCTGCGCATCGCCACCACCGGCTTCGAAGCACGCGGTACGACGCTGGAGCTGGCGGCCGGCGGGGTCTGGACCGACGCGGTCGCCCGCACCGTCGAGGCGGGCCTCGCGGGCATCGAGTGCCTCGCCGGAATCCCGGGGTCCGCGGGCGCCACGCCGATCCAGAACGTCGGGGCGTACGGCCAGGAGGTCTCCTCGACCATCACCGAGGTCGTCGCCTACGACCGGCGGGCCGGTGAGACGGTGACGCTCGCCAACGAGGAGTGCGCGTTCTCGTACCGGCACAGCCGGTTCAAGGCCGACCCCGAGCGCTACGTCGTCCTGCGCGTGCGCTTCGGGCTGGAGGACGCGGCCGGGCTGTCGGCGCCGGTGCGGTACGCCGAGGTCGCGCGGGCACTCGGAGTGGCGCAGGGGGACCGGGAGCCGCTGGCCCGCGTACGCGAGACCGTGCTCGAACTGCGCGCCGGGAAGGGGATGGTGCTCGACCCCGAGGACCACGACACCTGGTCGGCGGGGTCCTTCTTCACCAACCCGATCCTCACGGACGAGCAGCTCGCCGACTTCCACGCGCGCGTGCGTGAGCGGCTCGGGGACGAGGCCGAGCCGCCCGCTTACCCGGCAGGCCAGGGGCGTACCAAGACCTCGGCGGCCTGGCTGATCGACAAGGCCGGGTTCGGCAAGGGGTACGGCAGCGGGCCGGCCCGGATCTCCACCAAGCACACGCTGGCGCTGACCAACCGCGGCGCGGCCACGACCGAGGATCTGCTGGAGCTGGCGCGTGAGGTCGTCGCCGGTGTCCACAAGGCGTTCGGTGTGACGCTCGTCAACGAGCCGGTGACCGTGGGCGTGAGCCTGTAGCGGCCGTACCGAGGGGTGCGGGGCCCGTTTGAGACACGGCCCCGCCCTTGCGGGTCGCTTCAGTACGCCACCCCCACCCCCTGCTTCACCGTCCCCGCGTCCTCGATCATCGACAGCATGGCGTGGGCCACGTCCGCTCGGGCGATGAAGCGGCCCTTCGGGGGAAAACCGCCGACCACCGTGCGGTAGGTGCCGGTGAGGGGCTTGTCCTGGAGGCGGGGCGGGCGGACCGACGTCCAGTCGGTGCCGCTGCCGGACAGCTCCGCCTCCATCTCGCGCAGGTCGTCGTAGACCGGCTTGAGGACCTTGGCGACCAGGCCGCGCGCGGTGCGGTCCAGGAGGCCGTCGGCCGGTTCCGGGCCCACCGGGGCCGCGCTGACCACCACGAGGCGCCTTACCTCCTCGGCCTGCATCGCGGCCAGGACCGTGCGGGTCAGGCGGGCGGCGACCCCGGCGTCCCCCCGGCCGCGCGGACCCAGGCCGGAGAGGACCGCGTCCCGGCCGGTGACCGCGGGGCGGACCGCCTCGGGGTCGGTGAGGTCCGCGCGGACCACCTCCAGGCCGGGGCCGGTCACGGTCAGCCTGGCGGGGTCGCGAACGACCGCGGTGACCCGGTGACCGGAGGCCAGCGCCTGGCGGACGATCTCCCGGCCGATCCCGCCGGTCGCGCCGAAGACGGTGAGGTTCATGACTGCTCCCGTGTGCTCATGCGTGCACGTACGCCAGGGGGTGGGTGAGTGTTCACTCACCCCTGTTCGTCTCCAGAGTGGGTAAGTACTCACCCACCCGTCAAGGCTCTTCGGGACATCCGTCGCACCCGCAGGAAAGGGCATGTGATCCTTGGGCGTCATGGAGCAGAAACCGGCCCGCGTCCGCATCCTCGACGCCGCTCACGAGCTGATGCGCACCGCCGGGCTCGCCCGCGCCACCACCAAGGAGATCGCCAGGGCGGCCGGCTGCTCCGAGGCGGCGCTCTACAAGTACTTCCCCAGCAAGGAAGAGCTGTTCGTGCACGTCCTGTCCGAGCGGCTGCCCCGGCTGATCCCGCTGCTCGGCGAGCTCTCCCACGAACCCGGCCGGGGCTCCCTGGAGGAGAACCTCACCCGGATCGCACGCCAGGCCGCCCTCTTCTACGAGGAGAGCTTCCCGATCGCCGCCTCCCTCTACGCCGAGAAGCAGCTCAAACACCGGCTCGACGAGCAGCTGCGGACGATCGGCGCCGGCCCGCATGTGCCGATCGAGGCCCTCGACGCCTACCTGCGCGCCGAACAGGCCGCCGGCCGGATCCGCCAGGGCGCCGACACCTTCGCCGCCGCCTCCCTGCTGCTCGGCGCCTGCGTCCAGCGCGTCTTCGCCTTCGAGGCCACCCCGACCGGCCGGCGCCCGCCGGTGGACACGTTCGCCGCCCGGCTCGTCCGCACCCTGCTCGCCGGAATCTCCGTTGCCGAGGAACCCGGCCGCCCGCGACCCTGATGCCATGAGGCACTGCGTATGCGGCTGAGACTCCGCGAGTTCCGGCCCCGCACCGGTCCGCACGAGCACCGCGTCGTCCAGCCCCGGCAGCCTCTGCGCCACACCTCCCTGCGCGGGCCCGCGCCCGTCGGCACCCTCACGGGCGACCACGACGGGCTCAACCGGCTCGCCGGGCTGTTCTCGTTCGCCGCCCACTCACCGCACACGATCGTCCATGTGCCGCTGCGGGACGGGGTGCCGCCCGACGAAGGGCAGGGACCGCTCGTCGATCTCGTCCTGGCCCACGGCTCGCTGGGCCTGCGCGCCTCGCGGTGGCCCGAGCTGCGCCGGCGGCTGCGGCAGGGCGGCAGCCCGCTCACCGTCCGCACCGACGAGGCGCGGACCGCGCGGGACGCCGCCGCCTGGCGCGCGCGGTGGCGGTACCACGACCGCCGGGACGAGCTACGGCACACCACCCACGCGAACACCTTCTTCCTTTTCGGCGGCCGGGACGCCTTCGCCGAGACCGCCATGTCCCTGGCCTACACGGCTGGCTGGGGGCCCTGGCAGAAACGAGTGGCCGAGGGACACTCGGCACTGCTGTCAGGGCTGTGGGGGCTGCGACAGCCGCCAGGTGGCGGGCACCCCGTCGAGGTCCTGGTCTGCTTCAAGGCGTACCCGCCCTACGCCCACTTCCGGCGCCCCTGATCCGGAGACCGGCACCCGTGATCAGGACACCGGCGCGGTGAGCCACGCGTCGACGCCCGCCAGCAGTTTCGTCTTCACGTCCTCCGGCGCCGCCGAACCCCGTACCGACTGCCGGGCCAGCTCCGCGAGTTCGGCGTCCGTGAAACCGTGGTGCACGCGCGCGATGTCGTACTGGGCGGCCAGGCGGGAGCCGAACAGGAGCGGGTCGTCGGCGCCGAGCGCCATCGGGACGCCCGCCTCGAAGAGGGTGCGCAGCGGAACGTCCTCGGGCTTCTCGTAGACGCCCAGCGCCACGTTGGAGGCCGGGCACACCTCGCAGGTGATGCCCCGGTCCGACAGGCGCTTGAGCAGCCTCGGGTCCTCCGCCGCCCGCACACCGTGCCCGATCCGGGAGGCGTGCAGATCGTCCACGCAGTCCCGCACCGACGCCGGGCCGGTCAGCTCGCCGCCGTGCGGGGCCGCCAGCAGGCCGCCCTCGCGGGCGATGTGGAACGCTCGGTCGAAGTCCCGCGCCATGCCCCGCCGCTCGTCGTTCGAGAGCCCGAAGCCGACCACACCCCGGTCCGCGTACCGCACGGCCAGCCGCGCGAGCGTGCGCGCGTCCAGAGGGTGCTTCATACGGTTCGCGGCCACCAGGACGCGCATGCCGAGACCCGTCTCCCTGGACGTCGTCTCCACCGCGTCCAGGATGATCTCCAGCGCCGGGATCAGCCCGCCCAGGCGCGGGGCGTACGACGTCGGGTCCACCTGGATCTCCAGCCAGCCCGAGCCGTCCCTGATGTCCTCCTCGGCGGCCTCCCGGACCAGGCGCCGGATGTCCTCGGGCTCTCTCAGACAGGAGCGCGCAGCGTCGTACAGCCGCTGGAAACGGAACCAGCCGCGTTCGTCGGTGGCTCGTAGTCTCGGTGGCTCGCCGCTGGTCAGGGCGTCGGTGAGCGCCTCGGGGAGGCGTACGCCGTACTTGTCGGCCAGCTCCAGGACGGTCGCCGGCCGCATCGAACCGGTGAAGTGCAGATGCAGATGAGCCTTCGGCAGCTCAGAGACATCACGTACGTGCTCCATTCCAGGATCCTGCCGTACGCGGCCGCCGTACCGGTAGCCGATTCCCCGTTAGTGGCCTTGCTCGCACACGTAAGCGGGCATCCGCGAACAGGCACACGCGTGCGGGCCGCCTCCCCGGAGGGAGACGGCCCGCACGCGCGCGTGGGCGCGCACCTTCGTGGAAGACGTCAGTCCTGGGCTTCCGCCAGCAGCTTCTGCAGCCGGCTCACGCCCTCGGCGAGGTCCTCGTCACCGAGCGCGTACGACAGCCGCAGGTAGCCGGGCGTGCCGAAGGCCTCGCCGGGTACGACCGCGACCTCGGCCTCCTCCAGGATCAGTCCGGCCAGCTCCACCGAGGAGGCCGGGCGCTTGCCGCGGATCTCCTTGCCGAGCAGCGCCTTGACCGACGGGTACACGTAGAAGGCGCCCTCGGGCTCCGGGCAGACCACGCCGTCGATCTCGTTGAGCATCCGCACGATGGTCCTGCGGCGCCGGTCGAAGGCCTCGCGCATCTTCGCCACGGCCTCCAGGTCGCCGGAGACGGCGGCCAGGGCGGCGACCTGCGCCACGTTGGAGACGTTCGAGGTGGCGTGCGACTGGAGGTTCGTGGCCGCCTTGACGACGTCCTTGGGGCCGATGACCCAGCCGACCCGCCAGCCCGTCATCGCGTACGTCTTGGCGACACCGTTGACGACGATGCACTTGTCGCGCAGCTCGGGCAGGATCGCCGGCAGCGAGGTGAACTTCGCGTCGCCGTAGACGAGGTGCTCGTAGATCTCGTCGGTCAGCACCCACAGGCCGTGCTCGACGGCCCAGCGGCCGATCGCCTCGGTCTCGGCCTCGCTGTAGACCGCGCCGGTGGGGTTGGACGGGGAGACGAAGAGCACGACCTTCGTCCTCTCCGTGCGCGCCGCCTCCAGCTGCTCCACGGAGACGCGGTAGCCGGTCGTCTCGTCCGCGACGACCTCCACCGGGACACCGCCGGCGAGACGGATCGACTCCGGGTACGTCGTCCAGTACGGGGCCGGGACGATGACCTCGTCGCCCGGGTCCAGGATCGCGGCGAAGGCCTCGTAGATCGCCTGCTTGCCGCCGTTGGTGACGAGGACCTGGCTCGCGTCCACCTCGTAGCCGGAGTCGCGCAGCGTCTTCGCGGCGATCGCGGCCTTCAGCTCGGGCAGACCGCCGGCCGGCGTGTACCGGTGGTACTTCGGGTTCTTGCAGGCCTCGATCGCGGCGTCGACGATGTAGTCCGGGGTCGGGAAGTCGGGCTCACCGGCGCCGAAGCCGATCACCGGGCGCCCGGCGGCCTTCAGGGCCTTGGCCTTGGCATCCACGGCGAGGGTGGCGGACTCGGAGATCGCGCCGACTCGGGCGGAGACCCGGCGCTCGGTGGGAGGGGTTGCAGCGCTCATGGGGCCCATCGTTTCAGACCGGAAACCTGCCTGGCACGCCGGTTTCACAGACTGAACAACCACGGGCCGGACCGTGAACAAGCGTGCGGATCCGGTCCCCGGCCAGGACGATCTTCCGTACGGTCGCCCCGGACTGCCATTTTCTGTTCGACGCGGCGCCGCGGACCACGTACACTCACTCCTCGTTGGCCTTCAGCAGGCGCGACCGAGCGGGTGCACTCCGAGCACTCGGCCGGATGCGGTACGTTGGGGGACACAGCAAAGGGTCGTAGCTCAATTGGTAGAGCACCGGTCTCCAAAACCGGCGGTTGGGGGTTCAAGTCCCTCCGGCCCTGCTACACACACCGCCAGGATGTGTGCGCATGTACGTACAAGTATTGCACCGCCGTGCGGCTCAGGAACCGGGCGCGGCACGGCCACGACCCGGGATCAGGTGAGGATGAATGACGGACGCCGTGGGCTCCATCGATACGCCTGATGCCCAGGACGAGGTATCGGAGTCCAAGAAGAAGGCCCGCAAGGGCGGTAAGCGTGCCAAGAAGGGCCCGCTGAAGCGCCTTGCCACCTTCTACCGCCAGATCGTCGCGGAGCTCCGCAAGGTCGTCTGGCCGACTCGCAACCAGCTGACGTCGTACACCACCGTGGTGATCTTCTTCGTCGCCATCATGATCGCTCTGGTGACCGTGATTGACTATGGACTCAACCACGCTGCCAAGTACGTCTTCGGCTGAGCACAGAGCGAAGGGCGCCGTGGTGCCGGCGCCCCTTTTCGCATGTTCCACCCCTATGTATCCAGGAAGAAGCAGCCATCGTGTCTGACCCGAACCTGAACGACGACGCCACCGAGCCCCGCGGGCAGGCGGCCGAGGCGGTCGACGACGAGCTCGACATCGTCGAGGGCGCGGACGAGCAGGACGAGTTCGAGGCTGCCGAAGCCGAACTGGGGGAGCCGGCCGAGGAGACCGCCGTCCACGTCGAGGACGAGGACGAGGATGTCGACGCGGAAGACGCCGACGAGGCTGACGAGTCTGCCGAGGAAGACGCCGACGAGGTCGAAGAGGCCGCCGAGGCCGCTGAGGAAGAGCCCGCCGAGCCGGTCGACCCCGTCCAGGCGCTCCGCGAGGAACTGCGGCTGCTGCCGGGCGAGTGGTACGTCATCCACACCTACGCCGGCTACGAGAACCGCGTGAAGACCAACCTGGAGCAGCGCGCCGTCTCGCTGAACGTCGAGGACTACATCTTCCAGGCCGAGGTGCCGCAGGAAGAGGTCGTCCAGATCAAGAACGGCGACCGCAAGACCATCAAGCAGAACAAGCTGCCCGGTTACGTCCTCGTCCGTATGGACCTGACGAACGAGTCCTGGGGTGTCGTCCGCAACACCCCGGGTGTCACCGGCTTCGTCGGCAACGCCTACGACCCCTACCCCCTGACCCTGGACGAGATCGTCAAGATGCTCGCGCCGGAGGCCGAGGAGAAGGCGGCGCGCGAGGCGGCGGAGGCCGAGGGCAAGCCGGCGCCGCAGCGCAAGGTCGAGGTCCAGGTGCTGGACTTCGAGGTGGGCGACTCGGTGACGGTGACCGACGGTCCGTTCGCCACGCTGCAGGCGACGATCAACGAGATCAACCCCGACTCCAAGAAGGTCAAGGGTCTGGTGGAGATCTTCGGGCGCGAGACGCCGGTCGAGCTGTCGTTCGACCAGATCCAGAAGAACTAGCCTCTTCCGGAAGAAGCTTCCGACCAGGTCAGGCGCGCTGTTCCAGCCGCCTGACCTGCTCGGTTTTTGGCCGCGCATCTATACCCGTTATCGTTGTGCGGTATGCCTGCGTTCGGGTTGGTCCCCTCGCGTAGGCAGGACCCGAAATGAAAGGACCCGGAGAGCTATGCCTCCCAAGAAGAAGAAGGTCACGGGGCTTATCAAGCTCCAGATCAACGCCGGTGCGGCGAACCCGGCCCCGCCGGTCGGCCCCGCGCTCGGTCAGCACGGCGTCAACATCATGGAGTTCTGCAAGGCCTACAACGCCGCGACCGAGTCGCAGCGCGGTTGGGTCATCCCGGTGGAGATCACGGTCTACGAGGACCGTTCCTTCACCTTCGTCACCAAGACCCCGCCGGCCGCGAAGATGATCCTCAAGGCCGCTGGTGTCGAGAAGGGCTCCGGCGAGCCGCACAAGACCAAGGTCGCCAAGATCACCGAGGCGCAGGTCCGCGAGATCGCCCAGACCAAGCTGCCCGACCTCAACGCCAACGACCTGGACGCCGCGTCGAAGATCATCGCCGGCACCGCCCGCTCCATGGGCATCACGGTCGAGGGCTGACCCCCACCTTCGTAGAACCACCGTGGCAGGGCCTGCTCGGCCCGTACACCACGACTCCTTCAGAACCCACAGGAGCAAGTTGTGAGCAAGCGCAGCAAGGCCCTTCGCGCTGCGGACGAGAAGATCGACCGGGAGAAGCTGTACGCCCCGCTCGAGGCCGTCCGTCTCGCCAAGGAGACCTCCACGACCAAGTTCGACGGCACTGTCGAGGTCGCCTTCCGTCTGGGTGTCGACCCGCGCAAGGCCGACCAGATGGTCCGTGGCACCGTGAACCTCCCGCACGGCACCGGTAAGACCGCCCGGGTCCTGGTCTTCGCGACCGGTGACCGTGCCGAGGCCGCGCGTGCCGCGGGCGCCGACATCGTCGGCGCCGACGAGCTGATCGACGAGGTGGCGAAGGGCCGTCTGGACTTCGACGCCGTCGTCGCCACCCCGGACCTCATGGGCAAGGTCGGCCGCCTCGGCCGCGTCCTCGGCCCGCGTGGTCTGATGCCGAACCCGAAGACCGGCACCGTGACCCCGGACACCGCCAAGGCTGTGACCGAGATCAAGGGCGGCAAGATCGAGTTCCGCGTCGACAAGCACTCGAACCTGCACTTCATCATCGGCAAGACGTCCTTCGAGGACGACAAGCTGGTGGAGAACTACGGCGCCGCGCTGGAGGAGATCCTCCGTCTGAAGCCGTCCGCCGCCAAGGGCCGCTACATCAAGAAGGCCGCGGTCAGCACCACCATGGGTCCCGGTATCCCGGTCGACCCGAACCGCACCCGCAACCTCCTCACCGAGGAGGACCCGGCCGCCGTCTGAGCCCCGCGCTCGGTCCGGCAGCCGCGTCAGGGACGCGTCGGCAACAGGACGGGCCCCGCAATCCGAGAGGGTTGCGGGGCCCGCTCCGTTTTCCGGGTACGCCGGCCCGGCCTTGGCGGACTTCGGCCACGGCTGTCAGTGGCCTGGGTTAGCGTCGGGGGTGCGGAACTCGTAGGGGGGTGGGCCGAGATGACGAGGTCGAGTGTGCGCCGGGCGGCCCTGGCGTTCGCGGTGGCGACCGCGCTGACCGGGGTGGCCGCCTGTACCTCCACGGCAGACCCGGACACCGGCGGCGGCACCGCCCACCAGGCGCGCGCCATGTCCGCCCTCCGCTCCGCCGAGCGGTCCACGCACCAGGCCCGGTCGGTGCGGGTCCGCTCCACCACGGCGCTGGGCTCCCTGATGTCCACCGAGGCCGAGGGCACCCTCGGCTGGACGGACGGCCTCACCGGCACGCTCACCATCACCTACACCGGCGGCAGCACCGCCGACCTGATGCGCCGGCTCGACTCCACCTCCCTGGAGACCCGGTACCTCCGGGACGCCTACTACGCCAAGGTCGGCCCCGCCTTCGCCCGGCAGCTGGGCGGCAAGCACTGGATCAAGTACCCGTACGACTACCTCGCCACCCTGGGCGGCGGCTCGGGCGCGATGATGACCGACCTGATGCGCAACACCACGCCCAACCAGTCGGTACGGCTGCTGCTCGCCTCCGGGGACGTGCGCAGGACGGGCGAGGAGCAGGTCTCCGGCGTCCACACCACCCACTACTCGGGCACGGTGAGCGTCTCCGACCTGAGCGGCGAGAGCGAGCTGCGCGACCAGCTCACCCAGGCCGGCGTCGGCACCGAGACCGTCGACATCTGGGTCGACGACAAGGACCTGCTGGTCAAGAAGATCGAGAAAGCCGCCACGGCGAACGGCGCGATGACCCAGACCGCCTACTACAGCGACTACGGCGTGAAGGTCACCGCCGAGCGGCCCCCGGCCGGCGACACCGAGGACTTCAGGACGCTGCTGAAGAAACAGGGCGGCACCGCCTCCTGAGCGCCGAGGAGCGCGCCGAGGGGCGCCGAGCGCCCAGGGCCGCCCAGGAGCGCCGGGCGGAGCCGATTTGCTTGACAGTGCACCGATCCCGTACGCTCCTGACGAAGCCAAAGACCGCTGGTCGTTGCCGTGTGCTCGTAAGAGCGTGCGGTGGCCGAAGGATCCGCTGAACCGCGGACGACCCGCGCAGGTGACTGTGGAAGTGCTCCCGGGACACATGCTCACGTATGTGTGTTCGGTCGAGCTACGCCCCGTGCGCCTGCGCCGGGGCGTTTCGTTTTTCCAGCCCCTTCTGAGCGGTCCTCATCACCCGGAAGGAGGCCGACGCTCTATGGCAAGGCCCGACAAGGCTGCCGCGGTAGCCGAGCTGACGGAGCAGTTCCGCAGCTCGAACGCCGCCGTGCTGACCGAGTACCGGGGTCTCACCGTGGCGCAGCTCAAGACGCTGCGCCGTTCGCTCGGTGAGAACGCCCAGTACGCCGTGGTGAAGAACACGCTGACCAAGATTGCGGCCAACGAGGCCGGGATCTCGACGCTCGACGACCTGTTCAACGGTCCGACGGCGGTCGCCTTCGTCACCGGTGACCCGGTGGAGTCGGCGAAGGGTCTTCGTGACTTCGCCAAGGACAACCCGAACCTCGTCATCAAGGGCGGTGTCCTTGACGGCAAGGCGCTGTCCGCCGACGAGATCAAGAAGCTTGCGGACCTCGAGTCCCGCGAGGTTCTGCTCGCCAAGCTGGCGGGCGCCATGAAGGGCAAGCAGACGCAGGCTGCTCAGCTCTTCCAGGCGCTTCCCTCGAAGCTCGTCCGCACCGTGGACGCGCTCCGTGCCAAGCAGGACGAGCAGGGCGGTGCCGAGTAATTCGGCTCCCGAAATGACCGCCGCCTGAGGCTTCCCGCCCGAGGCAGAGGTCGTTAGCGGGCCGAACGTCTACGCAGTAACGCCGCAAGGCGTACGCCCGCCAGACATGTACATCCGGCACCAGCCGAAATTAGTGGAAGGAAAGCCATCGTGGCTCTCACCCAGGACGAACTGCTCGCCGAGTTCGAGGGCATGACCCTCATCCAGCTCTCCGAGTTCGTGAAGGCGTTCGAGGAGAAGTTCGACGTCACCGCCGCCGCCGCGGTTGCCGTCGCGGGCCCGGCCGGTCCGGCCGCCGCCGCCCCGGTCGAGGAGGAGAAGGACGAGTTCGACGTCATCCTCACCGGTGCCGGCGAGAAGAAGATCCAGGTCATCAAGGTCGTGCGTGAGCTGACCTCGCTCGGCCTGAAGGAGGCCAAGGACCTCGTGGACGGCGCCCCGAAGCCCGTCCTCGAGAAGGTCGCCAAGGACGCCGCCGAGAAGGCCGCCGAGTCCCTCAAGGGCGCCGGCGCCTCCGTCGAGGTCAAGTAAGGCCTCTGAGGTCGATCAGACCTCTGTGCGCTGAAACACGTCCTTCGGGGCTGTAACGCGCGGACCGCGAAGAGCGATCATCCATCCGGGTGGTCGCTCTTCGGCGTTCCTGGGAGGCCGACCACGGTTACCTTGCACCCGCCCCGGCGGGGGGTATGGTGATCTTCGTCGTGTCCCTGGCGCACCGGGTTTGCGCAGGGGGGCCTTGACGAACCGCACGCAGCGCGCAATTCTCAGGACGCGTCGCCAGAACGGTCCGAATCCGAGGCATGGATCGGCGACGAAGAGGGCAGTATCAACGTGCGTTGAGGGCAGGCATGACGCAGGCGTTGACGATGGCGAGGGTCTCAGAAAATGGAGACTGGACATCAGTGTGCCAAGTGGCTACACTGACCCTTTGCGCTGCCTGTTAGCTGTCCCCTGCCCGTCACCAGGGGTCTGCCCTCACCCGAATGCCGACGACCGAACCTCCTCTGAACTGGGGTTTCTGTCTCTGTGTCCGGGAAGGGACCGGGGAGCGCGTAGTGAGTCCGAGCCCTCGGAAGGACCCCCTCTTGGCCGCCTCGCGCACTGCCTCGAACGCGAATACGAACAACGGCGCCAGCACCGCCCCGCTGCGCATCTCTTTTGCAAAGATCAAGGAGCCTCTCGAGGTTCCCAACCTGCTCGCGCTGCAGACCGAGAGCTTCGACTGGCTGCTCGGCAACACCGCCTGGCAGAGTCGGGTCGAGGAGGCTCTGGAGTCCGGTCAGGACGTCCCCACCAAGTCCGGTCTGGAGGAGATCTTCGAGGAGATCTCCCCGATCGAGGACTTCTCCGGGTCGATGTCGCTGACTTTCCGCGACCACCGTTTCGAGCCGCCGAAGAACAGCATCGACGAGTGCAAGGAGCGCGACTTCACGTACGCCGCCCCGCTCTTCGTCACGGCCGAGTTCACCAACAACGAGACCGGTGAGATCAAGTCCCAGACGGTCTTCATGGGCGACTTCCCGCTCATGACGAACAAGGGCACCTTCGTCATCAACGGCACCGAGCGTGTCGTGGTGTCGCAGCTGGTCCGTTCGCCGGGTGTCTACTTCGACTCCTCGATCGACAAGACGTCCGACAAGGACATCTTCTCCGCCAAGATCATCCCCTCCCGGGGTGCCTGGCTGGAGATGGAGATCGACAAGCGCGACATGGTCGGTGTCCGTATCGACCGCAAGCGCAAGCAGTCCGTGACCGTCCTCCTGAAGGCGCTCGGCTGGACGACCGAGCAGATCCTCGAGGAGTTCGGCGAGTACGAGTCGATGCGCGCCACCCTGGAGAAGGACCACACCCAGGGCCAGGACGACGCGCTGCTCGACATCTACCGCAAGCTGCGTCCGGGCGAGCCCCCCACGCGTGAGGCCGCGCAGACGCTGCTCGAGAACCTGTACTTCAACCCGAAGCGCTACGACCTCGCCAAGGTCGGCCGCTACAAGGTCAACAAGAAGCTGGGCGCGGACGCCCCGCTGGACGCCGGCATCCTGACCGTCGAGGACATCATCTCGACGATCAAGTACCTGGTGAAGCTGCACGCGGGCGAGACCGAGACGGTCGGCGACAGCGGTGGCTCGATCGTCGTCGAGACCGACGACATCGACCACTTCGGCAACCGTCGTCTGCGCAGCGTCGGCGAGCTCATCCAGAACCAGGTCCGTACGGGTCTGGCGCGTATGGAGCGCGTCGTGCGTGAGCGCATGACCACCCAGGACGTCGAGGCGATCACGCCGCAGACCCTGATCAACATCCGGCCGGTCGTCGCCTCCATCAAGGAGTTCTTCGGCACCAGCCAGCTGTCCCAGTTCATGGACCAGAACAACCCGCTGTCGGGTCTCACCCACAAGCGCCGTCTGTCGGCGCTTGGCCCGGGTGGTCTCTCCCGTGAGCGGGCCGGCTTCGAGGTCCGTGACGTGCACCCGTCGCACTACGGCCGTATGTGCCCGATCGAGACGCCTGAAGGCCCGAACATCGGTCTGATCGGCTCGCTCGCCTCCTACGGTCGCGTCAACGCGTTCGGTTTCGTCGAGACCCCGTACCGCAAGGTCGTCGACGGCCAGGTCACCGACGAGGTGGACTACCTGACCGCCGACGAAGAGGACCGATTCGTCATCGCGCAGGCCAACGCCGGCCTCAACGACGACATGCGCTTCTCCGAGAACCGCGTCCTGGTCCGCCGCCGTGGCGGCGAGGTCGACTACGTCGCCGGTGAAGACGTGGACTACATGGACGTCTCGCCGCGCCAGATGGTGTCGGTCGCGACCGCCATGATCCCGTTCCTGGAGCACGACGACGCCAACCGCGCCCTCATGGGCGCGAACATGATGCGCCAGGCCGTGCCCCTCATCAAGAGCGAGTCCCCGCTCGTCGGCACCGGCATGGAGTACCGCTCCGCCGTCGACGCCGGTGACGTGGTCAAGGCCGAGAAGGCGGGTGTGGTCCAGGAGGTCTCCGCCGACTACATCACCACCGCCAACGACGACGGCACCTACATCACCTACCGCCTGGCCAAGTTCGCCCGCTCCAACCAGGGCACCTCGGTCAACCAGAAGGTCATCGTCAACGAGGGCGACCGGATCATCGAGGGCCAGGTCCTGGCCGACGGTCCGGCCACCGAGAACGGCGAGATGGCCCTCGGCAAGAACCTGCTCGTGGCCTTCATGCCGTGGGAGGGTCACAACTACGAGGACGCGATCATCCTGTCGCAGCGCCTCGTGCAGGACGACGTCCTCTCCTCGATCCACATCGAGGAGCACGAGGTCGACGCCCGTGACACCAAGCTCGGCCCCGAGGAGATCACCCGGGACATCCCGAACGTCTCCGAGGAGGTCCTCGCCGACCTCGACGAGCGCGGCATCATCCGGATCGGTGCCGAGGTCGTCGCCGGTGACATCCTCGTCGGCAAGGTCACGCCCAAGGGCGAGACCGAGCTGACGCCGGAGGAGCGCCTGCTGCGCGCGATCTTCGGTGAGAAGGCCCGTGAGGTCCGTGACACCTCGCTGAAGGTCCCGCACGGCGAGATCGGCAAGGTCATCGGCGTCCGCGTCTTCGACCGCGAGGAGGGCGACGAGCTGCCGCCCGGCGTCAACCAGCTGGTCCGGGTGTACGTCGCCCAGAAGCGCAAGATCACCGACGGTGACAAGCTGGCCGGCCGGCACGGCAACAAGGGTGTCATCTCCAAGATCCTGCCGATCGAGGACATGCCGTTCCTGGAGGACGGCACCCCGGTCGACATCATCCTCAACCCGCTGGGTGTCCCGTCCCGAATGAACCCGGGACAGGTCCTGGAGATCCACCTCGGCTGGCTCGCCAGCCGCGGCTGGGACGTCTCCGGCCTCGCCGACGACTGGGCCCAGCGCCTCCAGGTCATCGGCGCCGACCAGGTCGCCCCGCGCACCAACGTCGCCACCCCGGTCTTCGACGGTGCCCGCGAGGACGAGCTGGCGGGTCTGCTCCAGCACACCATCCCGAACCGCGACGGCGACCGCCTGGTGCAGCCGTCCGGCAAGGCGCGGCTGTTCGACGGCCGCAGCGGTGAGCCGTTCCCGGACCCGATCTCCATCGGCTACATGTACATCCTCAAGCTGCACCACCTGGTCGACGACAAGCTGCACGCCCGGTCGACCGGCCCCTACTCGATGATCACCCAGCAGCCGCTGGGTGGTAAGGCCCAGTTCGGTGGCCAGCGGTTCGGCGAGATGGAGGTGTGGGCGCTGGAGGCTTACGGCGCCGCGTACGCCCTCCAGGAGCTGCTGACCATCAAGTCCGACGACGTCACCGGCCGCGTGAAGGTCTACGAGGCCATCGTCAAGGGCGAGAACATCCCCGAGCCCGGCATCCCCGAGTCCTTCAAGGTCCTCATCAAGGAGATGCAGTCGCTCTGCCTGAACGTGGAGGTGCTGTCCAGCGACGGTATGTCCATCGAGATGCGTGACACCGACGAGGACGTCTTCCGCGCGGCGGAGGAGCTCGGCATCGACCTGTCCCGGCGCGAGCCGAGCAGCGTCGAAGAGGTCTGACGGGAGTCCGGTAGGGGCCTCGCCACCGCGCGTGGCCCCCGCCGACCCCCAGGCCCCCGTATCAGACCAAAGACTCACAACCCTGAGAGGGATTGACGCATAGTGCTCGACGTCAACTTCTTCGACGAGCTCCGGATCGGCCTGGCCACCGCTGACGACATCCGTCAGTGGAGCCACGGCGAGGTCAAGAAGCCCGAGACGATCAACTACCGCACGCTCAAGCCGGAAAAGGACGGGCTCTTCTGCGAGAAGATCTTCGGCCCCACCCGGGACTGGGAGTGCTACTGCGGCAAGTACAAGCGTGTCCGCTTCAAGGGCATCATCTGTGAGCGCTGCGGCGTCGAGGTGACCCGCGCCAAGGTGCGCCGTGAGCGGATGGGCCACATCGAGCTCGCCGCCCCCGTCACGCACATCTGGTACTTCAAGGGTGTCCCGTCGCGCCTGGGCTACCTGCTCGACCTCGCCCCGAAGGACCTGGAGAAGGTCATCTACTTCGCGGCGTACATGATCACGTTCGTCGACGAGGAGCGCCGCACCCGCGACCTGCCCTCCCTGGAGGCGCACGTCTCCGTGGAGCGCCAGCAGGTCGAGAACCGCCGGGACTCCGACCTCGAAGCCCGTGCCAAGAAGCTCGAGACCGACCTGGCCGAGCTCGAGGCCGAGGGCGCCAAGGCCGACGTGCGCCGCAAGGTGCGCGAGGGTGCCGAGCGCGAGATGAAGCAGCTGCGCGACCGTTCGCAGCGCGAGATCGACCGCCTCGACGAGGTGTGGACCCGCTTCAAGAACCTCAAGGTCCAGGACCTGGAGGGCGACGAGCTGCTCTACCGCGAGCTGCGTGACCGCTTCGGCACGTACTTCGACGGCTCGATGGGTGCCGCGGCGCTGCAGAAGCGCCTGGAGTCCTTCGACCTCGACGAGGAGGCCGAGAAGCTCCGCGAGATCATCCGTACCGGCAAGGGCCAGAAGAAGACCCGTGCGCTCAAGCGCCTGAAGGTCGTCTCCGCGTTCCTGCAGACCAGCAACAGCCCCAAGGGCATGGTGCTGGACTGCGTGCCGGTCATCCCGCCGGACCTTCGCCCGATGGTGCAGCTGGACGGTGGCCGCTTCGCGACCTCCGACCTGAACGACCTGTACCGCCGTGTGATCAACCGCAACAACCGCCTGAAGCGCCTTCTCGACCTCGGTGCGCCCGAGATCATCGTGAACAACGAGAAGCGCATGCTCCAGGAGGCCGTCGACGCGCTCTTCGACAACGGCCGTCGCGGTCGCCCGGTCACCGGTCCCGGTAACCGTCCGCTGAAGTCCCTCAGCGACATGCTGAAGGGTAAGCAGGGTCGATTCCGTCAGAACCTGCTCGGCAAGCGGGTGGACTACTCCGCGCGTTCCGTGATCGTCGTCGGTCCGCAGCTGAAGCTGCACCAGTGCGGTCTGCCGAAGGCCATGGCGCTGGAGCTCTTCAAGCCGTTCGTGATGAAGCGCCTGGTCGACCTGAACCACGCGCAGAACATCAAGAGCGCCAAGCGCATGGTGGAGCGCGGCCGCACCGTCGTGTACGACGTCCTCGAAGAGGTCATCGCCGAGCACCCGGTGCTGCTGAACCGTGCGCCCACCCTGCACCGTCTCGGCATCCAGGCCTTCGAGCCGCAGCTGGTCGAGGGCAAGGCCATCCAGATCCACCCGCTCGTCTGCACCGCGTTCAACGCGGACTTCGACGGCGACCAGATGGCCGTGCACCTGCCGCTGTCCGCGGAGGCGCAGGCCGAGGCCCGCATCCTGATGCTGTCCTCGAACAACATCCTCAAGCCCGCCGACGGCCGTCCGGTGACGATGCCGACCCAGGACATGGTCCTCGGTCTGTTCTTCCTCACCACCGACGGCGAACTGCGTGACACCAAGGGCGAGGGCCGGGCGTTCGGCTCCACGGCCGAGGCGACCATGGCGTTCGACGCCGGCGAGCTGGCGCTGCAGTCGGCGATCGACATCCGCTTCCCGGTGGGCACCATCCCGCCGCGCGGCTGGACCCCGCCGGTCGTGGAGGAGGGCGAGCCGGAGTACCAGACCGGTGACACCTTCCGGCTGCGCACCACCCTGGGCCGCGCGCTCTTCAACGAGCTGCTGCCCGAGGACTACCCGTTCGTCGACTACTCGGTGGGCAAGAAGCAGCTCGGCGAGATCGTCAACGACCTGGCGGAGCGCTACCCCAAGGTCATCGTGGCGGCGACGCTCGACAACCTGAAGGCGGCCGGCTTCTACTGGGGCACCCGCTCCGGTGTCACCGTGGCCATCTCCGACGTCGTCGTCCCCGAGGCGAAGAAGGCGATCGTCGCGGGCTACGAGGCGCAGGACGAGAAGGTTCAGAAGCAGTACGAGCGCGGTCTGATCACCAAGGAAGAGCGCACGCAGGAGCTCATCGCGATCTGGACCAAGGCGACCAACGAGGTCGCCGAGGCGATGAACGCGAACTTCCCCAAGACGAACCCCATCTTCATGATGGTTGACTCGGGTGCCCGAGGAAACATGATGCAGATGCGGCAGATCGCCGGTATGCGTGGTCTGGTGTCGAACGCGAAGAATGAGACCATCCCGCGTCCGATCAAGGCGTCCTTCCGTGAAGGCCTCTCCGTCCTCGAGTACTTCATCTCCACGCACGGTGCCCGTAAGGGTCTCGCCGACACCGCCCTGCGTACCGCCGACTCGGGTTACCTGACCCGTCGTCTGGTGGACGTCTCGCAGGACGTCATCATCCGCGAGGAGGACTGCGGCACCGAGCGCGGCCTCAAGCTGCACATCGCGGAGGTCGGCGCGGACGGTGTGCTGCGCAAGGCGGAGAACGTCGAGACCAGCGTGTACGCACGTGCGCTGGCCGAGGACATCGTCGTCGACGGCGTGGTGCTGGCCCCGGCCAACACCGACCTCGGTGACGTCCTCATCGACGAGCTGGTGGCCCGTGGCGTCTCGGAGGTCAAGACCCGCTCGGTCCTGACCTGTGAGTCCGCCGTCGGCACCTGCGCCATGTGCTACGGCCGTTCGCTGGCCACCGGCAAGCTGGTCGACATCGGTGAGGCGGTCGGCATCATCGCCGCCCAGTCCATCGGTGAGCCCGGTACCCAGCTGACGATGCGTACCTTCCACACCGGTGGTGTGGCCGGTGACGACATCACCCAGGGTCTGCCGCGTGTCGTCGAGCTCTTCGAGGCCCGTACCCCGAAGGGTGTCGCCCCGATCTCCGAGGCCCAGGGCCGCGTGCGGATCGAGGAGACCGAGAAGACCAAGAAGCTCGTCATCACCCCGGACGACGGCAGCGACGAGACGGCGTTCCCGATCTCGAAGCGCGCCCGGCTCCTGGTCAGCGAGGGCGAGCACGTCGAGGTGGGCCAGAAGCTCACCGTGGGTGCCACCAACCCGCACGACGTGCTGCGCATCCTGGGCCAGCGTGCCGTCCAGGTCCACCTGGTCGGCGAGGTCCAGAAGGTCTACAACTCGCAGGGTGTGTCGATCCACGACAAGCACATCGAGATCATCATCCGGCAGATGCTCCGCCGCGTGACGATCATCGAGTCCGGCGACGCCGAGCTGCTGCCCGGCGAGCTGGTCGAGCGCTCGAAGTTCGAGCACGAGAACCGTCGTGTGGTCCAGGAGGGCGGTCACCCGGCCTCCGGTCGTCCGCAGCTCATGGGTATCACCAAGGCCTCGCTGGCCACGGAGTCCTGGCTGTCGGCGGCGTCCTTCCAGGAGACGACGCGAGTCCTCACCGACGCGGCGATCAACGCCAAGTCCGACTCGCTCATCGGCCTCAAGGAGAACGTCATCATCGGTAAGCTCATCCCGGCCGGTACGGGTCTGTCCCGCTACCGCAACATCCGGGTCGAGCCGACCGAGGAGGCGAAGGCCGCGATGTACTCGGCCGTCGGCTACGACGACATCGACTACTCGCCGTTCGGCACGGGCTCCGGCCAGGCCGTTCCGCTGGAGGACTACGACTACGGTCCGTACAACCAGTAGTAGTGGGTTCTGAAGGGCGGTCACCCCGTTGCGGGGTGACCGCCCTTCGGCGTGTTCGGACTCGTCACGCCGGTCAGTCTGAATCACGGGAAAAACGAGCAACGACCTTATTCGGATGATCAATAGTGATCCCGCTTCACCATTAAGTGGAGGATTTATCCGCTAAGCCATCGTGAAAGCTAGGGTATTAATCCCATACATGAAGGTCTCAACTGGGAGGGATCGATGCTCACCATCGAAGCGAACCTCGCCGATTTTCCAGTCCCTCGTCGATGGACACAGCGATCCAGCTCCATCCCCTGGGTCCCTGGCAACGTGGATCAGATGATCCCGAACTTACGTCACCTATTGCGCGACATCGAGTGTGACGGGGCGGTGGAAAGGCCGTTCACCTGGCCCGTTACCGGTGCGGAAACAACAATCAAGGCGGCCGTGCACAGTCTTGGCTCCTGCGGACTCATCGTCAAAGGCAGGGACACGCTGCGTCTGTCGCACGAAGCCCGGGTCTTCCTGGACCGTGAGGACGCCGACTACTTGGGCGCGGTTCTTCACGCGAACGTCCGCTTCGTGGGCGAGATGTTGCGCGAGATTGATTCAGGAAGGAGTCACACCGAGCTCAACAAGGCGGCGGAGATTTCATACGGGCTGAAATGGGGAACCCTCGACCAAGTACGTCGGCGCTCGAGTTGGTTGCGCGCCCTCGGTCTTGCGGAGCTGTGGGATCACAGTAATCAGGTGGTACTGACCGATCGCGGCCGTTCGCTGCGCGATGCCCTTCAGCTCACACAGACGAACGAAATCCCGGGGTTCACGGACCTGTATCAGAAAGCGCCCGAACTGAAGCCTGCAGGGCCGCTTACGCTTGCGGCACTCGAAAGGCTCGACCAGAACGCACTGGCTCACCGCAAGCCGCAGTTGGGGTATCTCGCCGGCGGGAGTTCTCTGGAAAATTTCCGTATTCTCGCAGACCTGGCCTCCCCGTCCACGACCAAGGACGACTACATTCAGCAATGCGTCGACCAGTTCACCGTCAAGAAATCCTCGGCCGAGCAGACACTGTGGTCACTCAGAGCCTTGAACATCCTCGAGCAGGTCGGCATGCACACCTTCGCCCCAGCTCCGGTGGCCGTCGAGTGGCTGGATTCAGGGAACCCGCTTGACCTCGTGCGCATCCTGCATTGCAAGGTCGCGCTGGTCGGCGAGGTCCTCTCGGCTCTGCGCGAGGAGTCGGAAACCGGGGCGGTTTTGCGCTGGCTGACCCTCAGATTCCCTGGTCACCGGCTCTCCCGCGGGGAGCTGACACGCCGGTTTGCCATTCTTAACGACGCGGAACTCATCGAGCGCATCGGCCATACCCGGTATCGGATCACCCCTCTGGGTGAACTGTTCCACGCTGCCCTTCCCTACCTGGAGCGGGCCGAAGCCCACTCCTCGTCTCATCGCGAAAGCCAGGAAGCCGGGCCGGCGGATACCTCGTCCGCGGAGATGGGCAACCATGTGCAAGAGGTCCTCGATGCGGCCTTCGACAGCGCCAACCCCCGACGGTTCGAGGAAGCCGTAGCGGTCGCCTTCCGCCTCTTGGGCCTGGAAGTCGAACAGCATGGTGGACCTGGAAAGACGGACCTGCTCGTGGTCTTCTGGATTTCTCCCACGAGGCGCTGCCGTGTGACTGTCGAAGTGAAGACGGACTCGGCTGGTGTGGTCCACGAGAACGACATCAAATTCGACGCTCTGGAGGAGCATCGGAAGATTCACAGGGCGGAACGGGTCATCGTGGTGGGGCCAGACTTCGGTGGTCGCCTGCCGCAGTGGGCCAAGAAGAAAAACATCCCACTCATCTCCGCGGGCAACATCGCGGAGTGGCTCAATCGTTCACGCGGTGCGCGACTCTTTCCTCAGGAGTTGTTCGACATCATCCTGTCCGGGTCTGCGCACTCTGTCTGGACTTCTGCCACACGCAGTCTCGAAGCCGTCGGGCAGGTGTCGAGCGCTCTCTGGGAGAGTGGTAATGACGAGAATGACATCGAATTCAACGAGGGCGCGCTGACCGCTCGCGACATCTGGCGCATGAGTAAGGGCACGGAGAGAAATCCCCTCAGCCCTCGTGAGATCGAGGATGCACTTTCGCTCCTGAGCAATCCACTACTGGCAGCCTCCGTCAGGACGAAGAACGGTGAATTCATCGCGACAGCACCGCCCCAACTCGTCGCGGCTCGACTGCGTACCTTCGCCGACGCCCTGGAGGACGGCCTTCCCGGACTTGCCGGGTCGTCCGCCTCGGACCACCACGTGCTCTCGGCGGAGCAGGAGGAAGCCGCGGTACGGAATCCCGAGCGGGCCACTCCTGACGTCGCCCCGGAACAGGTGCGGCGTTGGGCCAAGGTGAACGGGCGGCCGGTCAGTTCCAAGGGCCGCCTGCCGAACAGTCTCGTCGCCGAGTACCTGGCCGCGGCCGACGGCACCTGAACGGCACCCGTCACGGAATCCCCGTCTCGGAGATTCACGCAGGGCGGGGACGGCTCCGCCGCCACTGCGGCCGTGGTGAAGAACACGGTGTTGCTTGTCGACGAAGGGGAGTGGACGGAGAGGAGGATCGCGGAGTCGTGGAGACGCCACTGCGCGCCCGCCGGCGTGCGGGCCGCTGCCCGTGGTCTCCGAGACCGCTCGGATCAGGCCCGGACCAGCGGGAAGAGCGCGATCGAGTTCTGTTCGGCAGGGCACGGACCGTCCCCAGGGGGATGTCCCAGGGGGCGCTCCGGGCACCCGGCGAGTGGAAGACCTGACCGTCTTGCGCAGCCCGGGACTCCGCGCCCGCTCCCGTTCGCGTGTCGTTGGCTTTCGTGGTATATCGGAGACCACGGATAAAACCGCAGCTCAGGCCCTCCCCAACCGGTCCCGCTTCTTTTGTTTTGACCGAAGTGATTGCGCTGGGTACGCTCAGACCTTGTGCCTGGGGTGTGCCCTGATCCTCGTGCGTGCCTTCAAACCGCACCGGAGTGACGAAGTGGCCACCGCGATCCGCGCCCCCTTCTGCCGTTCGGCAGGAGTCCGCGGAATCCGACACACCCGACCGCGTGGGTCGGCGACGTTCCAGGTTAGCTTCACCATTCGGCACACAGAAACCGGAGAAGTAGTGCCTACGATCCAGCAGCTGGTCCGGAAGGGCCGGCAGGACAAGGTCGAGAAGAACAAGACGCCCGCACTCGAGGGTTCCCCTCAGCGTCGTGGCGTCTGCACGCGTGTGTTCACGACCACCCCGAAGAAGCCGAACTCGGCCCTGCGTAAGGTCGCGCGTGTGCGTCTGACCAGCGGTATCGAGGTCACTGCTTACATTCCGGGTGAGGGACACAACCTGCAGGAGCACTCCATCGTGCTCGTGCGCGGCGGCCGTGTGAAGGACCTGCCCGGTGTTCGCTACAAGATCATCCGCGGCTCCCTTGACACCCAGGGTGTCAAGAACCGCAAGCAGGCCCGCAGCCGCTACGGCGCCAAGAAGGAGAAGTAAGAATGCCTCGTAAGGGCCCTGCCCCGAAGCGCCCGGTCATCATCGACCCGGTCTACGGTTCTCCTCTTGTCACCTCGCTCATCAACAAGGTGCTGCTGAACGGCAAGCGCTCCACCGCCGAGCGCATCGTGTACGGCGCCATGGAGGGCCTGCGCGAGAAGACCAGCAACGACCCGGTCATCACGCTCAAGCGCGCGCTGGAAAACATCAAGCCGACCCTTGAGGTCAAGTCCCGCCGTGTCGGTGGCGCCACCTACCAGGTGCCGGTCGAGGTCAAGCCCGGCCGCGCCAACACCCTGGCGCTGCGCTGGCTGGTCGGCTACTCCCGCGCCCGTCGCGAGAAGACCATGACCGAGCGTCTGCTCAACGAGCTTCTCGACGCTTCGAACGGCCTCGGTGCGGCCGTCAAGAAGCGCGAGGACACCCACAAGATGGCCGAGTCCAACAAGGCCTTCGCGCACTACCGCTGGTAGTCGCTACCCACATCGAGACCGAGAGAAGACTGAAGCCTTATGGCTACCACTTCACTTGACCTGGCCAAGGTCCGCAACATCGGGATCATGGCCCACATCGACGCGGGCAAGACGACCACTACCGAGCGGATCCTGTTCTACACCGGTGTGTCGTACAAGATCGGCGAGGTTCACGACGGCGCCGCCACCATGGACTGGATGGAGCAGGAGCAGGAGCGTGGCATCACGATCACCTCTGCTGCCACCACCTGTCACTGGCCGCTGGAAGACGTCGACCACACGATCAACATCATCGACACCCCGGGCCACGTCGACTTCACCGTCGAGGTGGAGCGTTCGCTCCGCGTGCTCGACGGTGCCGTGACGGTGTTCGACGGCGTCGCGGGTGTCGAGCCCCAGTCCGAGACCGTTTGGCGTCAGGCGGACCGCTACGGCGTGCCGCGTATCTGCTTCGTCAACAAGCTCGACCGGACCGGTGCCGAGTTCCACCGCTGTGTCGACATGATCAGCGACCGACTTGGTGCGACGCCGATCGTCATGCAGCTCCCGATCGGTGCCGAGGCCGACTTCAAGGGCGTCGTCGACCTGGTCACGATGAAGGCGCTCGTGTGGTCCGCCGAGGCGGAGAAGGGCGAGATGTACGACGTCGTCGACATCCCGGCCACCCACACCGAGGCTGCCGAGGAGTACCGCGGCAAGCTCGTCGAGACCGTCGCCGAGAACGACGACGAGATCATGGAGCTGTACCTGGAGGGCCAGGAGCCTTCCGTGGAGCAGCTGTACGCCGCGATCCGCCGTATCACCATCGCGTCCGGCAAGTCCAAGGACGTCACGGTCACCCCGGTGTTCTGTGGCACCGCGTTCAAGAACAAGGGTGTTCAGCCCCTGCTCGACGCGGTCGTGCGCTACCTGCCCTCCCCCCTGGACGTCGAGGCCATCGAGGGCCACGACGTGAAGGACCCGGAGGTCGTGGTCAAGCGCAGGCCGTCCGACGACGAGCCGCTGTCCGCCCTCGCGTTCAAGATCATGAGCGACCCGCACCTGGGCAAGCTCACCTTCGTCCGGGTGTACTCGGGCCGCCTGGAGTCCGGCACGGCCGTGCTGAACTCCGTCAAGGGCCGCAAGGAGCGCATCGGCAAGATCTACCGCATGCACGCGAACAAGCGTGAGGAGATCGAGTCGGTGGGCGCCGGCGACATCATCGCCGTCATGGGTCTGAAGCAGACCACGACCGGTGAGACGCTGTGCGACGACAAGCAGCCGGTGATCCTGGAGTCCATGGACTTCCCGGCGCCGGTCATCCAGGTCGCCATCGAGCCCAAGTCGAAGGGCGACCAGGAGAAGCTGGGCATCGCGATCCAGCGCCTGGCCGAGGAGGACCCGTCCTTCCAGGTCCACTCGGACGAGGAGACCGGCCAGACCATCATCGGTGGTATGGGCGAACTGCACCTCGAGGTGCTGGTCGACCGTATGCGCCGTGAGTTCAAGGTCGAGGCCAACGTCGGCAAGCCGCAGGTCGCCTACCGCGAGACGATCCGCAAGGCCGTCGAGCGCGTGGACTACACCCACAAGAAGCAGACCGGTGGTACCGGTCAGTTCGCCAAGGTGCAGATCGCGATCGAGCCCATCGAGAGCGGCGACGCCTCGTACGAGTTCGTGAACAAGGTGACCGGTGGCCGTATCCCGAAGGAGTACATCCCTTCGGTGGACGCCGGTGCGCAGGAGGCCATGCAGTTCGGCATCCTCGCCGGTTACGAGATGACCGGTGTCCGCGTGATCCTGCTCGACGGTGCCTACCACGAGGTCGACTCCTCCGAGCTCGCGTTCAAGATCGCCGGTTCGCAGGCCTTCAAGGAGGCCGCGCGCAAGGCGTCTCCCGTGCTCCTTGAGCCGATGATGGCCGTCGAGGTCACCACGCCCGAGGACTACATGGGTGAGGTCATCGGCGACATCAACTCCCGCCGTGGTCAGATCCAGGCCATGGAGGAGCGGGCCGGTGCCCGCGTCGTGAAGGGCCTCGTGCCCCTCTCGGAGATGTTCGGTTACGTCGGCGACCTGCGCAGCAAGACGTCCGGCCGGGCCAGCTACTCCATGCAGTTCGACTCCTACGCCGAGGTTCCGCGGAACGTCGCCGAGGAGATCATCGCGAAGGCCAAGGGCGAGTAACGCACCGCGCTACGACGCTTTAGGCTTGACCCCGGAGCCTCACGGGCCGTTCCTCCGCATTCGTGGCGGAATGGCCCGGGGCCCGGGAACCAACAGCAAAGATCACCTGGCGCCGATCGAATCAAGGCGTACAGAACCACTCCCAGGAGGACCCCAGTGGCGAAGGCGAAGTTCGAGCGGACTAAGCCGCACGTCAACATCGGCACCATCGGTCACATCGACCACGGTAAGACGACCCTCACGGCCGCCATTACCAAGGTGCTGCACGACGCGTACCCGGACCTGAACGAGGCCACCGCGTTCGACAACATCGACAAGGCGCCCGAGGAGCGTCAGCGCGGTATCACCATCTCCATCGCGCACGTCGAGTACCAGACGGAGACCCGTCACTACGCCCACGTCGACTGCCCGGGTCACGCGGACTACATCAAGAACATGATCACCGGTGCCGCGCAGATGGACGGTGCGATCCTCGTCGTCGCCGCCACCGACGGCCCGATGCCGCAGACCAAGGAGCACGTGCTCCTGGCCCGCCAGGTCGGCGTGCCGTACATCGTTGTCGCCCTGAACAAGGCCGACATGGTGGACGACGAGGAGATCCTGGAGCTCGTCGAGCTCGAGGTCCGTGAGCTCCTCTCCGAGTACGAGTTCCCGGGCGACGACCTGCCGGTCGTCAAGGTCTCCGCGCTCAAGGCCCTCGAGGGCGACGCCGAGTGGACCCAGTCCGTCCTCGACCTGATGAAGGCCGTCGACGAGTCCATCCCGGAGCCCGAGCGTGACGTCGACAAGCCGTTCCTGATGCCGATCGAGGACGTCTTCACGATCACCGGTCGTGGCACCGTCGTCACCGGTCGTATCGAGCGTGGTGTCCTCAAGGTCAACGAGACCGTCGACATCATCGGTATCAAGACCGAGAAGACCACCACCACGGTCACCGGCATCGAGATGTTCCGCAAGCTGCTCGACGAGGGCCAGGCCGGTGAGAACGTCGGTCTGCTCCTCCGTGGCATCAAGCGCGAGGACGTCGAGCGCGGCCAGGTCATCATCAAGCCGGGTTCGGTCACGCCGCACACCGAGTTCGAGGCGACCGCGTACATCCTGTCCAAGGACGAGGGTGGCCGTCACACGCCGTTCTTCAACAACTACCGCCCGCAGTTCTACTTCCGTACCACGGACGTGACCGGCGTCGTGACCCTCCCCGAGGGCACCGAGATGGTCATGCCGGGCGACAACACCGACATGAAGGTGGAGCTGATCCAGCCCATCGCCATGGAGGAGGGCCTGAAGTTCGCCATCCGTGAGGGTGGTCGCACGGTGGGCGCCGGCCAGGTCACCAAGATCAACAAGTGATCTCGGCCCGCAAGGGCTGACCCGGTAGGTATCTGAGAGGCCCGTACGACTCCGGTCGTACGGGCCTTTCGGTGTGTCCGGCGTCCCGAAACTATTCGGCGCGTACGACCCCTGGCTCCCGGGAGCCACTCGCCCCACCATTTGTCATGCCGCTGACCAAATTCGGGTGGAGGGGTGGGGTGCGCCATGTCTGTGCGCCGTAGAACCGTGCTGGGTGCCGCTGCCGTACCGGTGCTCTCGCCGGGGATCGCGTGGCCGGACGCGGCCGGCGGTGGGCCGCGGGTGACGGACCCCGGGGCGTACATCTCCTTCACCGGCGGGGCGTTCTCCCTCGTCGGCGCCCCGGTCGTGGTGAGCGCCCAGGAGCACCCCGGAGTCGTACGGGTGGCGGGCGACCTTCGTGCCGACATCGAGCGGGTGACCGGCGTCCGGCCGGGCTCGACGGTCGCCCGGCACGTGGTGCTCGTCGGCACGATCGGCCGCAGTCCGCTGATCGACGGCCTGGTGGCGTCCGGCAAGCTGGACGTGACGGGGGTCCGGGGCCGTTGGGAGACCTCGCTCCAGGCGGTGGTCGAGCATCCGCTGCCCGGCGTGGAGAAGGCCTTCGTCATCGCGGGCAGCGACCCGCGCGGCACGATCTTCGGGGCGTACGACGTCTCGTACGGCATCGGGGTCTCGCCCTGGTACTGGTGGGACGACGTACCGCCGGTCCACCGCGACCGGGTGTGGGTGCTGCCGGGCCGCCACACCCAGGGCACGCCGGCGGTGAAGTACCGCGGGTTCTTCATCAACGACGAGAACCCGGCGCTCGGGACCTGGGCGCCGGCCCATTTCGGGCCCGGCAAGGCCCCCGGCCACCCGGGCGGCTTCAATGCGGACTTCTACGCGCGCGTCTTCGAGGTGCTGCTCCGGCTGAAGGGCAACTACCTCTGGCCGGCGGTGTGGGGGCGGGCGTTCGCGGAGGACGACCCGGAGAACCACCGCAGGGCCGCCGAGTACGGCGTTGTCATGGGCACGTCTCATGAGGCGCCGATGATGCGGGGGATCGAGGAGTGGAACCGCCACGCGGCCAACGGGACCGACCCCTACGGGGGCACCGGCGAATGGTCGTACCTCCGCAACCCGACGGCCATCAGGGCCTACTGGCGGGCCGGCATCCAGCGGATGGCCGACCAGGGCTTCGAGGGCGTGGTCACCCTCGGCATGCGCGGCAACGGCGACACCGGCCTCCCCGACGGCGACGGCATCGAGCTGATGCGGGAGATCATCGCGGCACAGCGGGGGATCATCGAGGAGGTCACGGGCCGGCCGGCCGCCGAGACCCCCCAGGTGTGGACGCTCTACAAGGAGGTCCAGCGCTACTGGGACCGGGGGCTGCGGGTCCCCGACGACGTCACCGTGGTCCTGACCGACGACAACTGGGGCAACATCCGCAAGCACCCGTCCCCGGCGGAGCCCCGGAGCGGCGGACACGGCCTGTACTACCACTTCGACTACGTCGGTGCCGGCCGCAACTACAAGTGGGTCGACACGGCCAACCTCCGCAACGTCTGGGACCAGCTCCACCAGGCGCACGCCTACGGCAACCACGGCCTGTGGGTGGCCAACGTGGGCGACCTGAAGGGCAACGAACTGCCGACCCAGTTCTTCCTCGACTACGCCTGGAACCCGGACCGTTGGGACATCGACCGGCTGGCTGAGTGGGAACGGGGATACGCGCGCCAGAACTTCGGCGAGGAGGCGGCCCGGGAGGCAGCCGAAGTGCTCGCCGCCTACGGCCGGTTGCAGGCGCGCCGCAAGCCGGAGCTGCTCAACCGCCGGATCACGCTCGCGGACGACGGCCAGGTGGTGTACGACGACCGGCAGACGCCCTTCTCCTTCGAGCACCGTGAGCTGGAGCGGGTGACGCAGGAGTGGCGGGAGCTGGGGAGAAGGGCGACGCGGATCGAGCGGCGGCTGCCGGCGGCGGTACGGGACGCGTGGTTCGAACTGGTCGGGTACGCGGTGACGGCGACCGCCAACCTGTACGCGCTGCGGGAGGCCGAGTTCACGAACCTGCGCTACGCCCGTGAGGGCAGAGCGGCGGCCAACGACCGTGCGGCGGAGGCGGAGCAGGGCCTGCTGCGGGACTTCGCCCTGGCCGAGCGCTTCAACTCCGCTGTGGCGGGCGGCAAATGGCAGGGCTTCCAGACCCAGCCGCACATCGACTACGGGGACGTGGACCGGTACGGCCCCAACGCGCCCTGGCAGCAGCCGGAGAAGGACAACGTGGCCCTGCCGGACGTCCTGTTCCCGGCGGTACGGCGGATCGAGGTGCCGGAGGCCGCGGGGCTGGGGGTGTCGGTGGACGGGGGCGGAGACGGGGACACGCCCGGTCTGCCGTCGTTCAGCCCGTACCAGACCCGGCCGCAGCAGTACGTCGAGGTGTTCAACCGGGGCCGTACCCCCTTCGACTACCGGGTGGAGACGTCGGTGCCCTGGCTGCGGGTGGACCGTCCCCGGGGCCGGGTGGCGCGGCAGGTCCGGGTGGAGGTGCGGGTGGACTGGTCCCGGGCACCGGCCGGCCGGTCCGCGGGATCGCTGACGGTGAGCGGGGCGGGGGAGTCGGTGACGGTGGGGTGCGTCGCGGAGAAGCCGTCGGCGCGAGGGCTGCGGGGCTTCGTCGAGGCGGGCGGCTATGTGGCGATCGACGCGGAGCACCACGACCGTGCGGTGGGCGGCTGGCGCCGGCTGGAGGGGATCGGCCGGACCGGCGCGGGGATGGCGGCGTGGCCGGTGACGGGGGGCTGGGGAGACGCGTGGCCCCTGCTGGAGTACGAGGTGACCCTGCTGTCGGCGGGGGAGGTGACGGTGTGGGCGTACCTGTCCCCGCGGAATCCGGCCCTGCCGGCGACGGCCGGCCTGCGCTACGCGCTGTCCTTCGACGACGACCGTCCCCAGCCGGTGGACATCACCGCGGGCGCGGACGACGGCCTGCTGAACGTGGTGTGGGCGCGCAACACGTCGGACAACGTGAACCGGACGGCGACTCGCCACACGGTGGGATCGGGCGTCCACCGCCTGAAGTTCTGGGCGGTGGATCCCACGGTGGTGGTGCAGCGGCTGGTGATCGACACGGGCGGGCTGACACCGACGTGTCTGGGGCCGCTGGAGAGCCGGCGGGTCTAGGCGATGCGCCGGCCGCCCGCGGGGACGGCCTCAGTCCTTAGGGGCGAAGAGCAGGTTCCGGGTGCGCGGGGGGCGGGGCTCGTACCAGGGCACCAGCGTGCCGTCGGCCTCGGTGATCCAGTGGGCGTCGTAGCCGAGCGGCTCGAACTCGCCGAAGAGGTCGTCGAGGGGGGCGTTGACCAGGGCCTCGATCACCAGGGCCGGCCGGTCGCGCTTCAGCACCTGGCGGGCCCCGTGCAGCACGGACATCTCGTGGCCCTCCACGTCGATCTTGACGAGGTCCAGCTTGGTGTCGGCGAACACCTCGTCGAGCGTGACGAGCTGGATGTGCTGGAGCCGGGCGTCGGCGGCGACGCCCTCCAGGGTCGACCCGGTGGACAGCAGGTTCCCGGAGAAACGGACGCTGATGTCGGCCCAGCCCGGTTTGCTGGAGACGCCGGCCTGGTGGAGTTTGACGTTCTGGACGCCGTTCGACCGGACGTTCACGGACAGCCGCGAGTGAATCTGATCGACCGGCTCGAAGGAGTGCACCTTCGCTTTCGGATTGGCGTGTGCGGCGATCATCGAGAAGTAGCCGACATGGGCACCGACGTCCGCGATCGTCGCGCTCCGCGCGGCCAGCCGGGACCAGGTGCCGAGGGTTCCGGGCTCGTAGCCGAACGTCCCGTTCCACAGGGTGTCCATGGCGACCGCATCGTCGTTCACGCAGAACATCACAAACGGCGGACAGTACGGCGACTCGATGTCGACGTAGCCGCGGTACGGGAACTTCTTGCGGTGTTCGCGGATGATGTCCTTGGTGGTGACCGGCCTGACCGATGGTGCGTGGGCCAGCATGCGGGCGTTGGCGGCTTCGACCTCGGAAATACGCATTGGGCGATGGTAAAGCCAGGGTGAGAAAATGTCACAGGGTTTGGAAATGATCAGAAAGGGCACCTCACAGGTTTTCGTGGGCGGCATTTTCGGAGGTTGTTCATTCTTAATAACCCGGAATTAACCCGTCCTTTTGCTTGGGGTGCAGGCGCTCGCGCCGCGTGGACCGACGGCCTTCATCTGACGACTGCTGGGGGAGACATGATCCGCACGACCACGGCCGGCGAATGAGGTACGCCCGCGAGTTGTTCGCGCCGCTCGGCGGTGTGGTGGCGGTAGGCGCGCTGAACGCGACCGGCACCTGGTCGTTCGCGGATGTCTCGGTCGGCGCGTTCCTGGAGGGCAGACGGCGGCAGTGGGACCGCCTCTTCGCCGCCGTCTGCTCGCTCTGCGCGTTCGACGGTGACGAGGCCAGGGCGACCGCCGACGAGATGGGCTACTTCCGCGACTACGAGCTGTCGCCGCCGGACCTCGTCCTGTGGTCCGCCGCACTGACGGGGGCCGAGAGCCTCCACGACCCGTCGCCGCCGGTCGTCCGCCGTATGTGCCGCATGGCGGCCGATCTCCAGCTGACCGAGTTCCTGGACCTGTTGGTGGCGGTGGCCCTCGACGCCGGCACGGACGCGGCCCAGGGCGCACCCCAGGTCACCGAGATCCTCACCGCCGCCTGCGACCTGGCGGACCCGGCCGGGAACACCGCCCCTTCCCACGTCCACCGCATGTGGCGAGTCGCCCGCCTGCCGTCGACGCTCCGCCCGGACTCACCCACTCCGGACCACGTCAAGGCGGGTCTCCGGTCCTACGACAGGACGCTGGAGGAACTGCTCGGCGGTCCACCGGAGCGCAGCTACCGCTATGTCGGCCCCGCCGGACTCGCCGTCACGGCACGGCAGTCCATGGCCCCCGGAACCCGGATCGCGTCCGTCGCCGACTTCGAGTCGTGGGCCGGACGGCAGTCACCGGCGGACCTTGCCGAGCCGTTCACGTACGTCGTCGGCCTCGACGGGCGGCTGCGGCTGGCCCCCCGCCGCAGCGAGCACGTGGCCTGTGCGGGCGGAGCGCCCGTACTCGGCGCCGGAGAGATCACCTTCGTACGCGAGCCGGGTCGGTGGGCGGTGGGTGAGGTGAGCAACCAGTCGACGGGTTACTGCCCCGACGTCACGTCCTGGCCGGCCGTGGCCCGCGCCCTCGACGGCATCCCGCTCCGCCGCCCCGCCGCCTTCACCCACGAGGTGGTGTTCCGCCGCTGCCCGGCCTGCGCGGAGCACAACATCGTCCGAGAGGCCGACTTCGTCTGCGTCTTCTGCGGCGGTGCACTGCCGGAGGCCTGGAACGTGGACGACGCCGACGGCTCAGCTCGCCGGTGAGGCGTCGAAGCGGATCTCCGCCGCCGGAGCGACCGCGACCGACCGTCCCGCGTACTGGATGACCGAGAAGATCCCGTTGTGGTGGGCGACGATCTGCGCGGCCGTCGGTTCGGCGCCGGCCGGGCGTTCGATCGTCGTGTGGCCGTCGGCGACGAGGACGAGGTCGTAGCCGTGGGAGAGGGCGCTGCGGCTGGTGGAGTCGACGCAGTAGTCGGAGGCGCAGCCGGTGACGACGAGACGGTGTACGGCCAGCCCGGCCAGGACCTCACCGAGCGCCGTGCCGAGGAAGGAGTCCGCGCTGTCCTTGTCGAGGACGACGTCCCCCGGCCGGGGCGTCAGCGTCGGATGGACTTCGAGCCACTCCGGGGGCACCTCGGTGAACCGCTGCCGTAGGTAGACGACCGGTACGCCGGCCGCGCGGGCCCGCTCCGCGAGCCCGGCGACCCTGTCCAGGCAGGCCTCGCCGTCGTGGGCGTCCTTCAACAGGGCGCGCTGCATGTCGATGATGAGCAGTGCGGTGTCCGGCATACGGAGAGACCTGTCCAGGGAGAGCGCGTGCTACTCCGCCTTGTTCCCGCCACCGCCCTGCTGCTGTTCCTCCGGCCGTACCGCGTCCTTCGCCTTCTTCGCGAGGTCGTCGTCCAGCTTCTTGAACTCGCGGACCACGGTGTCGGACATGTCGGCGAGCGAGTCGATCTGCTTGGTGATGTCCTCGCGGCCGTCGTGCCAGTTGGACTCGAAGTCGTCGAGGGCGTCGTAGACCGTGCCGCTGCCGACATCGTCCTTGTAGGACTCGAACATCTTCTTGGTGTGGTTGAGACGTTCCTTGATGGAGCGCAGCTGACGGCCGTAGTCCTCCAGCTCGCTCAGCGGTATCGCGAGATCGCTCTTGCCCTTGCCCACGTGACCGTCCCCCGTTCGCGCATCTCGTAGTCTGGCCGCTGCGTACATCACACCATCGGACGGGGGACGGCGTACACCATGGCCCGCTATATGGAGACGCTCACCATCGAGCGCGGCGGATTCCGGATCAAGGTGCCGGAATCGTGGTGGGAGTTCGACGTACGGCCGGAGTCGCGGGACGACTCCATCCGGCGGATGGTGAACGAGCGGGTGGCCCAGCACCCGGAGCTGGCGCAGTACCGGGACACCTACGTCGGCTTCCTGCGCAAGTCCGCGGCCGACGCGTGGAAGTCGGGCGCGATGTACTGCGGTTGCATGGCGGAGAGCTTCGGCGGGGACACCCCGATCACGGGCTCGGTCACGGTGTCGCTGGTCGGCGGCCGGACGCGCGAGGGCGCGCCGCTCTCCAACGACCCGGCCGCCATCGCCGCCCAGCTCGCGCCGAAGGAGGCGCACCGGGAGGGCGACTCCTGGCGCAAGGTGACGACCGTCGACATCCCCGGGGTGGGCCCGGCCGCCCGGACGTACGGCATCGAGGACATCCCGATCCCCGAGGACAGCCTCAACCGCACGATCCGCGCGGTCCTGATGCAGACGTTCATCCCGGTCCCCGGCCAGGAGGGCAAGGTCGCCCTGGTCGCCGGCAGCAGCCAGGTCCTGGACCTGGCCGACTCCTTCTTCGACATCTTCGACGCGGTCACCTCGACTTTCCGCTTCGCGGACTGAGCGGGCCGGTTTCCTTGGACTGGGGGACCGGCGAGGGACTGCTGGCGCTAGGTGACCCTGCCGAGTGGGATGCCGCGTTCGAGCGCGGCGAGGATCATCTCGGTACGGCGGTGATCGGGCTGGCGTTCCACTGCCCGCTGGAGGCGGCGTCGCCCCGGATCCTCAAGGTGATGGGGTTCCCGGACGGCCTCCAGCGGACCAACGCCTTCGTCGCTGCCGGGCACGCGGCGCGGCTGAACGGCGGTCTGACCCCGGAGCTGTTCGCGGCCTTGCGGGCCGAGGGCCTCGGCAGCGTTGCGGAGCACCCGATCAGGGACACGCTGACCTTCGTGCCGTTCCGGGACCTGCCGCCCTGGTTCAGGCGCCTGCGGGTGTACGTGACGGTGCGGAACAAGCTGGAGTACTGGTGGCTGCGCTCCGTGGACGCCATCGAAGACGGCCGGCGGATCCTGCGCGGTCACCGCCACCGCTGAACGGACGGAGACGCCGTGACGACGACCGCACGCGAAGAGCTGCTACGACTCGTACCGCCGCAGCCGTCGACGGATGCCACCGTGGACGCCGTCGACTGGGAAGGGGTGGAGGACGAGCTCGGAATCTCCCTGCCCGACGACTACAAGTGGCTGTCGGAGCGGTACGGGCCGGGCGGTTTCGACAACTTCATGACCATCCTGCATCCGCATTCACGGTTCTGGCCGACACGCCTGGTCGACGCCACCGAACGAGCCGCCGAGCTGCTGGAGCAGATGCCGGAGGACTTGCAGCAGAGAATCCCGCACCGGATCGATCGACTTCTGGCGGTCGGGAAGACCGACAACGGCGACACGATCTACTGGGTCACCGAACCCCAAGCAGCCCCGGACGAATGGACCGTCACGGCGAACGGGGCACGCAACACCAAGTGGCCCCACTTCGACGGCGGACTCGTGGAGTTCCTCGTGGCCGTCCTCTCCGGCGCAACCCGCATGGACGTGTTCCCCAGCGACTTCCCCAGCGCCCGTCCCGCCTTCGCACCGCAGCCGGATCCGGCCACTGTCCGCCGCCGCCCGAAGACGCAGCGGCCCGACCACCCGACGCGAGAACGGGCACCGGAATGAGAACCGAGGAATTTCTTGTGGCGCTGGACCGGGGAATGCTGGAGTTCTTCCGGGAGATCACCGAAGTACTGGTGACCAGGTTCGGTGTTTCTCCCGGAGAGGCGGTGGCGCGGGTCAACGCGGCCTTGGAAGGCGCGGAGACAGGACCCTATCCGGATCTCATGTGCCATGAGTTTCCTGAGTTCTGGGCCTACGGGCTCTACTTCGACCCCAAGGAGGGGAGGACACCGGACGGGGATCCCGAAGAGGACCTGTCCGGCTGGGACGTGCGTCCGGCGCCGCCGAAGGGTTCACGCTTCTGGACCGTCGGCGACCGCCCTGGCGCCGCCTGAGGCCCGGTCCACGGCCCAGCCTGACCGCCGGTCTTCACCTCGAACGGCCGTTCCTTGTAAGTTCGCGTGTGCACAGGCTTGTTGACGGGACGCACGCGACGGGGGTTGCGGGGTTATGGCGGGGTATCGTCCGGCGGACTGGCATCCACTCGATCTCGACCGGGACCCGACCCCGGGTGACCCGCAGCGTGTCCGTTCCCTCGCCCAGCAGCTGCACGACTTCGCCGACGACGTCTCCGACGCCCTGCGTCTGGTCAAGGGCATGGCCGGCGAGGAGACCCTGCTGGAGTGGGCGGGCAAGTCGGCGGAGGTGTTCAAGGAGCAGTTCAAGGACGTTCCGAAGAACCTGAAGAAGCTGAAGAAGTCGTACGAGATGTGCGGCGACGCGCTCGCGGACTACTGGCCGAAGCTGGAGCGCGCGCAGGCCCTGGCCGACAAGGCCCTGGCCAAGGCTAAGGAAGCCCAGAGCGACCTCAGCTCCGCCAAGTCCCGGCTGTCGTCGGCCGATTCGTGGGTGACCCGCGCCGGCAAGGAAGCCGACAAGTACAAGGACGATCCCACCGGCAGCAAGTCGGACGGTGACAAGCCGGACGAGGCGAAGGTGCGGGCCGCCACCCGGGACGTGCAGAGCGCCAAGTCCGCGCACACCCAGGCCCAGTCGGACGTCACCACCGCCCAGAACGCCCTCGATGCCGCGAAGAAGATGGCCGAGGACGCCCGGAAGATGCGGGACGACGCGGCGGGTGAGGCGAAGCGGAAGATCGACGAGGCGTCCGACGCGGGGATCCCGAACCGGCACTGGTGGCAGGACGTCGGTCACTGGTTCGAGGACAACTGGGACACCATCGTCACCGTCTGCAAGGTCGTCGTCGCGGTCGTCGGCATCATCGCGCTGATCATCGGCGGGCCGATCCTCGGTGCGATCGTGCTGGTGGCGGCCCTCGTCGTGCTTGCCGACACGCTCTACAAATACTCCAACGGGCAGGCATCCCTATGGGACGTGGCGTTCGCGGCGCTGGACTGCATACCCGGCGGCAAAGGCATCACCAGCCTCGGCAAGCTCGCCAAGGGAATGAAGGGGCTGAAGAACCTCAAGGGCGGGCTGAAGGGCATGGAGCTGGGGGTGAAGGGGCTCGGGCGGAGTACCCGTGCCCTGGGTCGGCAGATGAAGAAGCTCTTCACCTGCGGCGACCCCATCGACATGGCCACCGGCCAGATGGTCATGTCCGCCACCGACGTCCAGCTGGACGGCGTACTTCCGCTGGTGCTCGAACGCCACTACCGCACCGGAGGCCGGAGCGGACGACTGTTCGGAGCGAGCTGGACCTCCACCCTCGACCAGCGGCTGCTGCTCGATGCCACCGGGGTGCGGTTCGCGACCGCGGACGGGATGGTGCTCCAGTATCCGAGGCCGGAGCCGGGCATGGACCTGCCTCCCGTGGAGGGTCCGTACTGGCCTCTGAGCTGGGACGGGACCCCGGGCGGTGATCTGACCGTCCACCAGCCCGAAAGCGGGCTGACCCTGTTCTTCCGTCCGGTTCCCGGCGGCGCCGAGGATGAACTGCCCCTGGTCGCCCTCCGTGACCGTAACGACAACAGCGTGACCGTCTCCTACGACGCGGACGCAATGCCCACGGAGGTCCGCCATCACGGTGGCTATCGGATCGGCGTGACCACGTTGCGTCGACGGATCACCGCCCTGGCCCTGCTCAACGCCTCCGAACAGCCCGTTCTCCTGCGCTACGGCTACGACACCGACGGCAATCTCGCGGAGATACGTGACTCCTCGGACCGTCCGCAGCGATTTCACTACGACGACCGGCGCCGGATCACCGGCTGGGAGGACCGCGCCGGAGCCTGGTACCGGTACATGTACGACGACCAGGACCGTTGCGTGGCCACGCGGGGCGTCGACGGCGTCCTCGACTATTCCTTCGCGTACGAGGACGAGACACGGGAGACCACCGCCGTCAACTCGCTCGGGCATACCACCCGATACCGGTTCAACGATGCCTACCAGTTGCTGGCCGAGACCGACCCGCTCGGTCATACGGTCCTCCAGGAGTGGGACCGACGTGACCGGTTGCTGTCACGCACCGACGCGCTGGGCCGGACGATCCGTCTCGACTGGGACCCGGCGGGCAATCTCGTCGAAGTACGCCTGCCGGACGGGGCCACGTCCACCTGGCGGTACAACGACCTGAACCTGATGGTCGAGACGGTGGGATACGGCGGCTCGGTCATCCGGCAGGACTGGGACGAGCGGGGCAACTGCACGGCGCTGACCGCCGAGGACGGAGCCGTCACGCGCTTCACACGCGACCCGAGCGGAGCTCTGGCTTCGGTGACGGACGCGCTGGGCGCGGTGACCTCCTTCGTCAACAACCCCGCGGGCCAGCCAGTCGCAGTGACGAACCCGCTCGGCGCGGTGACCCGGGCCGCCTACGACCCCTTCGGGCGGCGCGCCGGCATCGTGGACCCGATGGGTGCCACAACCCGCTTCACCTGGACCGTCGAGGGCCGTCTGGAGGCCAGAACCGACCCGGACGGGGCAAGCGAGTCCTGGACGTACGACGGTGAGGGCAACATGCTCACCCGCACCGATGCGGTCGGCCGGACCACTCGGTGCGCCTACGGGCCACTGGGCGTGCTCTCCGCGCGCATCGCGGCCGACGGGGCCCGCCACACGTTCGTGCACGACACCGAACTGCGCCTGGTCCAGGTCGTCGGACCGCACGGACTGACCTGGGACTACACCTACGACACCGTCGGCCGGCTCGTCAGGGAGTCGGACTTCGACGGCCGTGCCATCGACTACGCCTATGATTCCGCGGGCCAACTCATCAGTCGTACCAACGCGTTGGGCCAGTCGACCGTGTTCGCCTACGACATCGCCGGCAATCAGTGCCGGAAGACGGTGGACGGCAGAACGACCCGCTACGCCCACGACGCCGCCGGGCGCGTCCTGGAGGCCGCAAGCCCGGACGTGACCCTGACGTACGTCTACGATCCGATCGGCCGGATCACCGGCGAGACCGCGGACGGACGTGCACTCACGACCGCGTACGACGCCCTGGGCCGCCCTGTCCGGCGCGCGACCCCGGGCGGTGCCGTCACCACGTACGCCTATGACGCGGCGGGAAACCGGACGGAGCTGACGGCGTCGGGCCGCACGCTGTTCTCGGAGTACGACGCACTCGGGCGGGAGACCGCCCGCAGCATGGGCACCGCGGGACTCGCGCTCCACCAGAGCTGGGACGCCAACCATCGCCTCACCGCTCAGAGCCATACCGCCCCCGGCACCCGGCGCCGGACCATCGACCGCGGCTACACGTACGGGCCGGACGGCCTCCCGACCTCGGCATCCGACCTGCACACCGGACACCGTCGCTTCGACCTGGACGCGGGGGGACGCGTCACTGCGGTGCTCGCGACGGACTGGACCGAGACCTACGCCTACGACCCGGCGGGCAACCAGGCCCGGGCCACATGGCCCGACCGGCAGCCCGCCGCCGAGGCCCGCGGCGACCGGGACCGGTCCGGCACCCGCGTCACCCGCGCCGGCTCCGTCCACTACGAGTACGACGCCGCGGGACGGATCGTCCTACGGCGTCGTACCAGGTTGTCGCGCAAGCCCGACATCTGGCGGTACGCCTGGGACGGCGAGGACCGGCTCACGAGCGTCACCACGCCGGACGGCACCGTGTGGCGCTATGTGTACGACTCCCTGGGGCGGCGCGTCGCCAAGCAGCGGCTGGCCGCCGTCGACGGAACGGACGCCCCGGCCGCCGTGCTGGAAGAGATCCGTTTCACCTGGGACGGACCGCACCTCGTGGAGCAGACGTCGTACGGCGCCGACAGCGACCGGGAAGTGACCCTCACCTGGGACCGCGACGGTCTGGTCCCTGTCGCACAGACGGAACGCACCGTCCTTGCCGAGGCCCCGCAGGACCTCATCGACGAACGCTTCTTCGCCGTCGTCGGCGATCTCGTCGGAACTCCGACGGAACTCGTCGACGAGGACGGGGAGATCGCCGGGAGATCGACCGCCACCTTGTGGGGCCTGGCGACATGGGAGCCGTCCGGCGCGGGCACGCCCCTTCGCTTCCCCGGTCAGTACTTCGATCCCGAGTCCGGGCTGCACTACAACAACCTGCGGCACTACGACCCGGCCACGGCCGCGTACCTCAGTCCGGACCCGCTGGGGCTGGAGGCCGGACCCGACGCCCATGCCTACGTACCCAATCCCCTGCTGTGGGTCGACTATCTGGGCCTGATCTGCCACTCCAAGATTCTCCGGGGGAACATGGAGGCAGAGGGCGTCGTCTTCCAGGCGGGACAGGCCGCGGCCCACATCGTGCCGTCCACGCTGAACCGGGTGGTCGGGCGCACCGCGGACAGCCGCGCGATCCTGTCGAGGTACGGAGTCGATATCGACGAGGCGGCGAACGGCATCCCCTTGGGGCACGCGCGCCCGCACAACTTCACGCACACCGACGCCTTCCTGCTGCGCCTGAACCAGCACCTGACGGACGTGGAGGCGCAGGGAATCGCTGCGGGGCTCAGCAAGGCGAAGATGGGCGACCTGATCCGTTCGGAATTGCGGACCGTCGGGCAGCAGGTCAAGCATGAACTCTCACCCGGTCAGATGGTGAACGGCGGCCCGGCGCCGACCGCACGCTGGACAAGGCTCCCCTAGAAGGCGGCATGACTACTGAAGGCATCGAAGAGCACCGCTCCGTATACCGCCTCCTGCCGAGCATGGCCGATTTCCAGCTCCTCCACTTCGGAGACGAGGTCGTGGACCTCCTGCGCTGGCAGCGCGGCGGCTCCGACGGGCCGCATCCCATGCAGTTCGCGGCGGAGTGGGTGGGTGATCCGGGGTGGCCGAAGAACGAGTTCCCCAACGGAGGCCCCAGCTTGCCGGTCCTGAGCCGCCGTATCGCCGATCTGCTGCAGGGCGACCTGCAGGGGGCCGGAAAGCTGCTGCCGGTGGCGATCAAGGACGCGGACGACGACTACCTGCTGTACCTCGTCGAGCGGGTGGCCGACTGCCTGGACAGCGAGAAGTCCTCGCCTCCCGACGCGATCGGCCGGATCAGGGAGTCGGTCTTCCGGGCGGACGACATCCCCGCCGACGTCCCGGCCTTCCGTACCACCGCCTTTCCCACGGCCGTCTGCTGGAACGGCTGGGCCGCGCGACTGCTGAGCGGGCTGCTCGGGGAGCAGCTGGAGTGCCGGCTGGTGTGGTCGCAGGACCCCGGGCAGGTACCGCACCCTGATCCCTGGGGATTCTGAGCAGCTTCGAGATCATGGTCGACGTAAGCGCTGAATTGAGTCAGCTGGCCGATCTGGACGGGCTCACCGGGCAGGCTGTGGAGGAAGTTCTCGTCGGCGCGGGGTGGGCGGGGGAGCGCAGGAATCCCGCGAAGGCGTGGGCGACCACCTGGCGGCGCGACGGTGCGAGCGCGTGGGTTCAGGGTGACGTGCCCGTGGAGATGCCCTGTCCGAGTTGCCGGGTGTCGTCTCGCAGCTGACGTCCGGAGCTCTCGGACCCCGGCTCCGGGCATCCGACCGGGACCTGACCGGCGGCGAGGACTTCGTCGACCACCGGGCGTGGACGGTCGCGGACAAGGCCGTGCTGGCCGGGGTCAAGCACGGTGACACCGACGCGCCCGTCCAGCTCGTCGTCGTACTGCGTGCAGACGACCCGGATGCCGACGACGCCGATGCCGACGACACCGATGACGAGGACGGCGAGGACGAAGACTGGCTGTGAGTGGCCCGGCGCCCGGATCGACCTCGTGTTTGACCTACGTCACCCTGGGGGTATTCTCTCCGGCCCGATTGGCCAGGCCCCTGCCCGCTGTGGCAGACTGTCGGAGTTGCTCGGTCGAGCGTTGATGCTGTGCGCCTCCCGCCGGGAGGACCGGAAGCGAGTCCCACAGTACTCGTCGTCCTAACTGCCTTACGGCAGCACTGGGGCGGACGTACGGGAATCTTTCGGGAAGTGCGGTGCGGCACCGGCCAGGCACCCGGTGGGCCTTCCGCCCCCGGCTTGCGGTTCCGGAAGGGCCGTGTGCATTCCCCGCAGGGATGTTCGAACAAGGGGCATCTGTGTCAGCGGGAGCGCGACACGCCCGACCGCGTGGGTCGGAGAGAACGAAGGCAGCAGCAGGGAATCCGCCGGGTTCCAGAGCGTTAAACAGAGACAGGACTACTGAGTAGCCATGGCGGGACAGAAGATCCGCATTCGGCTCAAGGCCTACGACCACGAGGTCATCGACTCCTCGGCGAAGAAGATCGTCGAGACGGTGACCCGAACTGGTGCGTCGGTCGCGGGCCCGGTGCCGCTGCCCACTGAGAAGAACGTGTACTGCGTCATCAAGTCGCCGCACAAGTACAAGGACTCGCGCGAGCACTTCGAGATGCGCACCCACAAGCGCCTGATCGACATCCTCGACCCGACCCCCAAGACCGTTGACTCTCTGATGCGACTCGACCTCCCGGCCGGTGTCGACATCGAGATCAAGCTCTAGGGCCGGTGATCTGAGAATGGCTAAGCAGATCAAGGGCATCCTGGGCGAGAAGCTCGGCATGACGCAGGTGTGGGACGAGAACAACCGTGTTGTTCCGGTCACCGTCGTCAAGGCCGGCCCCAACGTCGTCACCCAGGTCCGTACCAACGACGTCGACGGCTACGAGTCGGTCCAGATCGCCTTCGGCGAGATCGACCCGCGCAAGGTGAACAAGCCCCTCAAGGGTCACTTCGCGAAGGCCGACGTCACCCCCCGTCGCCACCTCGTCGAGATCCGGACGGCCGACGCCACCGAGTACACCCTCGGTCAGGAAGTCACCGCCGAGGTCTTCGAGGCCGGCGTGAAGGTCGACGTCACCGGCAAGAGCAAGGGCAAGGGCTTCGCCGGTGTCATGAAGCGTCACAACTTCAAGGGCCTCGGCGCCGGTCACGGCACCCAGCGCAAGCACCGCTCTCCCGGTTCCATCGGTGGCTGCGCCACCCCGGGCCGCGTGTTCAAGGGCCTCCGCATGGCGGGTCGCATGGGCAACGAGCGGGTCACCACCCAGAACCTGACCGTCCACGCCGTTGACGCGGAGAAGGGTCTGCTGCTCATCAAGGGCGCGGTTCCCGGTCCGAACGGCGGCCTCGTCCTGGTCCGCACCGCGGCCAAGGGGGCCTGAGGTACCGATGAGCACTGTTGACATCCTTTCGCCTGCGGGCGAGAAGACCGGCACCGTCGAGCTCCCCGCGGAGATCTTCGGCGTGGAGAACATCAGCATCCCGCTGATTCACCAGGTCGTCGTCGCGCAGAACGCCGCTGCCCGTCAGGGCACGCACAAGACCAAGACCCGCGGTGAAGTCCGTGGTGGCGGCAAGAAGCCGTACCGCCAGAAGGGCACCGGCCGCGCCCGTCAGGGTTCGACCCGCGCCCCGCAGTTCGCCGGCGGTGGCGTCGTCCACGGCCCGCAGCCGCGTGACTACTCGCAGCGCACCCCGAAGAAGATGAAGGCCGCCGCTCTGCGGCACGCCCTCACCGACCGGGCGCGTCACAACCGCATCCACGTCGTCTCCGGCGTGATCGAGGGCGAGAACCCCAGCACCAAGGCCGCTCGCACGCTGTTCGGCAAGATCTCGGAGCGCAAGAACCTGCTCCTGGTCGTCGACCGCGCCGACGAGGCCGCGTGGCTGTCCGCCCGCAACCTGCCCCAGGTCCACATCCTGGAGCCGGGCCAGCTGAACACGTACGACGTGATCGTCTCGGACGACGTGGTCTTCACCCAGGCCGCCTTCGAGTCCTTCGTCGCCGGCCCGAAGGCCAACGACACCGAAGGGACCGAGGTCTGATGGCTACCCGTCACCCGAGCATCGCCTCGAAGGCCGCCAAGGCCGCCAAGGCCGCGCGCGTCGCCAAGGCGCGCCGCCACGAGGCCGAGGGCAAGAACACCGTCGAGACCCCGCTGAGCAAGTCCTTCACGGACCACCGTGACGTGCTGCTCAAGCCGGTCGTCTCGGAGAAGAGCTACGCGCTTCTCGACGAGGGCAAGTACACGTTCGTCGTCGCCCCGGGCGCCAACAAGACCCAGATCAAGCAGGCCGTCCAGGCGGTCTTCGACGTCAAGGTCACCGGGGTCAACACCCTCAACCGCCAGGGCAAGCGCAAGCGCACCAAGACCGGTTTCGGTCAGCGCGCGGGCTCCAAGCGCGCGATCGTGACCCTCGCCGAGGGCGACCGTATCGACATCTTCGGCGGTCCGACCGCGTAAGCGGGTCGGATCGTCCGATATCGGACGAGGACTGAGAAATGGGAATCCGCAAGTACAAGCCGACTACGCCGGGCCGTCGTGGCGCCAGCGTCGCCGACTTCGTCGAGGTCACGCGGTCCACGCCGGAGAAGTCGCTGGTCCGCCCGCTGCACAGCAAGGGCGGCCGTAACAACGCCGGTCGTGTGACCGTTCGCCACCAGGGTGGCGGACACAAGCGCGCCTTCCGAGTGATCGACTTCCGTCGTCACGACAAGGACGGCGTGCCGGCGAAGGTCGCGCACATCGAGTACGACCCCAACCGCACCGCGCGCATCGCGCTGCTGCACTACGCGGACGGCGAGAAGCGCTACATCCTCGCCCCGCGCAACCTGCAGCAGGGCGACACCGTGGAGAACGGTCCCGGGGCCGACATCAAGCCGGGCAACAACCTGGCCCTCCGCAACATCCCGGTCGGTACCACGATCCACGCGATCGAGCTCCGTCCCGGTGGTGGCGCCAAGTTCGCCCGTTCCGCGGGTGCCTCGGTGCAGCTGCTCGCCCGTGAGGGCGCCATGGCGACCCTCCGTATGCCGTCCGGCGAGATCCGCATGGTGGACGCGCGCTGCCGCGCCACCGTCGGTGAGGTCGGCAACGCCGAGCAGTCGAACATCAACTGGGGCAAGGCCGGCCGCAAGCGGTGGCTGGGCGTTCGCCCGACCGTCCGTGGTGTCGTCATGAACCCGGTCGACCACCCGCACGGTGGTGGTGAGGGCCGGACGTCCGGTGGTCGTCACCCCGTCTCCCCGTGGGGCAAGAAGGAAGGTCGTACTCGTTCGCCCAAGAAGGCGTCGAACAAGTACATCGTCCGCCGCCGCAAGACGAACAAGAAGCGTTAAGGACTGGTTGAGATGCCTCGTAGCTTGAAGAAGGGGCCCTTCGTAGACGACCACCTGATCAAGAAGGTGGATGTCCAGAACGAAGCCGGCACCAAGAACGTCATCAAGACCTGGTCCCGTCGCTCGATGATCGTCCCGGCCATGCTCGGCCACACGATCGCGGTGCACAACGGCAAGACCCACATCCCGGTGTTCGTCACCGAGTCGATGGTCGGCCACAAGCTCGGCGAGTTCTCGCCGACCCGCACCTTCCGGGGCCACGTCAAGGACGACCGGAAGTCGAAGCGCCGCTAGTAGCGGATCGCATTCAGACACGTAAGTAACTGAGAGGGACAACCATGGAAGCCAGGGCCCAGGCGCGGTACATCCGCGTTACGCCCATGAAGGCCCGCCGCGTGGTGGACCTTATCCGTGGCATGGACGCCACGGAGGCTCAGGCTGTTCTGCGATTCGCTCCGCAGGCAGCCTCCGTGCCGGTCGGCAAGGTGCTCGACAGCGCCATCGCCAACGCCGCGCACAACTACGACCACACCGACGCCGACAGCCTCTTCATCTCCGAGGCGTACGTCGACGAGGGTCCGACCCTGAAGCGGTTCCGTCCGCGTGCTCAGGGCCGTGCCTACCGGATCCGCAAGCGGACCAGCCACATCACCGTGGTCGTCAGCAGCAAGGAAGGAACCCGGTAATGGGCCAGAAGGTTAACCCGCATGGGTTCCGGCTCGGCATCACCACGGACTTCAAGTCCCGGTGGTACGCCGACAAGCTGTACAAGGACTACGTCAAGGAAGACGTCGCCATCCGTCGGATGATGACGTCCGGCATGGAGCGCGCCGGTATCTCGAAGGTCGAGATCGAGCGCACCCGTGACCGTGTCCGCGTGGACATCCACACCGCGCGTCCGGGCATCGTCATCGGCCGCCGCGGCGCCGAGGCCGACCGCATCCGCGGTGACCTGGAGAAGCTGACCGGCAAGCAGGTCCAGCTGAACATCCTCGAGGTCAAGAACCCGGAGACGGACGCTCAGCTGGTGGCCCAGGCCGTCGCCGAGCAGCTGTCCTCTCGCGTCTCCTTCCGTCGGGCCATGCGCAAGAGCATGCAGTCCGCCATGAAGGCCGGCGCCAAGGGCATCAAGATCCAGTGCGGTGGCCGCCTCGGCGGCGCCGAGATGTCCCGTTCGGAGTTCTACCGCGAGGGCCGCGTGCCCCTGCACACGCTCCGCGCGAACGTGGACTACGGCTTCTTCGAGGCCAAGACGACCTTCGGCCGCATCGGTGTGAAGGTCTGGATCTACAAGGGCGACGTCAAGAACATCGCCGAGGTCCGCGCCGAGAACGCCGCTGCCCGCGCCGGCAACCGCCCGGCCCGTGGCGGTGGCGCTGGTGACCGCCCGGCCCGTGGTGGCCGTGGTGGCGAGCGGCGCGGTCGCAAGCCGCAGCAGGCTCCCGCTGCCGAGGCCCCCCAGGCCGAGGCCGCTGCCGCTCCGGCTGCTGAGAGCACCGGAACGGAGGCCTGACCGACATGCTGATCCCCCGTAGGGTCAAGCACCGCAAGCAGCACCACCCGAAGCGTCGTGGTGAGGCCAAGGGCGGTACCACGGTCGCGTTCGGCGAGTACGGCATCCAGGCCCTCACGCCGGCGTACGTGACCAACCGCCAGATCGAAGCGGCTCGTATCGCGATGACCCGCCACATCAAGCGTGGCGGCAAGGTCTGGATCAACATCTACCCGGACCGCCCGCTGACGAAGAAGCCTGCCGAGACCCGCATGGGTTCCGGTAAGGGTTCTCCGGAGTGGTGGATCGCGAACGTGCACCCGGGCCGGGTCATGTTCGAGCTGTCCTACCCCAACGAGAAGATCGCCCGTGAGGCCCTGACTCGCGCAGCCCACAAGCTGCCGATGAAGTGCCGGATCGTCAAGCGCGAGGCAGGTGAAGCGTGATGTCGGCCGGTACCAAGGCGTCCGAGCTGCGCGAGCTGGGCAACGAGGAGCTGCTGAACAAGCTCCGCGAGGCCAAGGAAGAGCTGTTCAACCTCCGCTTCCAGGCGGCGACGGGTCAGCTCGAGAACCACGGTCGGCTGAAGGCCGTCCGTAAGGACATCGCGCGGATCTACACCCTGATGCGTGAGCGCGAGCTGGGCATCGAGACGGTGGAGAGCGCCTGATGAGCGAGAGCAACGTGACCGAGAACACCACGACCGAGGCGCGCGGTTTCCGCAAGACCCGTGAGGGTCTCGTCGTCAGCGACAAGATGGACAAGACCGTCGTCGTCGCCGTCGAGGACCGCGTCAAGCACGCGCTGTACGGCAAGGTCATCCGCCGTACGAACAAGCTCAAGGCGCACGACGAGCAGAACGCCGCGGGCGTCGGCGACCGTGTCCTCCTCGCGGAGACCCGGCCGCTGTCCGCCACGAAGCGCTGGCGCATCGTCGAGATCCTCGAGAAGGCCAAGTAGGTAGTTCCCGTAAGGGAATTACAAAAAGTACGTTCCTGCGGGGCATTCCTCGCAGGACAGTTCCGCCAGGCTCGGCAGGGGTTCCGTAACAGGACCCCTGCCGGGAACCGGCAGACACACAGGAGATAGACGTGATCCAGCAGGAGTCGCGACTGCGCGTCGCCGACAACACTGGTGCGAAGGAAATCCTTTGCATCCGTGTGCTCGGTGGCTCCGGTCGCCGCTACGCGGGCATCGGTGACGTCATCGTCGCCACCGTCAAGGACGCGATCCCCGGCGGCAACGTGAAGAAGGGTGACGTCATCAAGGCGGTCATCGTTCGCACCGTCAAGGAGCGCCGCCGTCCGGACGGCTCGTACATCCGCTTCGACGAGAACGCCGCTGTCATTCTCAAGAACGACGGCGACCCTCGTGGCACCCGTATCTTCGGCCCGGTGGGCCGTGAGCTGCGCGAGAAGAAGTTCATGAAGATCATCTCGCTGGCTCCGGAGGTGCTGTAAGCATGAAGATCAAGAAGGGCGACCTGGTCCAGGTCATCACCGGCAAGGACAAGGGCAAGCAGGGCAAGGTCATCGCGGCCTACCCCCGCGAGGACCGCGTCCTGGTCGAGGGTGTCAACCGGGTCAAGAAGCACACCAAGGCCGGTCCGACCGCTCGCGGTTCGCAGGCCGGCGGCATCGTCACGACCGAGGCGCCCGTCCACGTCTCCAACGTCCAGCTGGTCGTTGAGAAGGACGGCAACAAGGTCGTCACGCGTGTCGGTTACCGCTTCGACGACGAAGGCAACAAGATCCGCGTTGCCAAGCGGACGGGTGAGGACATCTGATGGCTACCACCACTGCTCCGCGTCTGAAGCTGAAGTACCGCGAGGAGATCGCGGGCAAGCTGCGTGACGAGTTCAAGTACGAGAACGTCATGCAGATCCCCGGCCTCGTCAAGATCGTGGTCAACATGGGTGTCGGCGACGCCGCCCGTGACTCGAAGCTGATCGACGGCGCGATCCGCGACCTGACCACCATCACCGGTCAGAAGCCGGCCGTCACCAAGGCCCGTAAGTCCATCGCGCAGTTCAAGCTGCGTGAGGGCCAGCCGATCGGTGCCCACGTCACGCTCCGTGGCGACCGCATGTGGGAGTTCCTGGACCGCACCCTGTCGCTCGCGCTGCCGCGCATCCGCGACTTCCGTGGTCTGTCCCCCAAGCAGTTCGACGGCCGTGGCAACTACACCTTCGGTCTCACGGAGCAGGTCATGTTCCACGAGATCGACCAGGACAAGATCGACCGCACCCGGGGTATGGACATCACCGTGGTGACCACGGCGACCAACGACGCTGAGGGCCGCGCGCTCCTTCGTCACCTCGGCTTCCCGTTCAAGGAGGCGTGAGCGAGATGGCGAAGAAGGCTCTGATTGCCAAGGCTGCTCGCAAGCCGAAGTTCGGTGTGCGTGGCTACACCCGCTGCCAGCGCTGTGGCCGCCCGCACTCCGTGTACCGCAAGTTCGGCCTGTGCCGCGTGTGCCTTCGTGAGATGGCTCACCGTGGCGAGCTGCCGGGCGTGACCAAGAGCTCCTGGTAATCCCCCTTTTAGGGATTCCGGAGGCTCTCGGTAAGCAATGGGCGTGTCAGGTGCCCACCCCTTGATGGCTTAGGCTTGGAGGGTTGGGCGCCTGACGGTCGCCCGTACGACTTACTACGCCGTAGGTCCACCGCGCCGCACCCGCCCCGTCTCGGATCGGGGAGAGGGATGGCGCACCAGGAAACCCCGGCGAGAGAGGCCACAGGCCAATTCATGACCATGACTGATCCGATCGCAGACATGCTGACGCGTCTGCGGAACGCGAACTCGGCGTACCACGATTCCGTGACGATGCCGGCGTCCAAGATCAAGTCTCACATCGCGGAGATCCTCCAGCAGGAGGGCTTCATCACGGGCTGGAAGGTCGAGGACGCCGAGGTCGGCAAGAACCTCGTCCTGGACCTGAAGTTCGGTCCCAACCGTGAGCGCTCCATCGCGGGCATCAAGCGGATCTCCAAGCCCGGTCTCCGGGTGTACGCGAAGTCCACCTCCCTGCCCAAGGTGCTGGGTGGCCTCGGCGTGGCGATCATCTCCACGTCCCACGGGCTCCTCACCGACAAGCAGGCCGGCAAGAAGGGCGTAGGCGGAGAAGTCCTCGCCTACGTCTGGTAGCAGAAGGGAACGGAGGAAACAGCTATGTCGCGTATCGGCAAGCTCCCCATCGCGGTTCCCGCCGGCGTGGACGTCACCATCGACGGTCGCACGGTGAAGGTCAAGGGCCCCAAGGGCGAGCTGACCCACACCATCGTGGCTCCGATCGACATCGCCAAGGGCGAGGACGGCACTCTCGCGGTGACCCGCCCCAACGACGAGCGTCAGAGCAAGGCCTTGCACGGCCTGTCCCGCACGCTGGTGGCGAACATGATCACCGGCGTGACCCAGGGTTACGTGAAGAAGCTCGAAATCAGTGGTGTCGGTTACCGCGTGACCGCCAAGGGTTCGAACCTTGAGTTCGCGCTCGGTTACAGCCACCCGATCCTGGTCGAGGCCCCCGAGGGCATCTCCTTCAAGGTGGAGAACCCGACCCGCTTCCAGGTCGAGGGCATCGACAAGCAGAAGGTCGGCGAGGTTGCGGCCAACATCCGCAAGCTGCGCAAGCCCGACCCGTACAAGGCCAAGGGCGTCAAGTACGAGGGCGAAGTCATCCGCCGCAAGGTCGGAAAGGCGGGTAAGTAAGCCATGGCATACGGACAGAAGATCCTCAAGGGCGACGCCTACAAGCGCGCCGCGATCAAGCGCCGTCACATCCGGATTCGCAAGAACATTTCCGGTACGGCGGAGCGTCCTCGTCTGGTCGTTACCCGCTCGAACCGCCACATCGTGGCCCAGGTGATCGACGACATCAAGGGTCACACCCTGGCGTCGGCGTCCACGCTGGACACCTCGGTCCGTGGTGGCGAGGGTGACAAGTCCGCGCAGGCCAAGCAGGTCGGCGCCCTGGTCGCCGAGCGTGCCAAGGCCGCCGGTGTCGAGGCCGTGGTGTTCGACCGTGGTGGTAACCAGTACGCCGGGCGCATCGCCGCCCTGGCGGACGCCGCCCGCGAGGCCGGGCTCAAGTTCTGAGCCGCTTGTAGCTAGCGGAAAGAGAGAGGTAATCCAATGGCTGGACCCCAGCGCCGCGGTGGCGGTGCCGGTGGCGGCGAGCGGCGGGACCGGAAGGGCCGTGACGGCGGCGCTGCTGCCGCCGAGAAGACCGCGTACGTTGAGCGCGTTGTCGCGATCAACCGCGTCGCCAAGGTTGTGAAGGGTGGTCGTCGCTTCAGCTTCACCGCGCTGGTCGTGGTGGGCGACGGTGACGGCACCGTGGGTGTCGGTTACGGCAAGGCCAAGGAGGTGCCGGCCGCCATCGCCAAGGGTGTTGAGGAGGCCAAGAAGCACTTCTTCAAGGTCCCCCGTATCCAGGGCACCATCCCCCACCCCATCCAGGGTGAGAAGGCCGCGGGCGTCGTCCTGCTCAAGCCGGCTTCGCCGGGTACCGGTGTTATCGCCGGTGGTCCCGTGCGTGCCGTGCTGGAGTGCGCCGGCGTTCACGACATCCTGTCGAAGTCCCTGGGCTCCGACAACGCGATCAACATCGTGCACGCGACCGTGGCGGCCCTCAAGGGCCTGCAGCGTCCCGAGGAGATCGCGGCCCGCCGTGGTCTGCCCCTCGAGGACGTCGCCCCCGCGGCTCTGCTTCGTGCGCGTGCGGGAGCGGGTGCGTAATGGCTCGCCTCAAGGTCACGCAGACGAAGTCGTACATCGGCAGCAAGCAGAACCACCGTGACACCCTGCGGTCCCTTGGTCTCAAGGGGATCAACACCGTGGTCGTCAAGGAGGACCGCCCCGAGTTCCGCGGAATGGTGCACACCGTCCGCCACCTCGTGACGGTTGAGGAGGTCGACTGATCATGGCGGAGAACAACCCGCTCAAGATCCACAACCTCCGTCCCGCCCCGGGCGCCAAGACCGCCAAGACCCGTGTGGGTCGTGGTGAGGCGTCGAAGGGTAAGACGGCCGGTCGTGGTACCAAGGGTACGAAGGCCCGTTACCAGGTTCCGGAGCGCTTCGAGGGTGGCCAGATGCCCCTCCACATGCGTCTTCCGAAGCTGAAGGGCTTCAAGAACCCGTTCAAGACCGAGTTCCAGGTCGTGAACCTCGACAAGCTGGCCGCGCTGTACCCGGAGGGTGGCGAGGTCACCGTCGAGGGGCTCGTCGCCAAGGGTGCCGTTCGCAAGAACAGCCTCGTCAAGGTGCTCGGCCAGGGTGAGGTCTCCGTGGCGCTGCAGGTGACGGTCGACGCCGTCTCCGGCTCCGCCAAGGAGAAGATCACCGCCGCCGGCGGCACCGTCACCGAGCTCGTCTGAGCATCTCGGACGTCATCGATGACGTAAGCGATCCCGACCGGGGATACCCTCACTGTGGGGTATCCCCGGTCGGTCGTTCCTAGGGGGGCGTGGTCGCCGGTAAGGTGGCCTGCGCTGTTCTTTTTCCTCATTCGTCGAACCTCAAGACCGTCACCCTTGACGCAGTTGCGCGGGGGTCGCAGGAGGCACCGTGCTCACCGCGTTCGCCCGGGCGTTCAGGACGCCCGACCTGCGCAAGAAACTGCTCTTCACGCTGGCCATCATCGTGGCCTACCGGGTCGGCACCCATGTCCCGATCCCCGGCGTCAACTACAAAGCCGTCCAGACGTGTGTGAACGAGGCCTCCGGCAACCAGGGCCTGTTCGGTCTCGTCAACATGTTCAGCGGTGGCGCGCTGCTCCAGATCACGATCTTCGCGCTCGGCATCATGCCGTACATCACCGCCAGCATCATTCTTCAGCTGCTGACCGTGGTCATCCCGCGTCTGGAAGCCCTGAAGAAGGAGGGCCAGGCAGGTACGGCGAAGATCACCCAGTACACCCGTTACCTGACGGTGGCCCTTGCCATCCTGCAGGGCACCGGCCTGGTGGCCACCGCCCGCAGCGGCGCCCTCTTCTCCGGCTGCACGGTCGCCTCCAGCATCGTGCCGGACCAGGCGATCTTCACCACCATCACGATGGTGATCTGCATGACCGCCGGTACGGCCGTCGTCATGTGGCTCGGTGAGCTGATCACCGACCGCGGCATCGGCAACGGCATGTCGATCCTGATGTTCATCTCGATCGCCGCGACGTTCCCGTCCGCGCTGTGGGCCATCAAGAAGCAGGGCACCCTGGCGGGCGGCTGGATCGAGTTCGGCACCGTCATCGCGGTCGGCCTGATCATGGTCGCCCTGGTGGTCTTCGTCGAGCAGGCCCAGCGCCGGATCCCGGTCCAGTACGCCAAGCGCATGATCGGCCGCCGGTCCTACGGCGGCACGTCCACGTACATCCCGCTCAAGGTGAACCAGGCCGGTGTGATCCCGGTCATCTTCGCCTCGTCGCTGCTCTACATCCCGGCACTCGTGGCGCAGTTCGCCGGCGGCAACTCGGGCTGGAAGCAGTGGATCTCCACGAACCTGACCAAGGGTGACCACCCGATTTACATCACCCTGTACTTCTTGCTCATCGTTTTCTTCGCGTTCTTCTATGTCGCCATCTCCTTCAACCCCGAAGAAGTAGCCGACAACATGAAGAAGTATGGTGGCTTCATCCCGGGCATCCGGGCTGGCCGACCGACCGCTGAGTACCTGTCGTACGTGCTCAACCGGATCACCTGGCCGGGTTCGCTGTATCTGGGTCTGATCGCTCTCGTGCCGACGATGGCGTTGGTTGGCTTTGGGGCAAGCCAGAACTTCCCGTTCGGTGGTACCAGCATCCTGATCATCGTGGGTGTGGGCCTCGAAACGGTGAAGCAGATCGAGAGCCAGCTTCAGCAGCGCAATTACGAAGGGTTCCTCCGCTGATGCGAATCGTCCTCGTCGGGCCGCCGGGAGCCGGTAAGGGAACGCAAGCCGTTCGCCTCGCCGAGAAGCTGAAGATCCCGCACATCTCCACGGGCGACCTGTTCCGGGCCAACATCAGCCAGCAGACGGATCTCGGGAAGCTCGCGAAGTCCTACATGGACGCCGGCAACCTCGTCCCCGACGAGGTCACCATCGCCATGGCCAAGGACCGCATGGAGCAGCCGGACGCCACCGGCGGCTTCCTGCTGGACGGGTTCCCGCGCAACGTCTCGCAGGCCGAGGCGCTCGACGAGGTGCTCAAGAACGAGGGCATCAAGCTCGACGCGGTGCTCGACCTCGAGGTCCCGGAGGACGAGGTCGTCAAGCGGATCGCGGGCCGCCGCATCTGCCGCAACGACTCGTCGCACGTCTTCCACGTCACGTACACCCCGCCGAAGGTCGAGGGTGTCTGCGACGTCTGCGGCGGCGAGCTGTACCAGCGCGACGACGACTCCGAGGACACCGTCCGGACGCGGCTGGAGGTCTACCACACACAGACCGAGCCCATCATCGACTACTACAAGTCGCAGGGCCTGGTCCGTACGATCTCCTCGCTGGGCCCGGTGGACGAGATCACCCGGCGGGCGCTGGACGCGCTGGGGTGGGACGAGGACGACAAGAAGTAGTTCCACGGCGGTTCCGGCCGCGGTGCCCCCTCGGGTGCCGCGGCCGTACTGTTGTACAGGTATCCGGTTGACGTTGACGTGAGTGACGGAGAGCGCAGGCCCCCATGGTGCAGATCAAGTCCCCCGAGCAGATCGCCAAGATGCGGGCGGCGGGCCTGGTCGTAGCGGCCATCCACGCGGCCACCCGCGAGGTGGCGGTCCCCGGTGCCAGCACCAAGGATCTGGACGAGGTGGCCCGCAAGGTCCTCGCCGAGCACGGCGCCAAGTCGAACTTCCTCGGGTACGGCGGTTTCCCGGCCACCATCTGCACGTCCGTCAACGACGTGGTCGTCCACGGCATCCCCGCGGAGAACGTCGTCCTCAAGGACGGCGACATCATCTCCATCGACTGCGGTGCGATCGTCGACGGCTGGCACGGTGACGCGGCCTACACGGCCTTCGTGGGCTCCGGTCACGCTCCGGAGCTGATCGAGCTCTCCCGGGTGACCGAGGAGTCGATGTGGGCCGGTATCGCGGCGATGAAGCAGGGCAGCCGGCTGGTCGACGTCTCCCGGGCGATCGAGACGTACATCCGCCGCCAGCCGAAGCCGGGCGGCGGCCGGTACGGGATCATCGAGGACTACGGCGGCCACGGCATCGGCACCGAGATGCACATGGACCCGCACCTGCTGAACTACGTCGACCGGCGGCGGGGGAAGGGGCCGAAGCTGGTCCCCGGGTTCTGCCTGGCCATCGAGCCGATGGTGTCGCTGGGGACGCCGCGGACCGAGGTGCTGGAGGACGACTGGACGGTCATCACGACCGACGGGACGTGGTCCTCGCACTGGGAGCACAGCGTCGCGCTGACCGAGGAGGGTCCGCTGGTGCTGACGTCTCCCGACGGAGGTAAGGCCAAGCTGGCCGAGCATGGGATCACGGCTGCGCCGGATCCGATGGGCTGAGCATATTTTTCGACGCTGCGGCTGGGTGGGGGCTTCGCGCGCCCGCGCGGCGGAGCCGCATATCGAAACAGCCCCGCGCCCCTGAAGGGGCGCGGCAATCTCGCGCGCTTAATGATCTGCTCTGTGGGGCAGACTTCACCGATTCGTCTTTCCGGGTGCGCTGACGTAGACTGACTCGTCGGCTCTCGTGCACCCGCATGTCCGCATGCGCCCGTGGGATATCCCAAGCGGGACGCGTGGGAGTCGATCAAGGTAGTCGATTCGAAGGGCGAAGCGTGGCCAAGAAGCAAGGTGCCATCGAGATCGAGGGCACTGTCGTCGAGTCTCTTCCGAACGCGATGTTCAAGGTCGAGCTCCAGAACGGCCACCAGGTCCTGGCACACATCAGCGGCAAGATGCGTATGCACTACATCCGCATCCTCCCTGACGACCGGGTCGTGGTGGAGTTGTCTCCGTACGACCTGACGCGTGGCCGGATCGTCTACCGATACAAGTAGATCTTGCCCAGGTCCCGTGTGAGCGGGGCTGCCGGCAACTGACCCGGAGAACCTCAATCCCATGAAGGTCAAGCCGAGCGTCAAGAAGATCTGCGACAAGTGCAGGGTGATCCGCCGTCACGGTCGGGTCATGGTCATTTGCGAGAACCCGCGCCACAAGCAGCGCCAGGGCTGACGCACGACCGATCCCTCTGCATCCATCGCAGAGATTCGCGCGACGCAAGCTGAATTTGTTCATACGCAGGGCCCGAGCCCCACACGGCTCGACACCCCCGGTTCGGAGGCCGGGGACCCAGGTCGTACCTACTCTTTGAAATACAAGAGGCCGGCGGCTGGGAGCCGGTCCTGCGGAAGACCTCCGAAGATCACCAGGAGCCATTGAAGTGGCACGCGTTTCCGGTGTTGACATCCCGCGCGAAAAGCGTGTGGAAGTCGCCCTCACCTACGTGTTCGGCATCGGCCGTACGCTCTCCCAGCTGACGCTGGCCGAGACCGGCATCGACCCGAACACCCGCGTCCGTGACCTGACTGAAGAGCAGCTGGTCGCGATTCGTGAGTACGTCGACAACAACATCAAGACCGAGGGTGACCTCCGTCGCGAGATCCAGGCCGACATCCGCCGCAAGGTCGAGATCGGCTGCTACCAGGGTCTGCGTCACCGCCGCGGCCTGCCCGTCCGCGGTCAGCGCACCAGCACCAACGCCCGCACCCGCAAGGGCCCGCGTCGCGCCATCGCCGGCAAGAAGAAGCCGGGCAAGAAGTAGTCCGCAGCGGACAACGCTTCATCAGCGGTCTTCGCTGTAGGACCGACCACCTCCCCGTAGGAGTTACTAGATGCCCCCCAAGGGTCGTCAGGGCGCTGCCAAGAAGGTGCGCCGCAAGGAAAAGAAGAACGTCGCTCACGGCCACGCGCACATCAAGAGCACGTTCAACAACACGATCGTCTCCATCACGGACCCGTCCGGCAACGTGATCTCCTGGGCCTCCGCCGGCCACGTCGGCTTCAAGGGCTCCCGGAAGTCCACGCCGTTCGCCGCGCAGATGGCCGCCGAGTCGGCTGCCCGCCGCGCGCAGGAGCACGGCATGCGCAAGGTCGACGTGTTCGTGAAGGGCCCGGGTTCCGGTCGTGAGACCGCCATCCGTTCCCTGCAGGCCACGGGCCTCGAGGTCGGCTCCATCCAGGACGTCACCCCGACCCCGCACAACGGCTGCCGTCCGCCGAAGCGCCGCCGCGTCTGACGCGACGCCTTCGGGCCTGAGGTTTCCGGGCGGTACGGCTCCGTAAAGGGGCCGTATCGCCCGTACCCTTGCAGTACCAGTAGGGCGTCAAATAGCGGGCGCCCGCAACTGAAGGATCCACACCATGCTGATCGCTCAGCGTCCCTCGTTGACCGAAGAGGTCGTCGACGAGTTCCGCTCCCGGTTCGTGATCGAGCCGCTGGAGCCGGGCTTCGGCTACACCCTCGGCAACTCCCTCCGCCGGACTCTTCTGTCCTCGATCCCGGGTGCGGCGGTCACGTCCATCCGTATCGACGGTGTCCTGCACGAGTTCACCACCGTGCCGGGCGTCAAGGAGGACGTCACCGACCTGATCCTCAACATCAAGCAGCTGGTCGTCTCCTCGGAGCACGACGAGCCGGTCGTGATGTACCTGCGCAAGCAGGGCCCGGGTCTGGTCACCGCCGCCGACATCGCGCCCCCGGCCGGTGTCGAGGTGCACAACCCCGACCTCGTCCTCGCCACGCTCAACGGCAAGGGCAAGCTGGAGATGGAGCTGACGGTCGAGCGTGGCCGCGGTTACGTCTCCGCCGTGCAGAACAAGCAGGTGGGCCAGGAGATCGGCCGTATCCCGGTCGACTCCATCTACTCGCCGGTGCTCAAGGTCACGTACAAGGTCGAGGCGACCCGTGTCGAGCAGCGCACCGACTTCGACAAGCTGATCGTCGACGTCGAGACCAAGCAGGCCATGCGTCCCCGTGACGCCATGGCGTCCGCCGGTAAGACCCTGGTGGAGCTGTTCGGTCTGGCCCGCGAGCTCAACATCGACGCCGAGGGCATCGACATGGGCCCCTCGCCCACGGACGCCGCCCTGGCCGCCGATCTGGCGCTGCCGATCGAGGAGCTGGAGCTCACGGTCCGCTCCTACAACTGCCTCAAGCGTGAGGGCATCCACTCCGTGGGTGAGCTCGTCGCCCGCTCCGAGGCCGACCTCCTGGACATCCGCAACTTCGGTGCGAAGTCCATCGACGAGGTCAAGGCGAAGCTGGCCGGCATGGGCCTGGCCCTCAAGGACAGCCCGCCCGGATTCGACCCGACCGCCGCCGCCGACGCCTTTGGTGCCGACGACGATGCGGACGCGGGCTTTGTGGAGACCGAGCAGTACTAAGAGCTCGGACCTTCCGGTCTGCACTCGGGTGCGGGTGCGCTGTGGCTGGTCGCGCAGTTCCCCGCGCCCCTTCCGGTCGGGCCCCTTCGGGGCCTCGACCGGATCTCTGACAGACAACCGTCTGCTCAGATACTGACTTCGGTACCTGATACGGCCGGGGCAGACACACAGGAGAAGAACCATGCCGAAGCCCACCAAGGGTGCCCGTCTGGGCGGCAGCGCCGCGCACGAGAAGCTGCTCCTCGCGAACCTCGCGAAGGCGCTCTTCGAGCACGGCCGTATCACCACCACCGAGGCGAAGGCCCGCCGTCTGCGGCCGTACGCCGAGCGTCTGGTCACCAAGGCGAAGAAGGGCGACCTTCACAACCGCCGTCAGGTGCTCCAGGTCATCACGGACAAGAGCATCGTGCACACGCTCTTCACCGAGATCGGCCCGCGGTACGAGAACCGTCCGGGTGGCTACACCCGTATCACCAAGATCGGTAACCGTCGTGGCGACAACGCGCCCATGGCTGTCATCGAGCTGGTCGAGGCGCTGACGGTCGCGCAGCAGGCGACGGGTGAGGCCGAGGCCGCCACGAAGCGTGCCGCCAAGGACGCCGACGAGGTCAAGGCTGCCGAGGTTGTCGAGGTCGAGGACGCCAAGGTCGACGTGACCAAGGCCGACGAGGCCGAGGACGCCGCCGAGGAGTCGAAGGAGGCGTAAGGCCGTCCTTTGACTGCGGCGCCGTAGTGGCTGGTTGCGCAGTTCCCCGCGCCCCTGAAGGGGCGCGTGAGCGGGTCCGTTCCTTTCAGGGACGGGCCCGCTTTTCTTGCCCTGAGAGGATTCTCCCGTGAGTGACGAAGTTCAGCCCGGCCATGTCCGCATCCGCCTCGACCTGTCCTACGACGGGAGTGGGTTTCACGGGTGGGCCAAGCAGGCCGGGGGGAAGCGGACCGTGCAGGGGGAGATCGAGGAGGCGCTGCGGGTCGTCACCCGGTCACAGGGGACGACGTACGACCTGACCGTGGCCGGGCGGACGGATGCCGGGGTGCACGCGCGGGGGCAGGTGGCGCATGTCGATCTGCCGGCCGGGGTGTGGGAGGAGCAGCGCGAGAAGCTGCTGAAGCGGCTCGCCGGGCGGCTGCCGAAGGACGTGCGGGTGTGGGCGCTGGGTGAGGCGCCGGCGGGGTTCAACGCGCGGTTCGCGGCGCTGTGGCGGCGGTACGTCTACCGGGTCGGGGACCGGCCGGGGGGCGTGGACCCGCTGCTGCGCCATCACGTCCTGTGGCACGACTGGGAGTTGGACGTCGCCGTGATGGACGCGGCCGCCAAGTCACTGGTCGGGGAGCACGACTTCGCCGCGTACGCGAAGAAGCGGGAGGGGGCGACGACCATTCGCGAGATCCTCGGCTTCGGGGTGACCCGGCGGGCGGACGGGGTCGTCGAGATCGAGGTGCGGGCCGACGCCTTCTGCCACAACCAAGTGCGGTCGATGGTGGGCGCGTTGCTGTTCGTCGGCGACGGGCACCGGGGCGTGGAGTGGCCGCGGCGCGTTCTTGACGCCGGCGTGCGGGACAGCGCCGTGCATGTCGTGCGGCCGCACGGGCTGACCCTGGAGGAAGTCGCGTACCCGGCGGCCGGCCTGCTGCTGGAGAGGCAGCGGGAGGCGCGCCGGGTGCGGGTGCGGTCGGCCTGACGGATGTGACGGATCAGCCGGCGAGGACCGTCTTGAACTTCGGTTCCAGGTACGGGGCCAGGGAAAGGGCGTAGCTGCCGCTCATGTGGCTGTAGTCCCAGTAGACGACGTGCCCGCCGATCACGGCCGGGCAGTAGCCGTCGGCGCAGAAGGCCGGAATCGTGTCGATGACCTTGAACCCGGACTTCTGGGCCGCCTCCCGTTCCATGAGGCGGAACTCGGCGCGGTCGATCATTTCCGTGGACGGGCGGCTGCAGGCGCCGATGTCGTCGGAGTTCTGGGCGAGGCAGTCCGGAACGGAGCGGTTCGGGTACGGCGTGTCCGTGAGGTAGACGAGCTTCGCGCCGGTGGCCTTCAGGCGCTTGAAGGTCTGGTCCGCGCCCTCCTCGGTGGTGGTCCCCTGGACCCGGTTGGCGACGACGAGCACGTCCGGCTTGAGCTGGTCGATCTTGTCGAGGGCCGTCTTCCGCCAGCTCGTGCACTCGGTGTAGTCGCGTCCGAGGTCCTCGCGGGTGATCTTGTACACCTCGGGGGTACAGCCGCTCTTGATCACGGTGATGACCTTGACGTGCAGCTTCTTGCCGAGTTCGTTGAACGCGTTGCCCCACTGGTAGGCGTGCGAGTCGCCCATCAGCACCATCGTCCGCTTGGCCGTGGTGTCGCCGATGACGCACTCGTCGCGCAGGGTGTAGCCGGTGATGAGCAGGTCGTCGATGCAGCCGTGGTCGCCGCGGTCGCTGGGGGCCTTGAGCAGGGCCGACTCGCTGATCCGGGGATGGTCGCGCTCCTTCACGGCCTGTTCGACGGAGGCGATGCCCTGGTAGCCGTTGGCGGCGGCGCCGGAGGCGGTCTGGACCGACAGGTTGAGCGGCACCCGTACGGCGAGAGTCGTGGCGACGGCCGCGGTGCCGGTCAGGGTCAGGCCGACGAGGATGCCGCGCCACGGGATCTGTACCAGCTTGGCGTTGGCCTTCAGCCGCCGTTCGATCAGGTAATGCGTGGCGACGGCCAGTACGAAGGAGCCCGCAGCGACCCGGAAACGGTCGGAGTAGCTGAACTCGCGGGTGACGATTTCGGGCCAGAGGATCAGCATCGGCCAGTGCCAGAGGTACCAGCCGTAGCTGACGTTGCCGACGAAGTCGGTCACGGGGTTGAACAGGACCCGCTCGACGCCGTGGCGGGGCGCCGCGCAGCCGCCCGCGATGACCAGGGCGGCGCCCAGTACCGGGCCGCCCACGGCGTATCCGGGCAGCGGGGTCTTCTCCGTGATGAGGAGTGCGGTGACCAGGGTGGTGCCGAGCCCGGCCCAGGTGAGGAAAGCCGCGAAGCCCTGGTTCACACGGGACAGGAGCCGGGCGTTGAGGGCGACGAAGACGCCGAGGGCGAGCTCCCACACCCGGGTCTGGGTGCCGAAGTAGGCGAGCGGCTGGTTGGTCTGGGTCTGCGTGACCGACAGATACAGCGAGCCGCCGATCACGGTGGCCAGGAAGAGTCCGATGAAGAAGCGGCTGCGGAAGACGACCCGGCTGAACCAGGCGACGACGACGAGCGCGAGTGGCGCGACGACGTAGAACTGCTCTTCGATGCCCAGCGACCAGAAGTGCTGGTACGGCGACTGGCTGCCGTCGTTGGCGAAGTAGTCGGTGCCGTTCTCGGCGAGGCGCCAGTTGATGAAGCTCAGCGAAGCCGCGAAGCCGTCTGACATGTAGTCGCGGAAACGGAACGGGCTGGCGTAGATCCAGGCCACGACGGCCGTCACGACGATGACGAGGGAGGCGCCCGGCGCCAGCCGTCGGAACCGGCGGGCCCAGAACTTGCCGAGCGACACCTTGCCGGTCTTGTCGATCTCCGCGAGGAGCTGGCTGCCGATGAGGAAGCCGCTGAGCGTGAAGCTGACGTCGACGCCGCCGTGGATGCCGAGGATGCCCGTGTGCATCAGGACGACCATCGTGATCGCTACGGCTCGCAGGCCCTGCAGGTCGGGGCGGTATTTCCGCAGCCGGTCTTCCTTCGGGGCGCTGCGGCGGTGCCGGTCCGACCGGTGCTCGGGCGGCTCCGTCGGGTCGCCTACAGGGATGGCTTGATGGGTGGTCACTTCTCTCCAGTAACTGTCCGGTCGGGCCGGCGGATTCAGTGGGCCGTCGGGCAGGCGGCAGCCGTCCCGCTGACGCGCACCCCCTGGGCGGGAATGCGGATGCCGCAGGACAGCCGCAGCTGGGCGGGCAGCTCGTTCTCCGCGCCGACGTGGGAGTGGCAGCCCACCACCGCCTCGCGCAGAATCGATTCGCTACCGATGGAGGCGTCGTGGTCCACCACGGACTCATGGATCCGGGCGCCCTCGGCCACGGTGACGCGTTCGCCGACGATGGAGCGGTCGACGACCACGTGCGGGCCGATGACGGCGCCCGGGCCGATCGTCGAGCCGCCCGTGACGCGGGCGGTCGGGTCGACGGTGGCCGTGGGGTGGATCAGGGCCTCGGCGGGCGGGCCGACCAGCGGCGAGGCCGCCCGGCCGGTGACCAGGTCGGCGGAGCCGTGCACGAAGGCCAGCGGGGTTCCCAGGTCACGCCAGTAGTCGGCGGTGGTGTGGCCGAAGACGCGGCCGCCCCGGGCGACGAGCCCCGGGAAGGTCTCCTGCTCGACCGAGACCTCGCGGTCGGCCGGGATGGCGTCCAGGACGGACCGGCGGAAGACGTAGCAGCCGGCGTTGATCTGGTCGGTGACGCACTCCTCCGCCGTCTTGGGCTTCTCCAGGAAGGAGAGCACCCGGCCGTTCTCGTCGGTGGGGACGAGCCCGAAGGCGCGGGGGTCGGCGACCCTGGTGAGGTGCAGGGTGACGTCGGCCCGCCGGGCCTCGTGCCGCTCCAGGACGGCGCGCAGGTCGACACCGGAGAGGATGTCGCCGTTGAGGACGAGGACCGGGGCGTCGGACGGGCCGCGCAGCAGGCGGCCGGCGTTGCGGATGGCGCCGCCGGTGCCCAGCGGGACCTCCTCGACGGCGTAGGAGATCTCCAGGTCCTCGGAGAAGCCCCGGAACTCGTCCTCGAAGAGGTCGGCGAGATACGAGGTGGCGAACACCAGGTGCTCGACACCGGCCGTCATCAGCTTGGCCACCTGGTGGCGGATGAAGGAGGAGCCCGCGACGCCGAGAAGCGGTTTCGGGGTGTGGTTGGTCAGTGGGCGCAGGCGGGTTCCCTTGCCGCCCACCAGAATGATGGCTTCTTGCATGATTGCCTCGCTCGGTCAGCTAGCGGTGTCAGTCCCGGGGCCCGCGTAGTCGGAGGTGAAACAGGACTTGATCGCCTTCTCGGAGAGGGGGCGACCGGCGAAGTCGAGCCGGGAGGCAACCTTGTCGTCGGGCTTGTCGTTGGGGTCGTCGTCGAAGTAGATCGACCACCAGTAGACGCCGCTCATCTTCCGTTCCTGGACCACCCGGCAGACGGCGGTGTACCAGTTGGCCTGCACCTGGAGGTTGACGGCGCGCTTGGCGTAGAAGTTGCCGGGGGAGTGGTAGGCGCCGTTCATGGCGCCGATGCCGGCCTCGGCGACGGTGATCTTCGGCAGGGTGCCGGTGGCCTTCTTGTCCAGCCAGTCGTCCCAGCCGTTGACGAGGGTGTCCACCGAGGCGTCGTCGTCGACCTTGACGGGGAAGTACGCGTCGATGCCGAGGTGGCTGACGGGCATGGAGATCGGGCCGCTGACGTAGTTGTCCCAGTTCGCGTCGTACGCGACCTCGCCGGTGAACTCCTTCTCGGCCCTGTCCACGAGCGCGTTCCAGCGGTCGTCGCCCTCCATGGAGTTCAGCTCGGTGCCGATGACGAAGGTCGCCGCTTTCTCGCCCTGGGCCGCCTTCAGGTAGGGGGTCAGGAACTTCTCGTACGAGGCGAACCAGGCGTCACGGTCGGAGGGGGCGATGTTCCCGCGCCAGTTGCCGTCCGCGATGTCGAGCGACGTCTCGTCCATGAGCGGCCTGACCGTCGTGCGCAGTCCGGCCTCGTGGAAGATCGCCAATATCCGGGCGAGCCGCTCGGGGGTGGGGGTCTTGGTGCCGCCGGTGATCTTCGTCGAGGACTTGTTCCCGGTGAAGAACGGGAAGGAGACGCTGACGGAGTTGGCGTGCAGGCCGACCAGGTAGTTCGCGTGGAGCCGGGCCTGCTTCTCCACGTAGGCGAGGGGGTGGTCGGGGTTGTCCTCCCAGTAGAGCTGGACGCCCCACTGCGGCATGCCCTTCTTCCACTCCTTGCCGACCTTGGCGATCTCGGTGTTCTCCGAAGGGGCCGCGGTGCCGGTGCCGGACTTGGACCCGGCCGGGTGGGCGGGCTCGCTGCCGTCGAGCACCAGGTGGGGCATGAGGGATCCGGACGACCACTGCAGGGGGTGGTCGCCGATCACGAAGGGTGCCGCGACCACGAGGGAGATGACGGTGACGGGGAGCACGGCGAGCATGGGCAGGCGTGCGCGCTTCATGGGTGTGAGGTCTCTTCCGGATCAGGCGGGCTTGGCGATGACGACGAACTTGTTCTCCTCACGGCGGAGGAACTTCCAGAGGCCCTTGATGCCCCCGATTCCTTCGATGAGGGAGAAGTAGGGCAGCAGCAGGAGGACCGCCACGGGCTCCCACCACCTGCGCCGGCCGCTGACCGAGGCGATCGCGTTGAGCCGCAGCCCTTCCCAGTACGCCCAGATCACATACGCGAAGCTGATCGACCACAGAATGACCACGGACTGGGTCACGGGCGAGGTGTTCATGTCGCCGATGAACCAGGCGACGAAGATGATCGTGCCGACGTGCTGAAGAGGTCCGAGGATCCAGCTCGTCACGCAGATGGTCAGGAACCAGCGGTAGCGCAGCGGGACCCTGCGGTTGAAGCAGAGGGCGACCAGGCCCCAGGCCCAGCGCTCGCGCTGCTTGATGAAGTCCTTGGCGTTGGCCGGTGAGGCGCCGTAGCAGCGGCCGTTGAACCAGTCGCTGCGGCCCGGGTAGAGACGGCAGAAGGTCAGGGCGAGCCGGGCGTCCTCGACGATCTCCCTGGGGCCGAAGTCCCAGCCGATCTCGGCCTCGATGGAGGCACGGATGACGAGCAGCTCGCCGTGCACGCCGGCGGCCGGGGTGCCGAGGCCGGTGAAGGCCCGGAAGCGCGCGATGTCGTCGGCGGGGCGGATGGCGTCGGCGAACCAGGTGAGCAGGCTCACCGCGTTCTCGCGCGGGTAGGTCAGGATGCCCTGCGCCATGTGCTTGACCTCTTCGGGGGTCGCACGGCGCTGGCGGTTGATGAACTGGGCGAGGGACGCCGAGGTGTCGGGGCCGACACCGGTGTCGTCGTCCATGTGCAGCACCCAGACGTGGTCGAGGGCCTCGCGCTCCTCGATGCGCAGCTCGTGGGCGTAGTTGTTGGCACGGGCCTTGAAGCGGGTGCCGTTCTCGGTCTCGTACGCCTTGGGCACGGTGACCACGCGGATCAGCGGGCTGACCGCGGCCAGCTCGTCGATCCGCGCCCCGGCCTCGCAGCCCTCCTCGGTGAGCACGTCCACGCGCATGTACGGGAACCACTCCGGGAGGTGCTCCACGTAGGAGAGGACGGAGCGCTCCAGGGCCGGGTAGGTGTCGTGCCGCCCGATGGTGGGGACGAGGACGATCAGGAAGTCCTGGTCCACCAGCGCCGGCGGAGTCATCAGATGCGCCTTGCGGAGCCGGCGGCGGATGAGGAAGAAGCCCTGTACTGACACGAGTACACCGGGAACCGGAAGCGCCCAGCAGATGGTGATGAGCCACGCCAGCGGCGAGTCGCTGGGTGTGTACGACCACAGGCTGAACAGGGTCAGGAAGACCAGTGGGATCAGGAACGGCAGGATGGCCGGTTTCCAGGCGGCGGTGCGCTTCGCCAGTTTCACGGTGTGCCGCGAATGCGGCGCACCGCTGTCGACCGTTGTCGATGCCATGACGGCTGTGGAACTCCCCGTGAGATCGGTGGCGCGCGGAGGCATCGACGGACCTCGGCCGTGGCATGGCATGGCAGAGCACGCCAGGACGGCTTCGCTGTTCCGGGTTCGATCCCCCCGCGCCTTCTATAGGCGCCTCGGTCAGCCGCCTCTCAGATGCCCCCCCGGGCGCCCGAACCACTGACCGAACAGAACAGCGATCCTTGCATGTATGTGCAGTACATGGGAATGCGTGTGTGGAAGTTGTGTTCGGAAGTTAACCTCAGTGACTCTTGTTCAGTGATTCCCAGTCCACATCCGAAACGTGGACGGGGCGTCCACCGGTGATCACTTTCGGTGAGCCGTAGGTCCGCTTCACATCGGCCGTGGTGTTCTTCGCCCGGGGCTCGGCGAGATTGTCGTACGACAGTGCCTGGCCCCACACCGTCCACATGACCCATGGCGTCCGGGTCAGGGTCCGGGGCTGCGCCGCGTTCAGCGGGACGTGGAAGGACTCGGCGACGATGCGCGGCCTGCGGTACTTCTCCAGGCCCCGGTACCAGACCTCGGTCCAGGCGCCGCCGACCGGCTTGGCCGGGGTGTCGCTGTAGTCGTCGACGCCCACTATGTCGACGTAGCGGCCGCCCGGATAGTACGCCCCGGGCCGGCGGCCGTAGGTGCCGTCCCAGGAGCTGGGCGACCAGACGAAGATCAGGTTGTGCAGGCCGCGGCGGTGCACCAGGTGGTCGTGGGCCAGCCGCCACAGCTTCCGGAAGGCGGCGGGATCCTGCCCCGCCCACCAGAAGCCGTGGCCCGGCGGGGTGTTCATCTCGTGGTACGGGCGCAGCAGCACCGGCACCCCCTGGCCGGCGAGATAGCCGAGATGGTCCGCGAGGAAGTCGAGGTCGTGCAGCAGGGCCTGGTGCTCGGCGCTGCCCGCGGTGACCACCCGGCCGAACCAGCCGCGGTCCTTCGCGCCGGGGGAGTTGCGCAGCAGGGTCTGCTCGAAACCCTTGACCGGGCTGCCCGGGTAGGGCTGGTGGAAGGAGAAACCGACCAGGCCCGCGGGGCCGCCGCCGTTGTGCGGCAGGGAGACCTCGGCGCCGGAGGCGCACTCCTGGTGGGTGCCGGAGGGCCGGTAGGAGCCGTCGGCCGCCCGGGGCAGGCCCGACCACACGCCGACCGCGAGATCCACGGCGTCCTCGGTGTACCCCCAGAAGCGCCGGCAGGCCGGCCAGGCCCGGGAGTAGGAGCGGGCCGTGCCCACCGCCCAGCCCGGCTGCCCGTAACCGGGGCCGAGGTCCAGCTCCACGAAACCGGGCAGCCGTCCGGTGATGTCCCGGGCCTTGCGGTAGTAGTAGCCCGGCTGCTTGGTGCCCCGGTAGTCGCCGTAGCCCGCGTTGTAGCGCTCGTTCTGCAGCTCCACGTGCTGCCCGATCACGGTGCGGGTCGCACGGCCGCGGCGGGCGTCGTTCTCCAGGCCGGCCAGCAGCGCGTAGACCCGGCGGGCCGCCGGCGTCGCGTCGGGGTCACGGTCCCGCAGGTCGGTGGGGACGAGCCGCGGGACCCGCGCGGCGTCCCGGTCGTCCCGCCAGGCCTCCCACAGCGCCAGCGGACCCAGCAGCCCGGCGACGGCACCCGCCCCGACGAGCCCGACCCGTCCCCGCATGCGCATGATCCCCGCCCGCCCCCGTTCCCTCCCCGACCGAACCCGAGGCCATTGTGCCGCCGGTCAGAACCTAGTAGGACTCCTGACTCCGCTAGGTCTTCACGTTGGGCCTGCTCAGGAGCATGTTGGGCAGGTGGACGCCGGGTCGACGACGATCAGGGCCTCGCCGGTGAAGTTGCCGATGCCGGGGCGGAGGAAGGAGTCGGCCATGTCGGTGCGCACCGGGAAGTGCGGGTTCCGGTTCGCCGCGCAGGGTCACGCCCAGGGAGAGCCTGAGCGGCGCGGCGATGCGGTACCTGCCGGGCGGGAAGTAGACCGTGCCGCCCTGGCCGGCCGCGTCGATGGCCTTCTGGATGGCGGGCTGGTCGTCGGCGGAGTCGTCGCCGAGGGCGCCGTACGCGGTGTCCCGCACGTTCAGCCGGCCCGCGCCGGTGCCGGACGCGGCGGCCGCCGGGGCCGCGGTGGCGACCGTGGTGGCGAGAGCCGTGCCGTCGAGGCCGGCCGCACCGGCGAGCAGTCCGCGTCTGGACGTGTCCGTCATGAGTCCCCCCAAGGGCCCGACGACCGGTGATCTCCTTGATCACCGGTCGGGCCCGGGGAGAGTCTCAGGTGCTCCGCGGATACGTCACTGGTTCGCGGCCGCCGAGGCCTGGGCCTCGCCCCGCCTGCGGATCTGCCGGAAGGTGAACTCCGCCAGGTCGTCACCGGTCTGGAAGACCTTGGTGTCCTTGGTGGTGACGTCCTTGCCGTTGAGGAAGCCGGCGGTGGTGAAGTAGGCGTACCGGCCGTAGGAGTTGGTCGTCGTACGGCAGACGCCGGAGGTGCAGAAGGCCTTCACCCCGGAGCCGGCCAGTGCGCTGACGAAGCCCTTCTTGTCGGCCTCGGTCTTGGCCTTGGCCGCCTGCGCCTCGGTGTCGAAGACGGCCACGCCCACCGTCACCGCGGCGCCGTCCTTGAAGTAGGTGACGCGCAGCAGCCGGGTGCAGTCATTCTTGGTGAGGATGTTCGGGAGGGTGCCCTTGGCGGCCGTGGCGCACTTCTTGGTGTCGGCCGTGGCGCCCTTCTTGTACACCGTCTCGCCCATGGTCAGCTGGGTGCCCGGGAAGAGGGTCTCGGCGCTCAGTGGCGCCGTGTCCTTCTTCACACTGGATATGAATTCCTCGGGGTCCAGCGGCGGCGGCGCACTCGTCGGCGCGAAGGACGGCGCCGAGTCCGCCGAGTCGCTCGGCAGCGAGGCGCTCGCGGGCAGGTTGCTGGGTGTTCCGGAGGCGTTGTTGTCGCCGTTCGCGGACACCACGGCCATGGCGACGGCCGTGCCGATCGCCAGCGTGGCGACCACGCCACCACCGATGAACAGCACTCTGCGCCGCTTGTTCCGCGTCTCCGAGGCCTCGGCGAGCGCGGCCCAGTCCGGGGTCTGGTCGGTGCCCCCGTTCCAGGGCTGCTGCGACTGCGGTTTCCAGGGATCCCACTGGGACTGGGGTCCCCCCTGCCCATAGCTCATGGGGCGCATCTTAGACGGGGGCCGGGGGTACTGGTGTGACAGTACGAAGGGTGATAGTGGACCTTTGGGGCACGGGGGAGCATCCCGGTGCCGTCGCGCGCCGCGGAAGTCCGCGCGAGCTCGTTTTGACCCGTCAGGGGGCACCCTTGTAAGCTTCCTCATCGTTGTGTATTGGTTCGCTCATTCTCACGGGAGTGGCCTCTACCTAGGTTCCCTGGAGCAGTTACCAGTGGGCGGCATACGGGCAGCGTCTCCGGCATTGTCGTCCCCAGCTGCACGATCGCTTCAGTGATGCCATGTGTCAGTACCCATCCACTGAAGAAGAAGGCTGCGAAGTGCGTACGTACAGCCCTAAGCCCGGCGATGTGACTCGCCAGTGGCACGTCATCGACGCCCAGGACATCGTCCTGGGTCGTCTCGCCACCACCGCCGCGTCCCTTCTGCGGGGCAAGCACAAGCCGATCTACGCTCCTCACGTCGACACCGGTGACTTCGTCATCATCATCAACGCCGACAAGGTGCACCTGTCCGGCAACAAGCGGACCCAGAAGATGGCGTACCGCCACTCCGGCTACCCGGGCGGTCTGCGCTCCGTCCGCTACGACGAGCTGCTGGACAAGAACCCCGAGAAGGCCGTCGAGAAGGCCGTCAAGGGCATGCTCCCCAAGAACACGCTGGGCCGTCAGATGCTCTCGAAGCTGAAGGTCTACAAGGGTGACGTGCACCCGCACGCTGCGCAGCAGCCGGTGCCGTTCGAGATCACCCAGGTCGCGCAGTAAGTCCGGCCACCCCCTAAGACTGAAGAGAATCTGAGGAGAATCGTGGCCGAGACCACCGTTGAGCAGCCGGTCGAAGAGACCGAGACCGAGCTGGTCGACATCGACAGCTACACCACCGAGTCCGAGGTCCCCGTCGAGGGTGAGTACACCTCGGAGTCCCTCGCGTCCCGCTTCGGCGACCCGCAGCCGGCCGCCGGCCTGGGCCGTCGCAAGAACGCCATCGCCCGCGTCCGGATCGTCCCGGGCACCGGCAAGTGGAAGATCAACGGTCGCACCCTTGAGGACTACTTCCCCAACAAGGTGCACCAGCAGGAAGTCAACGAGCCCTTCAAGGTGCTGGAGCTCGAGGGCCGTTACGACGTCGTCGCCCGCATCGCCGGTGGCGGTGTCTCCGGCCAGGCCGGTGCGCTCCGTCTCGGTGTCGCCCGCGCCCTGAACGAGGCCGACGTCGACAACAACCGCGGCCCGCTCAAGAAGGCCGGCTTCCTCAAGCGCGACGACCGTGCGGTCGAGCGCAAGAAGGCCGGTCTGAAGAAGGCCCGCAAGGCCCCGCAGTACAGCAAGCGTTAATCGCTCGCTGCCTGCCCGTACGCATATACGGGCCCGGCCCGCGTATCCGGGTCCTGGCTCGGCGCGTACTCCGAACGCCCCGGCGGCACGCCACATGTGCCGCCGGGGCGTTCGTTTATCCCGGCCAAGGGCGTATAACGACACAAGACGCTCAAAGGCTGGTGTGATCGCATGACTAAGCGCCTGCCATCATTTCCTGGCAGCAAAGACGCTTCTTCAGGAGGACAAGTGGGACGACTCTTCGGCACGGACGGCGTGCGCGGCGTCGCCAACGCGGACCTGACGGCCGAGATGGCGCTCGCGCTGTCGGTGGCGGCGGCGCACGTGCTGGCCGAGGCGGGCACGTTCGAGGGCCACCGGCCGAAGGCGGTCGTCGGGCGGGATCCCCGCGCGTCCGGGGAGTTCCTGGAAGCGGCCGTGGTCGCGGGCCTGGCGAGCGCGGGCGTCGACGTCCTGCGCGTCGGGGTGCTGCCCACCCCGGCGGTCGCGTTCCTGACCGGCGCACTCGGCGCCGACCTGGGCGTCATGCTCTCCGCCAGCCACAACGCCATGCCCGACAACGGCATCAAGTTCTTCGCCCGCGGCGGCCACAAGCTCGCCGACGAGCTCGAGGACCGGATCGAGGCGGTCTACGAGTCCCACCGCCACGGCGAGCCCTGGGAGCGGCCCACCGGCGCGGGCGTCGGCCGGGTACGGTCCTACGACGAGGGCTCCGAGCAGTACATCGCCCACCTGCTGTCGGTCGTTCCGAACCGGCTCGACGGGCTGAAGATCGTCCTGGACGAAGCGCACGGCGCGGCCGCGGGGGTCTCGCCGGAGGCGTTCCGCCGGGCCGGCGCGGACCTCGTCACGATCGGCGCGGAGCCGGACGGGCTCAACATCAACGACGGCTGCGGCTCCACGCACCTCGGCAAGCTGAAGGCCGCGGTCGTCGAGCACGGGGCCGCCTTCGGCATCGCGCACGACGGCGACGCGGACCGGTGCCTGGCCGTCGACCACACCGGCGAGGAGATCGACGGCGACCAGATCCTGGCCGTGCTGGCGCTGGACATGCGGGAACGGGGTGCGCTGCGCGCCGACACCGTCGTCGCCACCGTCATGTCCAACCTCGGCTTCAAGCTGGCGCTGGAGCGGGAAGGACTGCACCTCGTCCAGACCGCGGTCGGTGACCGGTACGTCCTGGAGGAGATGAAGGAGCACGGGTACGCCCTCGGCGGCGAGCAGTCCGGGCACGTCATCATCCTCGACCACGCGACGACCGGTGACGGCACGCTGACCGGGCTGCTGCTGGCGGCGCGGGTCGCCCAGACCGGGCGGTCGCTGCGGGAGCTGGCGGGCGTGATGGAGCGGCTGCCGCAGGTGCTGATCAACGTGCCGGACGTCGACAAGTCCCGGGTGAAGACCTCCGGGGACCTGGCGGCGGCCGTCGCGGAGGCGGAGCGGGAGCTGGGGGAGACGGGGCGCGTGCTGCTGCGCCCCTCGGGCACCGAGCCGTTGGTACGGGTGATGGTGGAGGCCGCGGACATCGAGCAGGCCCGGTCGGTGGCGGGGCGGTTGGCCGACGCCGTGAAGTCCGCGCTCGGGTAGGTTTTCTCGCCGGGTTCGGGCCGCCGGGGGAGGTGCCCCTTAAGGGGCACTGTCCCTCGGCCGGGGCGAGCGCGCCGGGGGTGATCAGACGCAGAGGCGGCATGACGCCTCTGCGACAGGCGGGGATGTCAGAGCTTGCGCAGCCTCAGCCGCTGCACCTTGTGGTCCGGGCCCTTGCGGACGACCAGGGCGGCGCGGCCGCGGGTGGGGGCGATGTTCTCGACCAGGTTGGCCTTGTTGATGGTGCGCCACAGGCCGCGGGCGTACTCCAGGGCCTCCTCCTCGGACACCTGGGTGTACTTCCTGAAGTACGAGTCCGGGTTCTGGAAGGCGGTCGCGCGCAGCTTGCGGAAACGGTTGAGGTACCAGCGCTCGATGTCCTCGGCGCTCGCGTCGACGTACACGCTGAAGTCGAAGTAGTCGGCGAGGCCGACCCGGGTGCGGCCGTCCTTGCCGGGCAGGGCGGGCTGGAGGACGTTGAGCCCTTCGACGATCAGGATGTCCGGGCGCCGGACGGTGAGCTTCCGGTCCGGCACGATGTCGTAGATCAGGTGTGAGTAGACGGGGGCGGTGACCTCGTCCTTGCCGGCCTTGATGTCGGCGACGAAGCGGGTCAGGGCCCGGCGGTCGTACGACTCGGGGAAGCCCTTGCGCGCCATCAGACCGCGGGCTTCCAGTTCCTTGGTGGGAAGCAGGAAGCCGTCCGTCGTCACCAGCTCGACGCGCGGGTGCTCGGGCCAGCGGGAGAGCAGGGCCTGCAGGAGCCGGGCGACGGTCGACTTCCCGACGGCCACCGAGCCCGCCACGCCTATGACGAACGGGGTGCCGGACTGGGAGCCCTGTTCGCCGAGGAAGGTGTTCAGGGCGCCTCTGAGCCCGTCAGTGGCACCGACGTACAGATTGAGCAGGCGGGACAGCGGGAGGTAGATGTCCCGCACCTCGTCGAGGTCGATGACGTCGCCGAGGCCACGCAGCTTCTCGACCTCCTCGGCGGTGAGCGGCAACGGTGTCTTGTCGCGCAGCGCGCTCCACTCGGAACGGGTGAGGTCGACATAGGGAGTCGCCTCCGGCCTGTGCCGGTGGGCGCTCCGGGGCATCGGGGAGACCGGAGAGATCACAATCCATTGTTAACGGAGTTTGAACTGGGTGGGGGGTGGGGTCGGTCACGTGGTCAGCGGTCCGGCGGTATCCGAAGCCCTTCGTTCTGTTCTGCCGGCACGCTTCGTCGGGGAGCTCTCAGCCCTCGTTGTCCAGCGCGGCTCCGGGAGCCTTGCGCAGGGCGAGGCTTCTGCCTGCCAGCTGTGCGAGCGACTTGGCGCGTGCGACAAAGATCTCCGGGTCGTCCATCCTGGCAGTCACCTGCGGCGGATAGATGTCGGAATCGACGTGGCCGGGAAACGCGTCACGCAACGCGGTCAGAACATTCGTCTGATCAGGCTCGGGGAGTTCCCCGAGGAAGACATGGCCCGATGCGGCACCTGCAGCGACATCACGCTTTGCCTGATCGTCCGTCACATGCCGGAGAACGAAAGTGGCCACATCGTCGAAGAGGGCGGACGTGGCGAACCAGTTGAGGTCCTCTCCCGGCCCGCTGGGTGGGAGAGACACGAGCTTTGTCATCGCTTCTTTTCCTCTCGCAGTCCTTGTAGCAGGGTGGGCGGGCGGAGTCTCGGAAGTCCCGGCAGTCCGGGGCACCGGGACGCGGCATGACGACGGGCCCCGTGATGCGGCGACATCGTTCCCCCCGGTTGCCGGCGGGCCTACGCCTGCCGGGTGGTCATGCGCCGGTCAAGCGCGGGCCATGGTAGGCGTACGGCGGCCGTGCCGGGCAAGCGACTTCGTGCGAGGAGCGGCGGGGGAGTGGCGTGAAGTCGCGCATTGTCCGGGGGCGAGGGGGTGTGTTCACGGCACGCCCACGGGAATCCCGCGGCAGTCCTGCGTGCGGGACCGGTGGGCGGGATCCGCGGGCGACCGGTGACGGCCGGATGAGGTCGGCTGGGTTTCCATCGGTGCGGATCGGCTCGATGATTTCCGATTTCGGGCACGCTGAGCCGTGTTCGGGTGGAGGTCGGCACTTAGGCTGCCGCTCATGTGCGGAATCGTGGGATACGTGGGGGCGCAGTCGGCGCTCGATGTGGTGGTCGCCGGGCTGAAGCGGCTGGAGTACCGCGGGTACGACTCCGCGGGCGTCGCCGTGCTCGCGGACGGCGGGCTGGCCTCGGCGAAGAAGGCCGGGAAGCTGGTCAACCTGGAGAAGGAGCTGACGGAGCGGCCGCTGCCGGCCGGTGCCACCGGGATCGGGCACACCCGCTGGGCCACGCACGGCGGGCCGACGGACGCCAACGCGCATCCGCACCTCGACAACGCGGGCCAGGTCGCCGTCGTCCACAACGGGATCATCGAGAACTTCGCCGCGCTGCGCGCCGAGTTGGCGGAGCGCGGGCACGACCTCGCCTCCGAGACGGACACCGAGGTGGTCGCGCATCTGCTGGCGGAGGAGTTCTCCGTGACCGCCGACCTCGCGGAGGCGATGCGGCTGGTGTGCCGGCGCCTGGAGGGCGCGTTCACGCTGGTCGCCGTGCACGCGGACGACCCGGACGTGGTCGTCGGCGCACGCCGGAACTCCCCGCTGGTGGTGGGCGTTGGAGAGGGCGAGGCCTTTCTCGCCTCGGACGTCGCCGCGTTCATCGCCCACACGCGGTCGGCGATCGAGCTGGGCCAGGACCAGGTGGTGGAGCTGCGCCGGGACGGCGTGACGGTGACGGGCTTCGACGGCGCCCCGGCGGACGTCCGCTCGTACCACGTCGACTGGGACGCGTCGGCAGCGGAAAAGGGGGGTTATGACTACTTCATGCTCAAGGAGATCGCCGAGCAGCCCAAGGCGGTCGCCGATACGCTCCTGGGCCGCATCGACGCGGCCGGCTCCCTGACCCTCGACGAAGTCCGGATCGGCGCCACCGAGCTGCGCGAGGTGGACAAGGTCGTCATCGTCGCCTGCGGTACGGCCTTCCACGCAGGCCTGATCGCCAAGTACGCCATCGAGCACTGGACGCGCATCCCCTGCGAGGTGGAGCTGGCCAGCGAGTTCCGGTACCGGGACCCGATCCTGGACTCCCGGAGCCTGGTGATCGCCATCTCCCAGTCCGGCGAGACCATGGACACCCTGATGGCCCTGCGGCATGCGCGGGAACAGGGCTCCAAGGTCCTGGCGATCTGCAACACCAACGGCTCGACGATCCCGCGCGAGTCGGACGCGGTGCTGTACACCCACGCCGGTCCTGAGGTCGCGGTCGCCTCGACCAAGGCGTTCCTCACCCAGTTGGTGGCCTGCTACCTGGTCGCCCTGTACCTCGGACAGGTGCGGGGCACCAAGTGGGGCGACGAGGTCGGCGCCGTGATCCGGGACCTCTCGCACATCTCCGGCGAGGTCGAGCGGGTCCTGGAGACCATGGAGCCGGTACGGGAGCTCGCGCGCTCCCTCGCCGACAAGAAGACGGTGCTGTTCCTCGGCCGGCACGTCGGCTACCCGGTCGCCCTCGAAGGCGCCCTGAAGCTCAAGGAACTGGCCTACATGCACGCCGAGGGCTTCGCGGCGGGCGAGCTGAAGCACGGCCCGATCGCGCTGATCGAGGAGGACCTGCCGGTGGTGGTCGTCGTGCCGTCACCGCGCGGCCGGTCCGTCCTCCACGACAAGATCGTCTCCAACATCCAGGAGATCCGGGCCCGGGGCGCGCGCACGATCGTGATCGCGGAGGAGGGGGACGAGGCGGTGGTCCCGTACGCAGACCACCTGATCCGCATCCCGGCCACCCCGACCCTGCTCCAGCCCCTCGTCTCCACGGTCCCCCTCCAGGTCTTCGCCTGCGAACTGGCCACGGCCCGCGGCAACGAGGTCGACCAGCCGCGCAACCTGGCGAAGTCGGTGACAGTGGAGTGAGGCGAGGCGGCCGGGCGGGCCTGCGGTGGCCGGGGCGATCGTAGAGTGCCCGGGTGAGCATCATCGGGGTAGGGATCGACGTCGCCGAGATCGACCGGTTCCGGGAGTCGCTGGAGCGGACTCCCGGGCTGGCCAGGCGGCTTTTCGTGGAGCGGGAGTTGCTGCTGCCGAGCGGGGAGCGGCGCGGTATCGCCTCGCTCGCGGCGCGGTTCGCGGCCAAGGAGGCGCTGGCCAAGGCGCTGGGGGCACCGCCCGGGCTGCTCTGGACGGACGCGGAGGTGCTCGTGGAGGACAGCGGGCGGCCGTGGTTGCAGGTGAAGGGGAGCGTGGCCGCGTGCGCGGCGGAACTCGGGGTGCGGTCCTGGCATGTGTCGCTCAGCCATGACGCCGGGGTGGCGTCGGCGGTGGTGATCGCGGAGGGGTGACCCGGGCGGGGCGGGCGGATGCGCGCCCCACCGGTTCCGGGGGAGACTCGGGGCATGCGGACTGCTTACAGCGTGGAGACGGTACGGGCGGCCGAGCGGGAGTTGATGGCGCGGCTGCCGGAAGGGGCGCTGATGCAGCGGGCCGTCGCCGGGCTGGCCGCCACCTGCGCCGAGTTGCTCGGACGGGTGTACGGCAGCCGGGTGGTGCTGCTGGTCGGCAGCGGGGACAACGGCGGCGACGCGCTGTACGCCGGGGCACGGCTGGCGAAGAGGGGGGCGGGGGTCGCGGCCGTGCTGCTCGCGCCGGAGCGCACCCACGCCGGCGGCCTGGCGGCGCTGCGCCGGGCCGGCGGTACGGCCGTACTCCCCGGTGCCGCCGAGGAGTTGATCCTGCGGTCCGATCTCGTCGTGGACGGGATCGTGGGGATCGGCGGGAAGGGCGGGCTGCGGCCCGAGGCCGCCGCGCTGGTCGCCGTGGTGGAACGGTCGCGCGCCGTCGTCGTCGCCGTGGACCTGCCCAGCGGGGTGGACGCGGACAGCGGCGAGGTGCGGGGAGCGGCCCTACGGGCGGACCTGACCGTCACCTTCGGCACGCACAAGCCGGGGCTGCTGATCGATCCGGCGCGGGAGTACGCCGGTTCGGTGCGGCTGGTCGACATCGGGCTCGAACTGCCCGAGGAGGCCGAACTGGAGGCCTTGCAGGACGTGGACGTGGCGCGGCTGCTGCCGATGCCGTCCGCGGAGAGCGACAAGTACCGGCGGGGAGTGGTGGGGATCGCCGCCGGGTCGGCCCGTTATCCCGGGGCCGCGGTGCTCGCCGTCGCGGGGGCGTTGCGGGGCGGGGCCGGGGCCGTACGGTACGTCGGGCCCGCCGGGGACGAGGTGCTGGCGCGGTTTCCCGAGACGCTGGTGTCGGACGGGGGGCCGCGCAAGGCCGGGCGGGTGCAGGCGTGGGTGGTCGGACCGGGAGCCGGAGACCACGCCGAGGCCGTCGCCGAGGTGCTGGAGGCGGACGTGCCGGTGCTGGTCGACGCGGACGGGCTGCGGCTCGCCGACCGGGACGCGGTGCGTGCTCGTACGGCGCCGACGCTGATGACGCCGCATGCCGGGGAGGCGGCGGCGCTGCTGGGGGTACGGCGGGAGGAGGTCGAGGCCGGCCGGCTCGCGGCGGTGCGGGAGCTGGCGGGGGCGTATCGGGCGACGGTGCTGTTGAAGGGGGCGACGACGCTGGTGGCGGAGCCGGGGGGAGGGGCGGCGGCCGTGCGGGTGAACGCGACGGGGACGCCGTGGCTGGCCACCGCGGGGAGTGGGGATGTGCTGTCGGGGCTGGCCGGGTCGTTGCTGGCGTGCGGTCTTGACGGGCGGGACGCGGGGAGTGTGGCGGCGTATCTGCACGGGCTCGCGGGGCGGTTCGCGGCGGAGGGGGCGCCGACGGTTGCGCATGCGGTGGCTGACGCGTTGGGGGCGGCGTGGAGGGGTGTTTTCCCACCCACCCGCCCGACTCGGTAGGCCAAGACCTCACCCTCCAGGGGCAGCGTTGTGCGGCGGGTGCGGCCGGGTGGGGGCTGATCGCGCAGTTCCCCGCGCCCCTGAGGGGCACGCGCTGCTCGCCTCGGCCGCGGAGTGGGGCCCCGTGATCCTGAGGGGCGCGTGCTGCTCGTGTCGGCCGCGGAGTGGGGTGGGGTGCTCGGAAGGGGGGCGGTTCTGTCGGGCGTGTGGGTACCCCGTCTCGCCGGAGGCCCCTGCATCCGTCGGGTGACCTGGCCGCGCGGCTTCGCCGGATTTCTGGGTGTGCGGGGTTGTCTGATCGCATGATTAGTGGACGAATCGTGCGTTATCGGGGCGGTTCTGCACGCGGGGTCGCGGGGGCCCTCGTCGCCGCCGTGGTCGTTCTGTGCCTCGGGGCCGGGAGCGTCGCCGCGGACACCGTTCCCAACCCGCCCTCCGCCGTTGCCGAGTCGGAGCTGGTGCCGGGGGTCGCGCCCGGCCCCGGGCAGCCGTGGCAGATCGACACCCCCGACCAGATGCTGGCGCCGAAGGTGTACACGCCCAGCGCCAAGGAGGACGCCGTCGAGCCCAAGGAGGCGCCGCCGGGGGCGTACGACCTCGTCGAGTACGTGCCGCTCAGCGACGCCGTCGCCAAGGTGAGCTGCTCCAAGCTGACCGGGCCGTACCAGCGGCAGATCGAGCAGTGGCTGAAGCTGAAGGTGGACGGGAAGCAGTCCACCGCCGACTGCAAGGCCATCCAGAAGTTTCAGAAGCAGTACAAGATCAAGCCGGCCATCGGGTTCGCGGGGCCCGTGACCTGGTACCAGATGATGCTCCTCTCGGCGAAGAAGAACCCGAACGCCAAGAAGAACTGCCCCGTGAAGTCGTACCGGGTCGTCTGTGTCGATCTCAACCGGCAGGTCACCTGGGTGCAGAAGGGCAGCAAGGTGGTCTTCGGGCCGGTGCAGATGCGGAGCGGACGGAAGGGGTACGCGACCCGGGCCGGGTGGCACACCGTCTACTGGCGGCACAAGAACCACTGGTCGACCCTGTACAACTCGCCCATGCCGTACGCCCAGTTCTTCGACGGCGGCCAGGCCTTCCACGCCGTCTACGGCTCCATCTACACCACCGTCGGCTCCTGGGGCTGTGTGAACCTCAAGCTCGGCGACGCGAAGAAGCTGTGGGGTGTGCTGAAGAAGGGCGACAAGGTGTACGTGTGGGGGCACCGGACGGGTACCTGAACCGGTGCCCGGCGGGTACCCGAGGGTGACCGGGGCCCGTACGGGGGCCTGTGCCGGAGGGCTGTCAGAGGCCTCTGAGACACTGGGGGCGCGATGAGTGAGACAGCTAGTGCACCGACCGCGCCCCTGCGCGCCCGCGCCGAGATCGACCTGGCCGCCCTGCGGGCCAACGTGCGGACCCTGCGCGCCCTCGCGCCGGGCGCGGCCCTGATGGCCGTGGTGAAGTCCGACGCGTACGGCCACGGGGCCGTCCGGTGTGCCCGCGAGGCCGTCCGGGCGGGCGCGGGCTGGCTCGGTACGGCCACCCCCGAGGAGGCCCTGGCGCTGCGCGCGGACCCCGGGCTGCCCGCGGACGTGCGGATCATGTGCTGGCTGTGGACCCCCGGCGGGCCGTGGCGGGAGGCCGTCGAGGCCGACCTCGACGTGTCGGTGAGCGGGATGTGGGCGCTGCGGGAGGTCGTCGCGGCCGCCCGCGCCGCCGGCCGCCCCGCGCGCGTACAGCTCAAGGCCGACACCGGGCTCGGGCGCAACGGCTGCCAGCCCGGTGACTGGCCCGAGCTGGTCGCCGAGGCGCTGCGCGCGCAGACGGCGGGGCTGGTCCGGATCACGGGGCTCTGGTCGCACTTCGCCTGCGCCGACGAGCCCGGCCATCCCTCCATCGCCGCCCAGCTCACCGCCTTCCGCGAGATGCTCGCCCACGCCGAGGAGCAGGGCGTGCGCCCCGAGGTGCGGCACATCGCCAACTCGCCGGCCACCCTCACCCTCCCCGAGTCCCACTTCGACCTGGTCCGCACGGGTATCGCCCTCTACGGCCTCTCGCCCAGCCCCGAACTGGGCAGCGCGGCCGACTTCGGGCTGCGTCCGGTGATGACCCTCTCCGCCTCCCTCGCCCTGGTGAAGCACGTCCCGGGCGGCCACGGCGTGAGCTACGGGCACCTGTACGTCACCCCCGGTGAGACCACTCTCGGGCTGGTCCCCGTCGGCTACGCGGACGGCATCCCGCGCCATGCCTCCGGCACCGGACCGGTGCTGGTCGGCGGCAAGTGGCGGACGGTCGCCGGGCGCGTCGCCATGGACCAGTTCGTCGTCGACCTCGGCGGCGACGAACCCGAAGTCGGCTCCGAGGCCGTGCTGTTCGGTCCGGGCGACCGGGGCGAGCCCACCGCCGAGGACTGGGCCCAGGCCGCGGGCACCATCGCCTACGAAATCGTCACCCGCATCGGAACCCGGGTTCCCCGCGTCTATGTGAACGGGGAACCGAGTGGGCAAGAACCAGGGGACGAGGACTGACCTCAGGGGTTCGGCAACGGCAGAACCCGGTTACACCTGTAACAGCAGCAACACACGCAACACTCACCTCGTGAGCATCACCCGTATCACCTAACGAGCGAACTGCAGTACGGCGAAGAGGAGCGGTACGTGAGCGAGAGCAGTGCGGAGGCCGTAGCGGACGCCGCGGCGGCCGTCGCTTCCGCCACGGGGGCGGACGGGAGTTGGCTCAAGGTCACCGGTATCGCCGGGGCCGCCATAGGAGTGCTCGCCGCCGGGGCGGCCGCGGGGGTCGCCGTGGAGCGGATGACCGTCGGCCGCGGGATGCGCCGCAAGGCCCGGCTGGCCCTGGACTCGGCGGGACCGTACGGCACCCTGCGCGGCACACCCGGCAAGGCGACCTCCGACGACGGCACCGAGCTGTACTACGAGGTGGACGAGGTGGAGCCCGACCTCGGCCCGGCCGTCTCGCCGCGCCGCCGCCGGCTCTTCGGCCGCAAGGCGCCCGCCCCCGTCACCGTCGTCTTCAGCCACGGCTACTGCCTCAACCAGGACTCCTGGCACTTCCAGCGGGCGGCCCTGCGCGGGGTCGTCCGCACCGTGCACTGGGACCAGCGCAGCCACGGCCGCTCCGAACGCGGTGTCGCCCAGCACGAGAGCGGCGTTCCGCTCACCATCGACCAGCTGGGCCGGGACCTGAAGGCCGTCCTCGACGCGGCCGTCCCCGAGGGGCCGATCGTGCTGGTCGGGCACTCGATGGGCGGCATGACCGTGATGGCGCTCGCCGCGCAGTACCCCGAGCTGATCCGCGAGCGGGTCGTCGCCACCGCCTTCGTCGGTACGTCGTCCGGGCGGCTCGGCGAGGTCAACTTCGGGCTGCCGGTCGCCGGCGTCAACGCGGTGCGCCGGGTGCTGCCCGGAGTGCTGAAGGCGCTGGGCACCCAGGCCGCGCTGGTGGAGAAGGGACGGCGGGCCACCGCCGACCTGTTCGCCGGGATCATCAAGCGGTACTCGTTCGCGTCCCGGGACGTCGACCCGGCCGTCGAGCGGTTCGCCGAGCGGATGATCGAGTCCACCCCGATCGACGTGGTCGCCGAGTTCTACCCGGCCTTCACCGACCACGACAAGACCGCGGCCCTCGCCTATTTCCAGAACGTGCCGGTGCTGGTGCTGGCCGGGGTGCAGGATCTCGTCACCCCCAGCGAGCACAGCGAGGTCATCGCCGATCTGCTGCCCGACGCCGAACTGGTGCTGGTCCCGGACGCCGGTCACCTGGTCATGCTGGAACACCCGGAAGTGGTCACCGACCGCCTCGCCGACCTGCTCACCCGCGCGGGTGCCGTGCCGGCAGGGGCTACGGTAAGTGGCTATGGAAGCACCAGCAGCACGGCACAGCCAGGCTGACGGCCTGGCCGGAGCCGGGGCCGGCAACGGCACGGAGTTGATCGTTAACTCTCCCGGGCAGATGGGGGAGCTGGGGCGCCGACTGGCCAAGTTGCTGCGCGCCGGTGACCTCGTGATGCTCAGCGGGGAACTCGGCGCCGGCAAGACGACGCTGGCCCGCGGACTGGGCGACGGGCTCGGTGTGCGCGGGGCCGTCACCTCCCCGACCTTTGTGATCGCCCGCGTCCATCCGTCCCTCGGGGACGGGCCGCCGCTCGTCCACGTCGACGCGTACCGCCTGGGCGGCGGGCTCGACGAGATGGAGGACCTGGACCTCGACGTCTCGCTGCCCGACTCGGTGGTCGTCGTGGAGTGGGGCGAGGGCAAGGTCGAGGAGCTGACCGAGGACCGGCTCGTCGTACGGATCCACCGGGCCGTCGGGGACACGACCGACGAGGTACGGCACGTGACCCTGACGGGGCTCGGGGAGCGGTGGGCCGCGGTGGCTCTGGGCGTGCTGTCCGCCTGAGCGGCGGGCGGAGCCGGGTCCGCCGTTGCGGTGGGCGCGGGCCGGGGGCCGCGTGAACATTCCGACAAGGCGTCGGCAAGATATTGCGTTTCGTGACTCGGGCGTGGTCACATGGTACCCAGCCCGTAGTTAGGTGTACCTAACTTCGTCCGCCCCCGCAGCTCAGGAGGCGTCCATGCCCGCGTCCACGTCCAAGGAGCGGCGGCCGTTCGCGGTCGCCGGAGTGTCCATGCGCGAGCTTCTGGCGTCCTGTGCGGCCGCTGACGCGGTGTCGAGGCCGCCGAGAGTGCCGGAGCTGCCTCTGAGGCCGGTCGAGCAGGACCGTAGGGCTGCCTAGGCGGGGGCGGCCGGTAGGTTCTCCGGCGCGGCTGTGTGGGGGCTGAGCGCGCCCGCGCGGCGACAGCCGCATATCGATACAGCCCCGCGCCCCTACGGGGCGCGTTCCTCGGGGGCGTTCAACGGATCACCATCACCTTCACGCCGATCGTCGCGAACATCCACATCGCGTCGCCGTCGGGGCGGGTTTCGCGGATGCCGCCTGTTTTGACCGTCGGGTCGGGGGGTTCGATCATGCTCGTGCCGGTGGCCGCGCTGAAGCCGATCGCCGAGCCGTCCTTCGTGGTGGTGAAGCGGACCACGTGTTCGATGGGGAGGCCGTCCGTGCCCGTGACCGCCTTGGAGCGGGACGTCACCCAGTAGGCGCCCACGGGCGGGTCGATCGTGCCGGGCCGCACCGGGAAGGTGCGCTCGACGCGCTCGCGCTCGTCGACGAGCCAGACCCGGTCGTCGTCCACCGAGTACACCACCCGTTCACCCGTTCCGGAGTTGTTCGGCAGGGCGGTGGGGTGGTGCTGGTCGCGGGGTGCCTTGGTCGCCGGCGCTCCCGGGGCGGGGCTCGACGAGGGCCTGTCGCCGAGGCCGGGCGGTACGGTGGCAGAGGCCTGGTAGGCGAGGAGACCGACCGCCCCGACAGCCGCCGCGGTGAGGCCGGCCACGATTCCCGAGCTGGTCCCTGACACGTGCGCCACCTCTGACTCGCCGTATATGTCGTACTTCGTACAGACCGTAGCAGTCAGTGACCGTCCGCCCCTGGCGGCCGTGCTCGCGGCGTCGGAGCCGTAGGCTGTTCGCGTGCTCTTGCTCGCTCTGGATACCGCCACCCCCGCCGTCACCGTCGCGTTGCACGACGGTGAGGCCGTCATCGCCTCGTCGGGTCAGGTGGACGCGCGCCGGCACGGCGAGCTGCTGCTGCCGGCCGTCGACCGCGTTCTCGCCGAGGCCGGGGTCAAGCTGGACGCCGTCACCGGGATCGTCACAGGCGTCGGTCCCGGTCCCTACACCGGCCTGCGGGTCGGTCTGATGACCGCGGACACCTTCGGGCTCGCGCTGGGCGTGCCCGTGTACGGCCTCTGCACGCTCGACGGGCTCGCCTACGCGGCCGACGTCGAGAAGGGCCCGTTCGTCGTGGCGACCGACGCCCGCCGCAAGGAGGTCTACTGGGCGACGTACGCCGACTCGCGCACTCGGCTCACGGATCCGGCCGTCGACCGGCCCGCCGACATCGCCGAGCAGGTCGCCGGGATGCCCGCCGTCGGAGCCGGGGCGATGCTCTACCCCGGCACCTTCCCGGTCGTGCACGAACCCGAGCACGTCTCCGCGGCCGCCCTCGCCTCGCTCGCCGTCGAGCGGCTGGCCGCCGGCGAGGAGCTGCCCGCGCCCCGGCCGCTGTATCTGCGCCGGCCGGACGCCCAGGTGCCCAAGAACTACAAGGTGGTCACCCCCAAGTGACGGCACAGTTGCGCGAGATGCGCTGGTGGGACATCGACCGGGTCCTGGAGCTGGAGAAGGGCCTGTTCCCCGAGGACGCCTGGTCGCGGGGGATGTTCTGGTCCGAGCTGGCCCACTCGAGGGGTCCGGAGGCGACCCGGCGGTACGTGGTCGCGCTGGCGGACGAGCAGGTCATCGGGTACGCGGGGCTGGCCGCCCAGGGCGAACTCGGGGACGTCCAGACCATCGCCGTCGCCCGCGACCACTGGGGCACCGGGCTCGGCGGACAGCTCCTCACCGAGCTGCTGCGGGCCGCGACCGCCTTCGAGTGCGCCGAGGTCATGCTGGAGTGCCGGGTCGACAACACCCGCGCGCAGAAGCTCTACGAGCGGTTCGGCTTCGAGGCCATCGGGTTCCGACGCGGCTACTACCAGCCGGGGAACGTGGACGCCCTGGTGATGCGCCTGATGACGAAACCGGGCGGCGGCCCCGCCGACGGCCCCACTTCCGGACAAGGAACCGAGATCAATGGCTGACGAACCCCTGGTTCTGGGGATCGAGACCTCCTGCGACGAGACCGGCGTCGGCATCGTCCGGGGCACCACGCTGCTCGCCGACGCCATCGCCTCGTCCGTCGACGAGCACGCCCGCTTCGGCGGAGTGGTGCCCGAGGTGGCGTCCCGGGCGCACCTGGAGGCGATGGTCCCGACCATCGAGCGCGCGCTGAAGGACGCGGGCGTGAGCGCGAAGGACCTGGACGGCATCGCGGTCACGGCCGGCCCCGGCCTGGCCGGCGCGCTGCTGGTGGGTGTCTCGGCGGCGAAGGCGTACGCGTACGCGCTCGGCAAGCCCCTGTACGGCGTGAACCACCTCGCCTCCCACATCTGCGTCGACCAGCTGGAGCACGGTCCGCTGCCGGAGCCGACGATGGCCCTGCTGGTGTCCGGCGGGCACAGCTCCCTGCTGCTCTCCTCGGACATCACCTCCGACGTACGGCCGCTCGGCGCGACCATCGACGACGCGGCCGGCGAGGCCTTCGACAAGATCGCCCGCGTGCTGAACCTGGGCTTCCCCGGCGGCCCGGTCATCGACCGCTACGCGAAGGAGGGGGACCCGCGGGCCATCGCCTTCCCGCGCGGTCTCACCGGTCCGCGCGACCCGGCGTACGACTTCTCCTTCTCCGGCCTCAAGACGGCGGTGGCCCGCTGGATCGAGGCCAGGCGGGCGGCCGGCGAGGACGTCCCGGTCCGCGACGTGTCGGCCTCCTTCCAGGAGGCGGTCGTGGACGTCCTGACCCGCAAGGCCGTCCGGGCCTGCCGCGACGAGGGCGTCGACCACCTGATGATCGGCGGCGGGGTCGCCGCCAACTCCCGGCTGCGTGCCCTGGCCCAGGAGCGCTGCGAGGCCGCGGGCATCCGGCTCCGCGTCCCCCGCCCGAAGCTGTGCACGGACAACGGCGCGATGGTGGCCGCCCTCGGCGCCGAGATGGTCGCGCGCAACCGGGCCGCGTCCGGCTGGGACCTCTCGGCGGACAGCTCCCTGCCGGTGACGGACCCGCATGTGCCGGGCCACCACCACGACCATGTGCACGAGGTCAGCAAGGAGAACCTGTACACGTGACGGTCGCGTTGATGTGGGAGGCGCGGGCGGTGCCCGGCCGGGGCGCGGACCTGCTGACGTGGGCGCGTGAGCAGGGCCTTTCCGGGACCCCGCTGCGCCGGGAGACCTTCCGGGCACCGCAGGACCGGGTCCTGGTGATCACCTGGTGGGACGGGTCGTACGACGACTCGGGCTTCCCCGAACTCGCCGACCCGCCCGGGGACCTGGTGACCCGCCCGGTGCACCGCTGGCGCTTCGAGTCGGCCGGGGTGGAGACCCTCTAGGGCCTCGGCCACGTCTGGCGGATCTGGGCGTCGGTCATGGCGGAGGTGCGGGCCGTCGGGGCCTGTTCGAGGCCGAAGCCGATGAGCAGGACCTCGGCGTAGCGGCGCCAGGCGTCGGGGGCGATGTCGTGGGTGCGGTCCACGACGGCGCCGACCATGTACAGGTAGGCGTACACGTCGGAGGCGGCGAAGTCCGCGCGGACCGCGCCCGCCGCCACGGCCCGTGCCACCAGGCCGTCGACATGGCCGCCGAGTTCGTCGCGCATCGCGGCGAGCGGCCCGGTGCCGAGGTCCGCGTGGGCGAGGATGACGTCCAGGGCCCGGTCCCCGGCGCGCCAGCGCGCCGTCTCCAGCAGGTACTGGCGCAGCGCCCGGCCGGGGTCGGTGTGCTCTTCGGCCGCCGCCGCGAGCCCCAGGAACGTGGTGAACCGCTCGGTGAACAGGGCGTCGATCAGCGTCTGGAGGTCGGCGAAGCGGCGGTAGACCGTGCCGACGCCGACCCCCGCCTCGTGGGCGATCTCGTTGAGGGTGACGACGGCACCCCGCCGCGCGATCATGCGGTTGGCCGTGTCCATGATCAGCTGACGGTTTCGTTCCGCGTCCGCGCGCAGCGGGCGTTGCGTTTCCCGGGTCACACCGGGACATTCTCCAGTACGGCCGGGCGGGGCAGCCGGCCGGCCAGGAGCAGGGCGCCGGTCACGGTGCCCCACAGCAGCCAGGAGTAGACCCCGGCGCGCTCGAACACCCCGGCGGTGCTCGCCGAGGCACCGACCAGGGTCTCGCTGAGCAGGCCCAGCACGCCGACCGTGACACTGAAGACGCGGTACGGCGTCGGGGCGCCGAGACCGCGCAGCGACCCCGCCATGATCACGACGGTGTTCGCGCACAGGATGCCGACGGCGGCCGCGACGACATGGACGACCAGGCTGTAGCCCGGCCCGTGCGCGGAGCCGTGGAAGAGCCCGACCAGGACGAACGCCACGCCGTGGGTGGCGGCGAGGGCGACGACGACGCGCCGCGCACGGCCGCTGACCAGCACGGACAGCAGGATCACGCCGGTCGCGAAGAGGATCCCCTGGAGCATGAAGGAGGTGTTCATCAGCTGGTGCTCGGGGGAGCAGAGCTCGCGGCCCTGGAACTTGGTGCCGCAGTCCGGCACACCGAGGTCGCTGATGTAGTTGGTGGCGTAGCTGTAGGGCGGATCGTTCCAGGCCGCCGCGGTGACGGCTTCGGCGATCACCCATTGCAGGGCGTTCACCACCAGGACGACGGCGCCCAGCGACAGCCGACGGCTGCGTGACATCGGGACTCCTCACGTTGCGGACCAGGCCGGCACGCACCACCGTAGCACTAAGCGGATAACTCTATCCGCTTAGTGTGGTGGCGGGCCGTGAGGAGTGCCCTGCCGCAGGTCAGGAAGCCGTCTGCGGCGCCCCGGCGGTCACACCACCTCCGTCTCGCAGCGCAGCATCCGGTCCGGGCCCAACCGCCGCACCGGACCCGTCAGTTGCAGCCGCACCGCGGCTCGGACCTCCGTGCTCGAAGCGCCCACCCGCAGCTCCAGCCCGCCCGGCTCCACCACCCGTGCGCCCTCCCGGTCGGTGAACGCCGAGAGGTCGGTGTGGAAGCGGAAGGTCAGCCGGCGGGACTCGCCCGGCGCCAGGTCCACGCGCCGGTAGCCGATCAGGCGGACGTCCGGGCGGGTCACCGACGCCACCGGGTCGTGCAGGTAGAGCTGCACGACCTCCGTGCCGGCCCGGTCACCGGTGTTGCGGACCGCCACGGTCACGTCGTAGGAACCGTCCGTGCCGATCCCGGCCGTGGCCTGCGACACGAGGTCCCACGCGAACGTCGTGTACGAGCGGCCGTGCCCGAACGGGTACAGCGGGGTCGGGTCCAGGTTGCTGAGCTCGCCCGCCAGGCCGAGCGGGGGCTGAAGGTAGGTCCAGGGCTGGCCGCCGGGCACCCGCGGGACGCTCACCGGCAGCCGGCCCGAGGGGTTGACGCGGCCCGACAGCACGCCCGCCACCGCCGGGCCGCCCTCCTCCCCGGGGAAGAACGCCTGCACCACCGCGCCGAGCCGGCCCTGCCAGCGGCCCAGCGCGTAGGGGCGCCCGGTGAGCAGGACCAGGACCACCGGGACGCCCGTCGAAAGCAGCGCGTCCAGCAGGTCGGCCTGGACGCCGGGCAGCGACAGATCGGCGACGTCACAGCCCTCGCCCGACGTGCCCCGCCCGAACAGGCCCGCCCGGTCGCCGAGCACCGCCACGCACACGTCCGCCTCCGCGGCGCGCGCCACCGCCTCCTCGAAGCCCGCGGTGTCCGGGTCGGAGACGTCACAGCCCTCGGCGAACGTCACCTTCGCGTCCGGGAGTTCGGCGCGCAGCGACTCCAGGACGGTGGGGATGGCGATGCCCAGGTCGACCTCCGGGTGGTGGGTCAGGACATGCGACGGGAAGGAGTAGCAGCCGAGCATGGCCAGGGCGTCGGCCGCGCGCGGGCCGACCACCGCGACACGGGTGCCGGGGGCCAGCGGCAGGACGCCGTCCGGGTTGTCCAGCAGGACCACCGACTCCTCCGCCAGCCGGCGGGCCAGGCCGCGGTTGGCCGCCGAGTCGAGGTCGACCGGGCCCTGGGGCTCGGGATCCCAGTCCGCGTCCAGCAGCCCCAGTTCGCACTTCTGGAGCAGCACCCGGCGGACCGCCCGGTCCACCAGGACCTCGGGGACCGTGCCCTCCCGCACCGCCGTCACCAGCGGGCGGCCGTAGCACTTGAGGGTCGGCAGTTCGACGTCGATACCCGCCGCCAGCGCGAGACGGGCCGCCTCCGCCTCCGTGCCCGCCACCCGGTGGAGGGTCTGCAGGAAGCCGATGCCGAAGTAGTCGGCGACGACGGTTCCCGTGAAGTCCCAGTCGTCACGGAGCAGTTCGGTCAGCAGACGGGGGTCCGCCGACGCCGGGACACCGTCCGTCTCGTTGTACGCCGCCATCACCGAACGGGCCCCGCCCTCGCGCAGCGCCATCTCGAACGGGGGGAGGGTGACGTCCGCGAACTCCCGTACCCCGGCCCGCACCGGGGCCAGATTGCGGGCGCCGGCCGAGGCGGCGTACCCCGCGAAGTGCTTCAGCGTGGCGATGATCCCGGCCGACTCCAGGCCCCGGACATAGGCCGTGCCGATCGTGCCCACCAGGTACGGGTCCTCGCCGATCGTCTCCTCGACCCGGCCCCAGCGCGGGTCCCGGACCACGTCCAGGACGGGGGCCAGACCCTGGTGCACGCCGACCGAGCGCAGGTCCGCGCCGATGCTCCGGCCCAGCTCCTCCACCAGCGGCGGGTCGAAGGCGGCGCCCCAGGCGAGCGGGACCGGATAGGCCGTCGCCTGCCAGGCCGTGAAGCCGGCCAGGCACTCCTCGTGGGCGATCGCCGGGATGCCGAAGCGGCCGGCGGCGGTGATCCGGCGCTGGGCGCGGGCCAGTGCGCGCGCGCCCAGCGCCGGGTCCACAGGGGCGGTGCCGAAGGAGCGGGTCAGCTGGCCGAGGCCGAGGGTGACCAGCTCGTCCCAGACGTAGTCGGCGGTCATCTCGCGTTGCAGCGGGGCGACCCCGTCGCCGTCGGTGGCGGCGCCCACCCACACGCCGTAGAGCTGGGCGGTCTTCTCCTCCAGGGTCATCCGGGGGAGCAGGTCGTCGACGCGGGCCGGGGCGGGCAGTGCGGGGTCTCGCCAAGGAGCGGTGGTCATGAAACTCCCGTCACGAATGTTTCGTACAACACACCGAATGTTCCGGGAACCTATGGCGTGCGCAGGTCTTCGTCAAGGGGGAGCGCAGGGATACGATCGCGGGCATGACGCCTCCGAAGCCCGCAGAAACGCAGACGGCGACACTCGCCGAAATCGCCCGTGAGGCCGGCGTGTCCGCTCCGACTGTTTCGAAGGTCCTGAACGGGCGCGCGGATGTCGCGCCGGCGACCCGCACCCGGGTCGAGGAGCTGCTGCGCGCCTACGGCTACCGGCGCCGGCGCGCCGAGGCCTCCCGGTCGCCGCTGATCGACCTGGTCTTCCACGAGCTGGAGAGCGCCTGGGCGATGGAGGTCATCCGGGGGGTGGAGAACGTGGCCCGGGACGCCGGGCTGAGCGTGGTGCTCAGCGAGAGCGCCGGGCGGCTCACCCCGGGGCGGACCTGGGCCGACCAGGTGGCGGCGCGGCGGCCGCACGGGGTGGTGCTGGTGCTGTCGGGGCTGGACGAGTCGCAGCGGGCGCTGCTGCTGAGCCGGTCGATCCCGTTCGTGGTGATGGACCCGGCGGGGGACCCGGGGCCCGACGTCCCCTCGATCGGGGCGACGAACTGGCAGGGCGGCCTGGCCGCGACCCGGCACCTGGTCGAACTGGGGCACCGGCGCATCGGGGCGATCAGCGGGCCGGCCCGGATGATGTGCAGCCGGGCCCGGGTGGACGGCTACCGGGCCGCGCTGGAGACCGCCGGGCTCCCCGTCGACCAGGGCCTGGTCAAGGCCGGGGACTTCCACCACGACGCCGGCTACCGGCTCGGCCTGGAGCTGCTGCGCATGCCCGACCGGCCCACCGCCGTCTTCACCGGCAACGACCTCCAGGCGCTCGGGCTGTACGAGGCCGCGCGTGAGCTGGGGCTGCGGATCCCGGAGGACGTGAGCATCGTCGGGTTCGACGATCTGCCGGTGGCCCGCTGGGTGGGGCCGCCGCTGACGACCGTACGGCAGCCGCTCACCGAGATGGCCGAGGCGGCGGCCCGGCTGGTGCTGGAGATGGGGCGGGCGGAGGAGGCCACCACCGCGACCCGGGTGGAGCTCGCGACCAGCCTGGTGGTGCGGTCGAGCACGGCGGCGCCCGCGGCCGGGTGAGACCGGCTGGCCGGAAGTTGACGTATTGACGGGTGGTGCGGGCGTCTCCACACTCCACCGAAGCCAATCGGTTGTACGACCGAAAGTTTCGGAGGCACCCGCAGTGAGATCTCTGAGAACAGGCTTGTCCACCCGCTTGTCGACCCGCTTGTCCACCCGGTTGTCCACGGGCTTGTCCCTGGCGGCACTCGTCACCGGCGCCGCACTGCTGTTCACGGCGCCCGCGGCGCACGCCGCCGACACCCCGCTGCGCGACCTCGCCGCCGCCAAGGGCAAGGTCATCGGCACCGCGGTCACCGGCGCCAAGCTCACCGGGACGTACGGCGACGTCGCCGGCGCCCAGTTCAGCTCGCTGACCCCGGGCAACGCCATGAAGTGGGGGTCGGTCGAGCCCACCCAGGGCGGCTTCAACTGGACCGAGGCCGACCAGATCGTCGCCTTCGCGCAGGCCCACAACCAGCAGGTACGCGGCCACACCCTGGTCTGGCACAGCCAGAACCCCGGCTGGCTGACGAACGGCACCTGGACCTCCGCCCAGCTGAGCAGCCTGCTGCAGAACCACATCAGCACCGAGGTCGGCCGCTACCAGGGCAGGATCGCCGCCTGGGACGTCGTCAACGAGCCCTTCAACGAGGACGGCACCTACCGCTCCACCCTCTGGTACAACGGCCTCGGCGCCGACTACATCGCCAACGCCCTGACCTGGGCTCACGCGGCCGATCCGGCGGCCAAGCTGTACATCAACGACTACAACGCCGAGGGCGTCAACGCGAAGTCCACGGCCCTGTACAACCTGGTCAGGTCCCTGAAGGCGGCGGGCGTCCCGATCGACGGGGTCGGCCTCCAGGCCCACCTGATCCTCGGCCAGGTGCCCTCGACCCTCCAGCAGAACATCCAGCGCTTCGCCGACCTCGGTGTCGACGTGGCGATCACCGAGCTGGACATCCGGATGGCACTGCCCTCCGACTCCGCCAAACTCGCCCAGCAGAAGGCCGACTTCAAGTCGGTGCTGGCCGCGTGCGTGGCCGTGAGCCGCTGCGTCAACGTCACGGTGTGGGGCTTCACCGACTCCGACTCCTGGGTGGACAGCACCTTCCCGGGGTACGGGGCGGCAACCCCGTACGACGCGAACTACGTGCCGAAACCGGCGTACTACGGGATCGCGGAGGCGCTCGGCGGGACCACGACCACACCGCCGCCGACCGGTGCCTGCTCGGCCGCCTACAGCGTGGGCAGCCAGTGGAACACCGGGTTCACCGGCCAGGTGACCATCTCCTGCTCGGGCGCCTCCCTCACCTCCTGGAAGGTGAACTGGACGTACGGTGCCGGGCAGCAGATCACCCAGGCCTGGAACGCCGTCTGCACCCAGTCGGGCGCGGCCGTGTCCTGCGCGAACGCCTCCTACAACGGGACGGTGGCGGACGGGAGTTCGGTGACCTTCGGGTTCAACGCGTCCTGGAGCGGCAGCAATCCGGTGCCGACGGTCACACTGAGTCCGGTCTGAGAAGGGTGAGATTTTCCGAAGAAAACCTCTTCGCGGCGCTCGCGCTAACAGTCCCCTAATAATTCGGACTTACGTTCCTGTCTCGTGACGGGACACGAGGAGCAAGGCGGCGCGGGCAGACGGGCGGGCCGGCGGTCGAGAGGGCTGAAGATCGTCGGCCTCACCCTGGCGGGGGTCATGACGCTGGGCGTCGCGGGCGCGGGGTGGGTCTACTGGCACCTCAACGACAACATCAAGAGCGTCGACATCAACAGCGCGCTCGGGGACGACCGCCCGGCGAAGGCGGTGACGACGCCGACGGCCACCGCGTCCGCGTCGGCGTCCCCGCTGCCCACCGGCTCCGTCAACATCCTGGTGCTGGGCTCGGACTCGCGCAGCGGCAAGGAGAACCAGGAACTCGGCGGCGGCGACAGCTCGGGCGCCCGCTCCGACACGGCGATGGTCGTCCATGTCGACGCCGGCCGGACGTCGGCCACCGTCGTCAGCATCCCCCGCGACACCCTGGTCACCCGCCCCTCCTGCCCGCTGTCCTCCGGCGGCTCGACGTCCGCCGCCTACGGCGCGATGTTCAACAGCGCCTACTCGGTGGGCGGGGCGGTGTGCGCGGTGAAGACGGTCGAGTCGATCACCGGCGTCCGCATGGACCACTACCTGGAGATCGACTTCTCGGGCTTCGCCAAGCTGGTGGACGCGCTCGGCGGGGTGACCGTGACCACCGACCAGGACATCGACGACGACGACAGCCATCTGCACCTGAAGAAGGGCACCCACCACCTCGACGGCACCACGGCCCTGGCGCTCGCCCGCACCCGGCACGGCATAGGCGACGGCAGCGACCTCGGCCGGATAGGCCTCCAGCAGAAACTGGTCAAGGCCCTGCTGGACCAGATGGCCTCCATCAGCCTCCTGACCAACCCGGCCAAGCTCTACGAGGTCGCCGACGCGGTCACCTCCAGCCTCACCACCGACACGGGCCTGGACTCGCTCAGCGAGCTGATGCGCCTCGGCCAGAGCCTCAAGGGCCTGACCTCGGACCACCTCAAGACGGTGATGATGCCCGTGGTGACGGCACCCTCCGACCCCAACCGGGTGGTCGCCGACGAGCCCGAGGCGAGCGACCTGTGGAAGTCACTGCGCTAGGACCTGTGACCGGCCCTGTCACCGGCCCTGTCACCGGTGCGGAAAAAACTTCGGGAAATTCCGGCGCGTGTGTCGATCCGGTCCCGGCGCGTTCGACGCAAGGGTGAGATGCGGGGAGAGACCCCGCACCGCACCGGAATCCCAGGAGCCACCATGCCCCGTTACCTGTCGCTCGTGAAGATCGACGAGTCCGCCGCCCCCGCCGAAGGCCCCAGCCAGGAGCTGATGCAGCGGATGGGCGAGCTGATCGAGGAGATCACCAAGGCCGGCGTGATGCTGGACACCGCGGGGCTCACGCCGACCGCCCAGGGCACCCGGGTGCACTGGGAGGGCGGGAAGATCTCCGTCACCGACGGGCCGTTCACCGAGTCCAAGGAGGTCGTCGGCGGTTACGCGATCATGCAGTGCAAGGACATGGCCGAGGCCCTGGAGTGGACCAAGCGGTTCCTCAAGGTGCACGAGGAGTTCTGGACGGTGACCTGCGAGGTGCGGGAGATCGCGGAGGGCTGACCCTCCTGGCGTACCGCCGTCCGGGGGTGTCGAATGGAGGGCTGTGAGCACACAGCCCTCCGTCGACGCCGATGCCCGGCACGCCATCGAGACCGTCTTCCGTCTGGAGTCGCCCCGCGTGATCGCCGGCGTCGCCCGGATCGTCCGGGACGTCGGCATCGCGGAGGAACTGGCGCAGGACGCCCTCGTCGCCGCCCTGGAGCAGTGGCCCCGGGACGGGGTGCCCGACAACCCGGGCGCCTGGCTCATGGCCACCGCCCGCCACCGCGCCGTCGACCTGGTCCGGCGCCGGGAGAACTACACCCGCAAGCTCCGGGAGATCGGCCGGAGCCTCGCGGACGTGCCCCCGCCGGAGCTGCCCGCCGACCCCGACGGCATCGACGACGACCTGCTCCGCCTGGTCTTCACCGCCTGCCACCCGGTGCTGTCGCCTCAGGCCCGCACCGCCCTCACCCTGCGCCTCCTCGGCGGTCTGGGCACGGCCGAGATCGCCCGCGCCTTCCTCGTCCCCGAGCCGACCGTCGCCCAGCGCATCGTCCGCGCCAAGCGCACCCTCGCCACCAGGAACATCGCCTTCGAGGTGCCCTACGGCCCGGACCGCGAGGCCCGGCTCGGCTCCGTGCTCGACGTCATCTACCTGATCCACAACGAGGGGTACGCGGCCACGGCGGGCGACGACTGGCTGCGCCCGTCGCTGTGCGAGGACGCGCTGCGGCTGGCCCGCGTGCTGTCCTCGCTGATGCCGAAGGAGCCGGAGGTGCACGCCCTCACCTCGCTCCTCGAGTTCCAGTCCGCCCGCACGGCCGCCCGCACCGGCCCGGACGGCACCCCCGTCCTGCTCGGGGACCAGAACCGCCGCCGCTGGAACCGCATGCTCATCGCCCGCGGCATCAGGGCGCTGGCCCGCGCGGAGGCCACGGCGACGGGCGCCCCGGGGCCGTACGCGCTCCAGGCGGCCATCGCGGCCTGTCACGCGCACGCGTACACCTACGAGGAGACCGACTGGAGGTCCATCGCCACCCTGTACGGCCTGCTGGCGGCCCGGTCCCCGTCCCCGGTCGTCGAGCTGAACCGGGCGGTGGCCGTGTCGATGGCGGACGGCCCGGCGGCGGCGCTGGCGATCGTGGACCCGCTGACGGCCGAACCGGCCCTGCGCGACTACCACTTGCTGCCCAGCGTGCGAGGTGACCTGCTGGCCCGCCTCGGGCGTACGGCGGAGGCCCGCGCGGAGTTCGAACGGGCGGCGGGTCTGGCACGCAACGAGCGGGAGCGGGAGCTGCTGCTGGCCAGGGCACGGGAGTGCGCTGCGTAACCTGGAGGCACACAGCTGTTCACTCGCAACTCTGTTCCCATGGCAACTAGTTGGCCACTACAGTGACCCGGCTCCTGTACAGGGGCTGTACCGACCATGGGGGGTCGACAACTTGAGAATGTTCACGCGCCGCCGTACGGCGGCGCTCGCGACCGCGGCCGTACTGGCCGCGACGGGCACCCTGGCGCTCGCGCCGGGTGCCGTCGCCGACGACGCCGGCAACTGGCCCGGCACCGAGGGCAAGATCCTCGTCGACGGGGGCATGCTGATCGACCCGGCGACGGGCAGAACCACGCAGATTCCAGGCGTCGGCGGCGACTACGCCGCCTGGGCGCCGGACGGCAGCCGGCTGGTCACCAGCGCGGGCCAGATCTCCAGCTACCGTCCCAGCGGCTCCACCAAGATCACCCTTCCCTGGGCGGACGGCGTGCGCTCCAGCGCCGTCTACGAGGACCTCGCCTACGGCTGGAACGGCCGGTACGTCGTCTTCTCCACCGGTGGCCAGCTCGTCTACGGCCCCTCGGACGGGTCGTGGGCCCCCGAGCCGCTGCTCAGCAGCACCCTGGAGCCGTCCACCGTCTGCGACACCCACCCGACGGTGAACCCGGCGTCGGGTCTGGTCGCCTTCCAGCGCAACGTCGCCTACGGCTGCTACGACAACGCCGGCGTCTACGTCTACGACTCGGACGCGAAGACGGTCAAGCGCGTCCTGACCGACGCCGAGCAGCCCGACTGGTCGCCCGACGGCACCAGGCTGGCCTTCGTCCGCAAGGACACCGACGGCAACTACCAGGTGTTCACGGCGAACGCGGACGGCACCGGTGTCAAGCAGCTGACGACGGGACCGCGCTCGTACGCCAACCCGTCCTGGTCGCCGACCGGCACCCGGATCGTCTTCGACGCGCACACCTCGCCCGACAGCGGCGACGTGCACACCGTCGAGTACGCGGACGTGGCCACCGGCGAGCTGACCAAGGTCGCGGACACCGCCGGACAGAACTTCGGCGTCAACCCCAGCTGGCAGCCGGTCCGCAAGAACACCACCGCCCGGGTCTGGGGCGCCGACGCGAACGCCACCGACATCGCCTCCTCGCGCTGGAGCTGGAACACCGTCGGCCAGAGCGAGCCGGGCCTGCTGGACGCCAAGTCCGCCGTGCTGCTCGGCCAGGACGACTCGGCCGACGCGCCCGTCGCGACCGCACTGGCCGGCAAGCGGCAGGGCCCGGTGCTGACGACCGTGAAGACCGGGCTGTCGACGGCGGTGAAGAACGAGCTGAAGCGCACCCTGAAGAAGGGCGCGAACGTCTGGATGGTCGGCGGGACCTCGGTCCTCACCACCAACGTCTCCACCCAGCTGAAGTCCCTCGGCTACGTCCCGAAGCGGGTCTCCGGCACCGACCGCTACGACACCTCGGTCAAGGTGGCGAAGACGGTCACGACCAGCCCGACGTACGTCTTCCTGGCCAGCGGCACCGACTACCAGGCGGCCCTCCCGGCGGCCGCCGCGGCCGGCGCCGACGGCACCGGCAGCACCGGCAGCGTGGTCCTGACCAGCGGCAAGTCGCTGACGTCGGCGGTGAAGTCGTACCTCAACAGCCTCAACCCGGCCAAGACCATGGTCATCACGGTCGGGGCCGACGCGAAGTACGCGCTGACCCATGCGTCGTTCTCCAAGTGGCCGTCGACGTACTACTACTACCCGATCACGGGGGCCAACAGCGAGGCCCTCTCGGTGGCCCTCGCCAAGTTCTGGTGGACCACCCCCGGCCAGGCCGCCGTCGCCTACGCCGGCTCCTGGCGGGACGGGGTCTCCGCGGGCTCGGCGATGAACGTCTACGGGCCCGTGCTGTGGACCTCCCGGCCCGCCCTGTCCGACGAGGTCAAGAGCTATCTGCTGCGCGAGTCCGCCGGCACCCAGTCCGTGGTCGCCTTCGGCGACACCGGCTCGGTCACGGCGGGCGCGCTGAACACGGCGGGCTCGTCGATCAGCGCGAGCGGCAACGACTTCGAGTACCGGCCGTACTTCAACGGCGTCGCCTCGGCCGCGCGCACCTTCGCGCTGCGCACGGACGCCGGTGAGCCCGCTTCGGCCGCCACCAAGTCCGGCCGGGCGACCGACCGGAACCCGACGTCGCTCAGGACGGCCCAGCACCAGTAGCCGGCCGCGGGGGGGCGCCGACGAGCATGGTCGGCGCCCCCGCCACCCGGGTCAGGAACACGGTCGCCGCGTTCGGCCCCTGCGGCTTGACCTTCCTGCGCAGCTCCTCCGGCTCCACGGCCGAGCCGCGCTTCTTCACGGTCAGGGTGCCGACCCCGCGCTCCCGCAGCAGCGCCTTCAGCTTCTTCACGTTGAAGGGGAGCCGGTCGGTGATCTCGTACGGCGTCGCCCAGGTGGTGGCGCGCAGTTCGTCGGCCGTGATGTACGCGATCGTCGGGTCGACGAGCCCGCCGTCCAGCTCCTCGGCCACCTCGGCGACCAGATGGGCGCGGATGACGGCGCCGTCGGGCTCGTACAGGTACCGCCCCACGGGACGGACCCGAGGATCGGGCAGGCCCCGGCCGAGCAGCGTGCGCGGGCCGGGCAGCAGGGTGGCGCGGACCGCCCCGGGCGCCGTCCCGAACCACAGCACCGCCTCCTTCACGTCGCCCGCGTCCGAGATCCACTCCGCCTCGGCATCCGCCGGGACCGCCTCGTGCGGGACGCCGGGGGCGATCTTCAGCGCGGCGGTGCGGGCCGCCCCGCGGGCCGCCTCGATCGCCCAGGACAGGGGCGGCGAGTAGGCCTCCGGGTCGAAGATGCGGCCGCGGCCGCCGCGCCGGGCCGGGTCGACGAACACGGCGTCGTAGCCGGCCGTGTCCACCTCCGTGACGTCCGCCTCCCGGACCTCGATCAGGCCGGCCAGCCCCAGCGCGTCGGCGTTCGCCCGCGCCGCGGCCGCCGTCACCGGGTCCCGGTCCACGGCGAGCACCCGGATCCCGGCCCGCGCGAGCGCGATCGCGTCGCCCCCGATCCCGCAGCACAGGTCGGCGACCGAGGTCACCCCGAGCGCCGTCAGCCGCTGGGCCCGGTACGAGGCGACGCTCGCCCGCGTCGACTGCTCGACCCCGTTCGGCGTGAAGAACATGCGGTCCGCGTCCGCCTCCCCGAACTTCGCCGCCGCCCGCTGCCGCAGCCGGGCCTGGGTGAGCGCCGCCGACACCAGTTCGGCGGGGTGCGTGCGGCGCAGCCGGGTGGCCACGGCGAGTTCGTCGGCGGGGGCGGTGCCGCGCACCTCGGCGAGGAGGGCGCGGCCCTCGGGGGAGAGGAGGGGGGCGAGGAGGTCGTTCACCGGGTCATTGTCGGCCAGTCGGTGGATGGTTCGCCTCCGGCGGCGGTGTCGGCGCCGGTTCCGGGGGAGGGCCTGGAAGGATCCGACGCCATGCGAGTAGTCGTACAAAATGACAAAAATGGGTTGAAGGCGGGTATGGCGGGCCTGCTGGCCGCGGCCGCCCTGATGTCCGGCTGCGCGGGGCCGGACACCGGCTCCACCGCCCGTCCCGCCGCCGGCCAGCAGCCGCACCGGGCGGCGCCCGCCCCCGACTCCCACGCCGCCCGGGTCGCCGCCGCCCGGCGCTGGGGCCTGGACGCGGTCCCGCTGCGGCCCCCGGCCCCGCCGAAGATGAAGCCGAGGATCACCGCGCGCGACGGCTTCGAGGTGGACGGGCAGGAGGAGGACGACCTGCCCCCGGTCTTCACCACGATCCCGACCAGGCAGAAGATCGTCTTCCTCACCATCGACGACGGCTGGAACAAGGACCCGCGGTTCCTCCGCATGATGAACGACCTGCGGATCCCCTACACCGCGTTCCTCAGCAACTACCTGGTCAAGGACGACTACGGCTTCTTCCGCACGATGCAGGCCGAGGGCCACACCCTGAACAACCACACCCTGACCCACCCGTATCTGCCGGGCCTGTCCTACGAGGAGCAGAGGGACGAGATCTGCGGCATGCAGGCGATCATGAAGAAGCAGTTCGGCAAGGCGCCGACGGTCTTCCGGCCGCCCTACGGCAACTACAACGGCGACACCCTGCGCGCCGCCAAGTCCTGCGGCATCAAGTACGCGCCGATCTGGGACGAGGAGGTGTTCGTCGACCACTGGGAGTACCGCGAGTGGGACCGCGGCCTGCACCCCGGTGACATCGTGCTCACGCACTTCCGGGGCAAGGACGACTGGGACGGCACGATGATCGACGACATGCGCCGCTTTCTGAACAAGGTCACCCGCGAGGGTTATGCGGTGGCGCGCCTGGAGGACTACCTGTGAGCCGGCCGAGGGCGGCGGCCGCGCTGCTGACCGCCGCCCTCCTCCTGGCGGGCTGCGCGCAGTCCGTCGACCCGATCGAACGGCTGGGCAAGAAGGCGGCCGACCGGGTACGGCCGCACGGCCCGGCCGGCGAACAGCTCTACCGCCACTGGGGCCTGACCGCCCCCCTCCTCCCGGCGCCGCACCCCCCGCTCCACCCGCTCGCCCTCCGCACGGCCCTCCCCCCGGTCGTCGACCACGTCCCCACCACCGACAAGGTCGTCTTCCTCACCTACGACGACGGCGCCGAGAAGGACCCCCGGTTCGTGGACATGGTCCGTGAACTGCGGCTCCCGGTGAGCATGTTCCTCACGGACAGCGTGGTCGGCCCCGGCTACGGCCACTTCGCCCGCCTCCAGGAGGTCGGCGCGAGCGTCCAGAACCACACCCTCGACCACCCGGCCATGCCCGGCCTGCCCTACGCCGGCCAGCGCGCCGAGATCTGCGGCCAGCAGGAGAAACTCAAGTCCCGCTTCGGCATCCGCCCCCGCCTCTTCCGCCCGCCCTACGGCACGTACGACACCACCACCCTGCACGCGGCGGCCGACTGCGGGGTGACGGCGGTGGTCCTGTGGCGCGCGGCGATGACGGCCGACGGGATCGCGTACCGCCGCGGTGAGAAGCAGCTGCGCCCCGGCGACATCGTCCTGGTCGGCCCGGACGAGGCCACGGGCCTGACCCTGCGCGAACGCACCACCCGCCTGCTCCGCCGGGTCCAGGAGAACGGCCTGACGGTGGGGCGGCTGGAGGACTACCTGTAGGACCGGCAGGCGCCGCATCCCGGCCCGTGCGGCGTTCGGTTCCCGGCCCGTCAGGCGTTCGAGTTCCCGGCCCGTGCGGCGTTCGGGGACGAGGCCGAAGGTGAAAGCGGGGGGGCGGGGGCGGCAGCCCCAGGGGCGTTCACCGCGGCCCCGGTCACCGTTTTTTCGGCGCCGCGCCGCAGGTAATTGGCACTCCGCTTGACCGAGTGCTAATCGCGGTCATAGTCTCGGCTCTGGCACTCGGCAGATGAGAGTGCCAACAACGCGACGGGCAGGTCCGGCACCCGCGACGACGGATCCACCTGGTCGCCACCTCAGACAGTTAACCCCGTGAGATCTCCGAAGGGGGAGGTCGGATCGTGACGACCACCAGCTCCAAGGTTGCCATCAAGCCGCTCGAGGACCGCATTGTGGTCCAGCCGCTCGACGCCGAGCAGACCACCGCCTCTGGCCTGGTCATCCCGGACACCGCGAAGGAGAAGCCCCAGGAGGGTGCTGTCCTCGCCGTGGGCCCGGGCCGTTTCGAGAACGGCGAGCGCCTGCCGCTCGACGTCAAGGTCGGCGACGTCGTGCTCTACAGCAAGTACGGCGGCACCGAGGTGAAGTACAACGGCGACGAGTACCTCGTCCTCTCGGCTCGCGACGTGCTCGCGATCATCGAGAAGTAGTCACCTCAAGCACATTCTGCTTTGAGCTGCGCCCCTGGCCCCCGCGACCTTATGAAGCCGGGCGCCGGGGGCGCGGCTCGTTTCACCCACGTTTTCCGAGAGGGCTGAACCGCTCCCATGGCGAAGATCCTGAAGTTCGACGAGGACGCCCGTCGCGCCCTCGAGCGCGGCGTCAACAAGCTTGCCGACACGGTCAAGGTGACGATCGGCCCCAAGGGCCGCAACGTCGTCATCGACAAGAAGTTCGGCGCACCCACCATCACCAACGACGGTGTCACCATCGCCCGCGAGGTCGAGCTCGACGACCCGTACGAGAACCTCGGCGCCCAGCTGGTGAAGGAGGTGGCGACCAAGACCAACGACATCGCGGGTGACGGTACGACCACCGCCACCGTGCTGGCCCAGGCGCTCGTCCGCGAGGGCCTGCGCAACGTCGCCGCCGGTGCCTCCCCGGCCGCCCTGAAGAAGGGCATCGACGCGGCCGTCGCCGCCGTCTCCGAGGAGCTGCTCGCCACCGCGCGCCCGATCGACGACAAGGCCGACATCGCGGCCGTCGCCGGTCTGTCCGCGCAGGACAGCCAGGTCGGCGAGCTCATCGCCGAGGCGATGGACAAGGTCGGCAAGGACGGTGTCATCACCGTCGAGGAGTCCAACACCTTCGGTCTGGAGCTGGACTTCACCGAGGGCATGGCCTTCGACAAGGGCTACCTGTCGCCGTACTTTGTGACGGACCAGGAGCGCATGGAGGCCGTCCTGGAGGACCCCTACATCCTCATCAACCAGGGCAAGGTCTCCTCCATCGCGGACCTGCTCCCGCTGCTCGAGAAGATCATCCAGGGCAACGCCTCCCGCCCGCTGCTGATCATCGCCGAGGACGTCGACGGCGAGGCGCTCTCCACCCTCGTCGTCAACAAGATCCGCGGCACCTTCAACGCGGTCGCGGTCAAGGCCCCCGGCTTCGGCGACCGCCGCAAGGCGATGCTGGAGGACCTGGCGGTCCTCACCGGCGCCACGGTCATCTCCGAGGAGGTCGGCCTCAAGCTCGACCAGGTCGGCCTGGACGTGCTGGGCTCCGCCCGCCGTGTCACGGTCACCAAGGACGACACCACGGTCGTCGACGGTGCCGGTGACTCCGGTGCCGTCACCGGCCGCGTCGCCCAGATCAAGGCCGAGATCGAGAACACGGACTCCGACTGGGACCGCGAGAAGCTCCAGGAGCGCCTCGCGAAGCTGGCCGGCGGCGTGTGCGTGATCAAGGTCGGCGCCGCCACCGAGGTGGAGCTGAAGGAGAAGAAGCACCGTCTGGAGGACGCCATCTCCGCGACCCGCGCCGCGGTCGAGGAGGGCATCGTCTCCGGTGGTGGCTCCGCGCTCGTCCACGCCGCGAAGGTGCTGGAGGGCGGCCTGGGCAAGACCGGCGACGAGGCCACCGGTGTCGCCGTGGTCCGCCGCGCGGTCGTCGAGCCGCTGCGCTGGATCGCCGAGAACGCCGGCCTGGAGGGCTACGTCATCACCTCCAAGGTCGCCGAGCTCGACAAGGGCCAGGGCTTCAACGCCGCCACCGGCGAGTACGGCGACCTGGTCAAGGCCGGCGTCATCGACCCGGTCAAGGTCACCCGCTCCGCCCTGGAGAACGCCGCCTCCATCGCCTCCCTCCTCCTGACGACCGAGACCCTGGTCGTCGAGAAGAAGGAAGAGGAGGAGCCGGCGGCCGCCGGTCACTCCCACGGCCACTCCCACTGAGGCAACGCCCCAGTAACCGAAGAAGCCCCCGTCCCCGGTCGTCCGCCGGGAACGGGGGCTTCGCCCCTCGCGGGTACTTCCTACTGTCGTACTGATTTCGCCCCTCGTCCTGTCTTTTCCGCCCTCGTCCCACCTTTTGGGCACCGGAGCGGTCCTCGCCGGCCACCGCCCGCTTCCCCCCGGGCCTGCGGCGCGACCCAGCCGGCCGTCACGGCCGTCACTGCGGCCCGTACTTGCGCCCCGTCTTCGAGGTGATCCCGCCCAGCAGCCCGCGCGGGGCCACCTTCGCCAGGCCGGTCAGCACCTTGTACCGCGGGTCCGGGATCGACAGCGTCTTGCCGCGCGCGAGGTCGGCGAGCGCCGCCTCGACCAGCTTGTCGGCGTCCAGCCACATCCAGTCCGGGATGTTGTCCGTGCCCATCCCGGCCCGCTGATGGAACTCGGTGCGCACGAAACCGGGCGCCAGCGCCATCAGACGGACGCCGGTCCCCGCCAGATCGCGCGCCGCGCCCTGGGTGAACTGCACCACCCACGCCTTCGACGCGCCGTAGGTGCCCCGGGGCACGAAGGCCGCCACCGAGGCCACGTTGACGACACCGCCGCGCCCGCGCTCCCGCATCGCCTCGGCCGCCGCCGAGGTCAGCCGCAGCACCGCCTCGCAGTGCACCTTGAGCATTCTCAGCTCGTCGGCCATGGAGACGTCCAGATAGCGGCCCTTGTTGCCGAAGCCGGCGTTGTTGATCAGCAGGTCGACCGGGTTCCGGCGGTCGCCGAGGCGGGCGGCGACCGACTCGATGCCGGTGTCCTCGGCGAGGTCGGCGGTGAGCACCTCCGCCTCGATGCCGTGCCGGTCGTGCAGCTCGGTCGCCTGTTCGCGCAGGCGTTGGGTGTCCCGCGCCACCAGGACGAGGTTGTGCCCGTCCGCCGCCAGCCGCCGCGCGAACGCGGCACCGATCCCCGCGGTCGATCCCGTAATCAGAGCCGTTGTCATGGCCCAAGGGTAGTTACCCGGACTGACGGCGTCCGCTGCGCGCACCAGCTCTCCCGATGGGTGAAGCGCTGGTGAACGGCTCGCGGGTGACGGCCGTTCAGTCCTGCTGCGCGGCCACGTACTTCCGGGCCAGTGCCAGCGCCTCCGGGTGCAGCGCCGCGCCCGCCGCGAGGAGCCGGGGCAGCAGCTCCCGCTCGGTGGTGGTCGCACGGAACTCCATCGCCGCCGTCACCCCGTGGGCCGGCCGGTGCACGATCTCGATCGGGTCGCCGGCCCGGATCTCACCCGGTTCGATCACCCGGAGGTAGGCACCGGACGCACCCTTCCGCGTGAACCTCTTCACCCATCCCCGCTCGCCCAGATGGCCCTGAAAAGTACGGCACGGGATGCGCCCGGAGGTGACCTCCAGTACGACCCCGGAGCCGATCCGCCAGCGCTCGCCGATCAGTGCATCCGACACGTTCAGCCCGTTTGTCGTGAGGTTCTCACCGAAACAGCCGTTCGGCAGCGGCCGGCCGAGCTCCTTCTCCCAGGCGTCCAGGTCCTCGCGCGCGTACGCGTACACCGCCTGGTCGTCGCCGCCGTGGTGGCGCAGCTCGCACACCGTGTCCCCGGCCAGTCCGCTGCCCGCGACCCCCTTCGGGCCGGGCGCCTGCACCCGCACCGGGCCGTCCACGGGGCGCTTGTCGATGCCGGTCACGCCGTCCTTCTGGTCCGTGTGGGGCGACGGCGTCGGGATTCCGAGGTTCACCGAGAGAAGCTCCATGGTCCGACGGTACGGGACCGCCCTCAAAGCGTCGACGCATTATGGGGCGTGCTGTCCAAGCCCGCCTTATGCTCGGGGGGTGATAGAGGCCCGTCATCTCCGCGTCCTGCGCGCCGTCGCCACCACCGGTTCCTTCTCGGCGGCGGGGCGCGAACTGGGCTGCACCCAGCCCGCCGTCAGCCAGCAGATGAAGGCCCTGGAGACCTCCGTGGGCACCCCGCTGCTGGTCCGCAACGGCCGCGAGATGCGCCTGACCCAGGCCGGCGAGGCCCTCGTCCGGCACGCCTCCGGGATCCTCGCCGGGCTCACCGCCGCCGAGGAGGAGGTCGCCGCGATCGCCGGCCTGCGCGCCGGCCGGGTTCGCCTGGTCTCCTTCCCGAGCGGCAGCTCCACCCTGGTCCCGACGGCACTGGCCGCCCTGCGCGCGGCCCACCCCGGCACCCGGGTCTCCCTGGAGGAGGCCGAGCCGCCGAAGTCCGTGGAGCTGCTGCGCGCCGGCGACTGCGACATCGCGCTGGCCTTCCGCTACGAGGGTGCGGCGGGCGCCGAGGAGTGGGACGACCTGGTGGTACGGCCGCTGCTGACGGACCGGCTGGTCGGCCTGGTGCCCGAACGGCACCGGCTCGCACACGCGGCGTCGGTCGCCCTCGGGGAACTCGCCGACGAACCCTGGATCGCGGGCTGCCCGCGCTGCCGGGGACAGCTCGTCCAGGCGTGCGAGAGCGCGGGCTTCACGCCCCGCATCGACTTCGCCACCGACGACTACCCGGCCGTGGTCGGCCTGGTCGGCGCCGGTCTGGGCGTCGCGGTGCTGCCCCAGCTGGCGATCGAGTCGGTACGTCCGAGAGGTGCGCGCACGGTGGCGCTGGAACCCGCGGTGGTGCGGGAGATCGTCGCCCTCACCCTGCCCGACCTGGCACAGGTGCCGGCGGTGGCGGCGACGCTGGAACAACTGCGCCGGGCGGCCCGGCGGGCCTGAGAAGGAGGGGGCGACGGGCGGCCCGCTCGGCAGCGGTTTGAAGAAACGTTCTTTCTGATATGCGGGAGGAATCGGCTCTTTCAGGTGTGCGGGAGGGAGTCGCCGCTGGTCGTCGATGCCGACACCAGCCTGTTGCGCGCCCGCCCCATGAGCTCTTCGCGCTCGTCCTCGGTCAGGCCGCCCCAGACGCCGTACGGCTCGCGGACCGCCAGCGCGTGCGCCGCGCACTCCGCGCGGACCGGGCACCTCATGCAGACCTCCTTGGCCGAGTTCTCACGGGCACTCCGAGCCGCCCCGCGCTCGCCCTCGGGATGGAAGAAGAGCGAGCTGTCGACCCCACGGCAGGCAGCCAGGAGCTGCCAGTCCCACAGGTCCGCGTTCGGTCCGGGAAGGCGGGAGAAATCTGCCATTACGTGACCCCTTGTAGCCGTTCTGGGCGGATACGGTGCCAACGACCGTACATCTCCGGTCTAGAGAGATGAAAATATGACTCATTGCGAATCTAGCCCCAGACACCGTGAAACGGGAAGAAAAAGGTCTAAATGGGGCATTGGATGTGATGAAAAGTTGAGGGTCTGACGTCCATGTCTGCACCGTGTCCGCCCCCTCACGTAGAGTGCCGAATACGGCACGCAGCCCCGTAACTCTTTCGAGTGACCGTCGTTGAGAGTGCGGAGGCGGTTGAAACAACAAGCGCTCGGGCAGGCGTCCGAGACGGTCGACCGCACAGGTGACGATTCCGTACCAGCCTGGAGGCTCAAGGTGACGCGCATCAGCTGCGGAGGGCGGTCATGACATCCGTCCTCGTCTGCGACGACTCCCCGCTTGCCCGAGAGGCGCTGCGCCGCGCGGTGGCGACCGTGCCCGGCGTCGAGCGCGTGACCACGGCGGCCAACGGCGAGGAAGTCCTCCGCCGCTGGGGCGCCGACCGCTCCGACCTGATCCTGATGGACGTGCGCATGCCCGGGCTGGGCGGTGTCGAGACCGTGCGCCGGCTGCTGTCGGCCGACCCGGGCGCGCGCATCATCATGCTCACGGTCGCCGAGGACCTGGACGGGGTGGCCCTGGCCGTCGCCGCCGGCGCCCGCGGCTACCTGCACAAGGACGCCTCGCGCGCGGAACTGCGCGCGACCGTCACCCAGGCGCTCGCCGACCCCACCTGGCGGCTGGCGCCCCGCCGTCTCCGCTCGGCCGAGATGGGCGCCGCGCCCACGCTCACCGCGCGTGAGATCCAGGTCCTGGAGGGCATGAGCCACGGCCGCTCCAACGCCGAGATCGGCCGCGAGCTGTTCCTCTCCGAGGACACCGTGAAGACCCATGCCCGGCGCCTGTTCAAGAAACTCGGCGCCTCCGACCGCGCCCACGCGGTGGCCCTCGGCTTCCGCTGGGGACTGGTCCGTTAGCAGGGCGGTGAGCTGCGCCGCAGCGGGACCGCGGACCGACCGGACGCCCCCGCCTACCCCATGGTGGGCGGGGTTCGCAAGGCGGATCGCCGGAGGCCCGCTGCTCGTTTCGGCGCCGATGCCGCATCCTTGAGGTGTGGAGTCTCTCGGGGACGAGTCGTTCGAGCGGAAGGGGAGGGCGCAAGGGATGAGTTCCGGCGCACCTGCTCATAACGCTTCGGTGCACAACGACGGACGCGGTGCCACACCGCCGACGGCCGCAGGGCACGATGGACCGATGCGCGACGACGAGGCGGTCACCGCCATAGGGACGATCGGCGCTCTCGTCCATCGCGCCGTCGACGGGGACGAGCAGGCCACGCACGACCTGCTCGCCCATGTCCACCCACTCGCGCTGCGCTACTGCCGTACGCGCCTGTCCCGCCTCCCGGGCGACGCCCGCCACTTCGTGGAGGACCTGGCCCAGGAGGTCTGCGTCGCGGTTCTCCTCGCGCTGCCCCGCTACCGCGACACCGGCCGCCCCTTCGAGGCCTTCGTCTTCGCCATCGCCTCCCACAAGGTCGCCGACCTCCAGCGGGCCGCGATGCGCCATCCGGGCTCCACGGCCGTCCCCTCCGACGAGATGCCGGAACGCCCCGACGACTCCCTCGGCCCCGAGGAGCGGGCGCTGCTCAGCAGCGACGCCGAATGGGCCAAGAAACTCCTGGCCAACCTCCCCGAGAACCAGCGCGAGCTCCTTCTCCTGCGCATCGCGGTGGGCCTCACCGCCGAGGAGACGGGTCAGATGTTGGGAATGTCACCGGGCGCGGTCCGGGTCGCCCAGCACCGGGCCCTGAGCCGGCTGCGCGCCCTGGCGGAGCAGTAGGCGGAGCAACGGCCGCACGGCCCCCGGCCCCCGATGAACAGGCGGCCGCACATTTCCGTACGAACATACGAGGCCTGAAGCTGAGTCGTACCGTGGAATTTGGGGCCTGTGCTTCCCGTTAGCATGGACATCCGCACCGTTCAAGGCCATTTGGGGAAGGTGTCATGACTGCCAACGTCGACGGAGTGCCCGGAAAATTCGCGACACTCGGGCTTACCTACGACGACGTGCTGCTGCTGCCGGGCGCATCCGAGGTGCTCCCAAACGCGGTCGACACCTCGTCCCGCATCTCCCGCAACGTCCGGGTCAACATCCCGCTGCTGTCGGCGGCGATGGACAAGGTGACCGAGTCCCGTATGGCGATCGCGATGGCCCGCCTCGGCGGCGTCGGCGTGCTGCACCGCAACCTGTCGGTCGAGGACCAGGTCAACCAGGTCGACCTGGTCAAGCGGTCCGAGTCCGGCATGGTCACCGACCCCATCACGGTGCGTCCGGAGGCGACGCTCGCCGAGGCCGACGCCCTGTGCGCCAAGTTCCGCATCAGCGGTGTGCCCGTCACCGACCCGGCCGGCAAGCTGCTCGGCATCGTCACCAACCGTGACATGGCCTTCGAGAGCGACCGCACCCGCCGCGTGCACGAGGTCATGACCCCGATGCCGCTGGTCACCGGCAAGGTCGGCATCTCCGGCACCGAGGCCATCCAGCTGCTGCGCAAGCACAAGATCGAGAAGCTGCCGCTGGTCGACGACGAGGGCGTCCTCAAGGGCCTGATCACGGTCAAGGACTTCGTCAAGGCCGAGAAGTACCCGAGCGCCGCCAAGGACGCCGAGGGCCGCCTGCTCGTCGGCGCCGCCGTCGGGGCCAGCCCCGAGGCCCTGGAGCGGGCCCAGGCGCTCGCCGATGCCGGCGCGGACTTCCTGGTCGTCGACACCTCGCACGGTCACAACAGCAACGCCCTCAGCTGGATGTCGAAGATCAAGTCGAGCGTGGACGTCGACGTGATCGGCGGCAACGTCGCCACCCGCGACGGCGCCCAGGCGCTCATCGACGCCGGTGTCGACGGCATCAAGGTGGGCGTGGGCCCCGGCTCTATCTGCACCACCCGCGTGGTCGCCGGCATCGGTGTCCCGCAGGTCACCGCCATCTACGAGGCCTCCCTCGCCGCCCGCGCGGCCGGCATCCCGCTGATCGGCGACGGCGGTCTGCAGTACTCCGGCGACATCGGCAAGGCGCTCGCCGCCGGTGCCGACACCGTGATGCTGGGCAGCCTGCTGGCCGGCTGCGAGGAGTCGCCGGGCGAGCTCCTCTTCATCAACGGCAAGCAGTTCAAGTCGTACCGCGGCATGGGATCGCTCGGCGCGATGCAGTCCCGCGGCCAGGGCAGGTCCTACTCGAAGGACCGGTACTTCCAGGCCGAGGTCGCCGCCGACGACAAGCTCGTGCCCGAGGGTGTCGAGGGCCAGGTGCCCTACCGCGGCCCGCTCTCCAACGTGCTGCACCAGCTCGTCGGCGGCCTGCGTCAGACCATGGGCTATGTGGGCGCCGCCACCATCGAGGAGATGGAGTCCAAGGGCAAGTTCGTCCGCATCACCTCCGCGGGCCTCAAGGAGAGCCACCCGCACGACATCCAGATGACGGTCGAGGCCCCGAACTACAGCCGCAAGTAGTCACCACGGCCTTTCCAGGGCGGTCCCGGGCGTACCGGGGCCGCCCTTGTCGTACCCGTCGGCGATACTGGAAGACGCTGAAACGAAGAGGGAAAGGCCACAGACGTGACTGAGATCGAGATCGGGCGCGGCAAGCGCGGCCGCCGGGCGTACGCCTTCGACGACATCGCCGTCGTCCCCAGCCGCCGTACGCGGGACCCGAAGGAGGTCTCGATCGCCTGGCAGATCGACGCCTACCGCTTCGAGCTGCCGTTCCTGGCCGCCCCCATGGACTCGGTCGTCTCCCCGGCCACCGCGATCCGCATCGGCGAGCTCGGCGGCCTCGGCGTGCTGAACCTCGAAGGTCTCTGGACGCGCTACGAGGACCCGCAGCCGCTGCTCGACGAGATCACCGAGCTGGACGCGGACGCCGCGACCCGCCGCCTCCAGGAGATCTACGCGGCTCCCATCAAGGAGGAGCTGATCGGGCAGCGCATCAAGGAGGTGCGCGACTCGGGCGTGGTCACCGCCGCCGCGCTCTCCCCGCAGCGCACGGCCCAGTTCTCCAAGGCCGTCGTCGACGCGGGCGTGGACATCTTCGTCATCCGCGGTACGACGGTCTCGGCGGAGCACGTGTCGGGTTCGCACGAGCCGCTGAACCTGAAGCAGTTCATCTACGAGCTGGACGTCCCGGTCATCGTCGGCGGCTGCGCCACGTACACCGCCGCCCTGCACCTGATGCGTACGGGCGCCGCGGGTGTGCTCGTCGGCTTCGGCGGTGGCGCCGCGCACACCACGCGCAACGTGCTGGGCATCCAGGTCCCGATGGCCACGGCCGTCGCGGACGTGGCCGCCGCCCGCCGCGACTACATGGACGAGTCCGGCGGCCGGTACGTGCACGTGATCGCCGACGGCGGTGTCGGCTGGTCCGGCGACCTCCCCAAGGCGATCGCCTGCGGCGCGGACTCGGTGATGATGGGCTCCCCGCTCGCCCGCGCGACGGACGCGCCCGGCAAGGGCCACCACTGGGGCATGGAGGCGGTCAACGAGGAACTCCCGCGCGGCAAGAAGGTCGACCTCGGCACGGTCGGCACCATCGAGGAGATCCTCACCGGCCCGTCGCACACCCCCGACGGCTCGATGAACCTCTTCGGCGCCCTGCGGCGGGCGATGGCCACGACCGGCTACAGCGAGCTGAAGGAGTTCCAGCGCGTCGAGGTGACGGTGGCGGACAGCCAGCACAAGCGGTAGTCGCCGGAGGACGAGCGAAGGGCCGGACACCCGGTTGGGGTGACCGGCCCTTTCGCGTGCCGCAAGCCGGTCAGGCCGCCGCCTTCCTGGCGCCCGAGAACGCCGCCCACCCGGCGATCGCGAAGAAGAGGAAGGTCAGCGGGTCGGTCTCTTCCTTCCACGCGTCCTGGACGACGCCGAAGTGCTGGAAGAACAGCTCGGAGAAGCTCACACCGAGCTGGTCGGCGCCGATCATCGCCTCGCCGACCAGCTGGCCCAGGTAGACGGAGCCGAGCGCGAGGACGGTGCTGACGACGGCGAGCAGCGGGTTGCGGCCGCCGAGCCTGCCGGCCGCGAGGCCTATGACGAAGCCGACGCCGACGGCCGCCCAGCCGATCTCGTGCTTGGTGAGGCCGATGACCACACCGTAGAGGGCGGCGGCGGCCACGGCCGCGACGACGGCACCGACCACGCCGAGGGCGACATTGCCCCGGGGCGGCGCGGGCGGCGCCGGAGGCGGGGGTACGGCGCCGGGCTGCGCGGCGTACGGCGCGGGCGTCTGCTGCTGGGCGAACGGGTTGCCGTCGACGGGCTGCGGCTGGGACTGGGACTGGGGCTGCGGCTGGGACTGAGGCTGCGGTGGTGGTGGAGCTGACTGGCTCATGACAGAAAATCCCCCCTGGTGGATCACCGCGCGAACAGCGAGGTGAAAAAACGTGCGCACACCTGTGCGACGAGTGAGGGGAGACTAACAGGAGCCTGTGACAACGCTCCTGGCGATTTCTCCGCGGCCGCGGAGCAGGGTTCAGAGCCGGTGCGCCGCCCCCGTCGGTGTCGCCCCGCGCGTGTCCAGCAGCAGCTGCGCCTTCACCGACAGGCCCTGGAGGTCGTACGTCCGGTGCTGCTGGACCAGGATCGTCAGATCGGCGTCGGCGGCCGCCTCGTAGAGGGAGTCCGCGCGGGGGACCGGGCGGTCCAGGACGTTCCAGGACGCGATGTGCGGGTCGTGGTAGCTGACCGAGGCGCCCAGTTCCATCAGCCGGATCGCGATCTCGCGGGCGGGCGTGGCCTGCTGGTCGGCGAGGTCGGCCTTGTAGGTGACGCCGAGCAGCAACACGCGCGCGCCGCGGGCCGACTTGCCGTGCTCGTTGAGCAGCGCGGCGGCGCGCTGGACGACGTACCCCGGCATCCGGTTGTTGACCTGCTGGGCCAGTTCCACCATGCGCAGGCCGCGGCCGCCGACGCCGGACAGGTCCTGGGCGACCCCGTGGCCGCCGATGCCGGGGCCGGGGCGGAAGGCCTGGAAGCCGAACGGCTTGGTCTCCGCGCAGCGGATCACGTCCCACAGGTCGACGCCCAGGTCATGGCAGAGGACGGCCATTTCGTTGACGAGGGCGATGTTGACGTGCCGGAAGTTGGTCTCCAGGAGCTGTACGGTCTCGGCTTCGCGCGGGCCACGCGCGCGTACCACCTTGTCGGTGAGCCGGCCGTAGAACGCGGCGGCCGACTCCGTGCACGCGGGCGTGAGGCCGCCGATGACCTTCGGGGTGTTGGCCGGGGTGAAGTCACGGCTGCCGGGATCCACCCGGCTGGGCGAGTAGGCGAGATGGAAATCGCGCCCCGCGCGCAGGCCCGAACCCTTCTCCAGCAGGGGCCGCAGGAAGTCCTCCGTCGTCCCCGGGTGGACCGGCGACTCCAGGATCACCGTGGTGTGCGGGCGCAGCCGCTCCGCCAGGGTGCGGGCCGCGACCTCCACCCGGCTCAGGTCGAGCCCGCCGTCGGCGCCGCGCGGGGTCGGCGCGCAGATCACGGCCGTCCGTACCCGCCCCAGCTCGGCCGGTTCCTTGGCCACCCGGAAGCCCCGCGCGAGCATCCGGCGCAGCTCGGCGGGGCTGAGCGAGCCAGCCTCGGGGCCGGTGGCGTATCCGATCGTGGGGATGCCGGCGGCCACGGCGGCCTGGGCGAGGGGCAGGCCGTAGGGACCGAGTCCCATGACGGCGAGGTCTGCGGGCATGGCGTGGGCCGTCCTTCCCAGTAACCGAAGCGGGACAGGTGCGCAAGCCCTGTGGACAGGATGAGCGAAGCGCAATGTCAGACTAGGAGTAAATATGAACGTTATGTGGGATTGTGTACGTGTGTCTTCCGGGGGTTCGGTGAGCGTTGTCCACAGGCTGGGGGCGCGTGGTGGCTGAAGTCGGGCAACGCGGTCAGACTTTGGGCATGGGCCGCACCTGCCGGGTGCGGCCGATGCGACCGACGACCGACGACGAGCCATGACCGATGGCGGCAGAGCGGGAGGCAGCGGTGAGGACAGCGACACTGGGGCCGAAGCAACGGGCGGAGTCCTTGGCGGCCATGGCCGAGCGCGAGCTGGACGTGCTGGTCGTGGGCGGCGGAGTGGTAGGCGCCGGAACCGTGCTGGACGCGGCCACCCGGGGCCTGAACACCGGCATCGTCGAGGCCCGTGACTGGGCCTCCGGCACCTCCAGCAGATCCAGCAAGCTGATCCACGGCGGGCTGCGCTATCTGGAGATGCTCGACTTCGCCCTGGTCCGTGAGGCCCTCAAGGAGCGCGGCCTGCTCCTGGAGCGCCTCGCCCCGCACCTGGTCAAGCCGGTGCCCTTCCTCTACCCGCTCCAGCACCAGGGCTGGGAGCGCCTGTACGCCGGCTCGGGCGTCGCGCTCTACGACGCGATGTCCATGGCCAGCGGGCACGGCCGGGGCCTGCCCGTCCACCGTCACCTGACCCGCCGTCACGCCCTGCGTGTCGCGCCCGCCCTGCGCAAAGACGCCCTGGTCGGCGCCATCCAGTACTACGACGCCCAGATGGACGACGCCCGCTATGTGGCGACCCTGGTGCGCACGGCGGTGTCCTACGGCGCGAAGGCCGCCAACCGCGCGCGCGTGACCGGGTTTCTGCGCGAGGGCGAGCGGGTCGTCGGGGCCCGGGTGAAGGACGTGGAGGGCGGCGGGGAGTACGAGATCCACGCCCAGCAGGTCGTCAACGCGACCGGTGTGTGGACCGACGACACCCAGGCGATGGTCGGCGAGCGCGGCCAGTTCCACGTCCGCGCCTCCAAGGGCATCCACCTGGTCGTCCCCAAGGACCGCATCCACTCCACGACCGGCCTGATCCTGCGCACCGAGAAGTCGGTCCTGTTCGTCATCCCCTGGGGCCGGCACTGGATCATCGGCACCACCGACACCGACTGGGACCTCGACAAGGCCCACCCGGCCGCCTCCAGCGCCGACATCGACTACCTGCTGAACCACGTCAACTCGGTGCTCGCGGTGCCGCTGTCGCGCGACGACGTCCAGGGCGTGTACGCGGGGCTGCGCCCGCTGCTGGCCGGCGAGTCCGACGCCACCAGCAAGCTGTCGCGCGAGCACACGGTCGCGCATCCGGTGCCGGGGCTCGTGGTCGTCGCGGGCGGCAAATACACGACGTACCGGGTGATGGCCAAGGACGCCGTCGACGAGGCGGTGCACGGGCTCGACACGCGGGTCGCGGAGTGCGTCACCGAGGACATCCCGCTGCTCGGCGCGGAGGGTTACCGGGCGATGTGGAACGCGCGGGCCCGGATCGCCGCCCGCACCGGCATCCACGTGGTCCGGGTCGAGCACCTGCTGAACCGGTACGGCTCGATGGCGGACGAGGTCCTCGAACTCATCGCCGCCGACCCGGGGCTCGGCGAGCCGCTCTCGGCCGCCGACGACTATCTGCGCGCCGAGGTCGTCTACGCCGCCTCCCACGAGGGCGCCCGCCATCTCGACGACGTCCTCACCCGCCGTACCCGCATCTCCATCGAGACCTTCGACCGGGGCACCCGCAGCGCCCGCGAGGCCGCCGAGCTGATGGCGCCGGTCCTCGGCTGGGACAAGGACCAGATCGAGCGGGAGGTCGAGCACTACGAGAAGCGGGTGGAGGCGGAACGGGAGTCCCAACTCCAGCCGGACGACCAGACGGCCGACGCGGCCCGCCTGGGAGCCCCGGACATCGCACCGCTCTGAAACCCACCCGATCGAGCGACCCGGGGCCGGGATCTTCTGCCGGACCCCGGCCGTTCTACCGACTGCGAGGGCAGAACTCGGCCGCGAGCAGCGCGGGTTCGAGGTCCGGGTCCCCCACCGCCGTCGTGTTCACGCGGAACGTAAGGACATGCCGGCCGCCGATCGAGGCAGCACTGCGCACATAGCTGCCCGCGATCCGGCCGTTGTGCCCCCACACCGTGGTCCCGCACGGCAGCTTCACAGGAAAGATCCCCAAGCCGTACACCCCATGCGCGGCACGGGTGCTGAGCATCTCGCGCAGCCAGTGCGAGGACAGCAGCTCGCCGTCCAGCAGCGCCGCGTAGAAGCGGTCCAGGTCGTCGAGCGTGGTCACCAGCTCACCCGCGGCGCCGGCCACGCGCGGGTCGAGCTCGGTGACGTCGGAGCCGTCGGCCGCGTAGGCGCGGCCGTGCGGCGCGGGCAGCGAGGCACGGGCACCCGGGAAGGACGTGCCGCTGAGACGGAGAGGAGTGATGATGCGCCGCCGCGCCTCGGTGGCGTACGAGTGACCGGTGACCCGGCGGATGACCATGCCGAGCACGACGTAGTCGGTGCTGGAGTACGCGTAGCGGCCGAGGCCGGTCGAAGGGAGGGCGAGCGCGACACGTACGGCCTGAAGCGGGGTCAGGGGGACGGCCCCTTTGGTGAGCTCGGTGAAGTCGGCGAGCCCGCTGGTGTGGCCGAGCAGGGCACGCAGGGTGATCCGTCGCCCGTCCACCCCTCGTCCGCGCAGCAGCCCCGGCAGGTACCGCTCGACGGGGTCGGACAGGGACAGTCGGTGTTCCGCGGTCAGTTGCAGGACGACGGTGGCGACGAAGGTCTTGGTGATGCTGCCGGCGCGGAAGTGGTCGGCACGGGCGATACCCCGGCCGGCGGCCGCATAACGGACGTCGTCGCCGTCGCGGTCCAGGAAGGCGGCCGCGGGTGCCCGGCCTTTGGTGACGAACTGTGACAGGAGCGGGTCCGTGGCCTCCGCCGAGGACGCGGAACCGACCGTCATCAGGGCGAGCAGCAGGGCAAGAGAGACCGGTATGGCCACCAGTGTCCGAAGCGACGGCATCCGGTCCCTCCCTTGTCTCGGCCCATCATCCCGGCTCGCGTGACGCCCTCGTCACCGGGGGTTCCGATCGGCCCGCCCCGATGAGCGGTCAGGGGCACCCTGGGCGTCGGGCACTTGTCGGGTGAGGGACAATGAAGGCTCTGTCAGGGCGGGTTGCATGAGGGGACGCATGTCGGAGGCGGAGCGGGCGGGTACTTCTCGTCAGGAGACTCGTCAGGACAACAGTGAGCGTCTTCTCGCCGGGCGGTACCGGCTGGGAAGGGTGCTCGGCCGCGGTGGCATGGGCACGGTGTGGCGCGCCGAGGACGAGACCCTGGGCCGGACGGTGGCCGTCAAGGAGCTGCGGTTCCCGTCGAACATCGACGAGGAGGAGAAGCGGCGCCTGATCACGCGCACCCTGCGCGAGGCCAAGGCGATCGCCCGGATCCGCAACAACAGCGCGGTGACGGTCTTCGACGTGGTCGAGGAGGACGACCGGCCCTGGATCGTGATGGAGCTGGTCGAGGGCAAGTCGCTGGCCGAGGTGATCCGGGAGGACGGCCTGCTCAAGCCCAGGCGCGCGGCCGAGGTCGGGCTCGCGATCCTGGACGTGCTGCGGTCGGCGCACCGTGAGGGCATCCTGCACCGGGACGTGAAGCCGTCCAACGTGCTGATCTCCGAGGGCGACGGCCGGGTCGTGCTCACCGACTTCGGTATCGCCCAGGTCGAGGGCGACCCGTCGATCACCTCCACCGGCATGCTCGTCGGCGCCCCCTCCTACATCTCCCCGGAGCGGGCCCGCGGTCACAAGCCCGGCCCGGCGGCCGACCTGTGGTCGCTCGGTGGCCTGCTGTACGCGGCGGTCGAGGGCGCCCCGCCGTACGACAAGGGGTCGGCGATCGCCACGCTGACCGCGGTGATGACCGAACAGCTGGAGGAGCCCAAGAACGCGGGCCCGCTCAAGGACGTCATCTACGGGCTGCTCACCAAGGACCCGGCCAAGCGGCTGGACGACGCCGGCGCGCGGGCGATGCTCGACGCGGTGATCAGCGCGCCGGAGGAGCTGCCGGTGGATGCCACGCGGGTCGTGCCGCTGCCGCCGCAGCCGGACGCGCCGCAGGCGGAGAAGGGCGCCGGGGTCAGGCGGGGCGAGGAGGCCGGGGAGAAGCTGCGCGGGGCGCTGCGGTCCGTGCGGAAGGCCGCGGGATCGGCGAGCGCCGCGTCCGCGGCCCGGACGAAGAGCCCCGCCGCGGAGGCCGGCGGCGCCAAGGGCGGTTCGGTCGCTTCCGGCTCGGGCCCGGTCTCCGGCCCGGCGGGCGGTGCACGTCCCGCTGCCGGTCCTGTCACCGGTTCCGCCGCTGGTTTTGGTGCCGGCAGTGGATCGGCGGGGACCAAGCCCGCCGCGGGCAAGGCGAGTTCCGGGTGGCCCGTGGTGCCGCCGCCGGATCTGGACCTGGCGCCCCGGTCCGTGCCCCGGGCTCCGCTCACGGACGTGGTGCCGAAGCGGACCCTGGTGATCATCGCCGTGGTGGTGGTGCTCGCGGTGCTCGGTACCGTGCTCGCCCTCACGCTGGGCGGCGACGACGGGGACGGCAAGGGGAGCGGCAAGAGCGGCGGTTCCAAGGCGGTGGCCACCTCGGGCGCGAGCGCGAGTTCCGGTGCGGGGTCCGGCGGCGGGTCCTCCACCAAGGAGGACACGAGCAGCGGTACGCAGGCGGACGGCGACTCCGCGGCGGCCGGGAGCGCCGGCGACACCGACGAGTCGGACGACGACGATTCCTCGGCGTCGAACTCCAGTGGCAGCGGCAGCGGTACTGACAGCGACAGCGACAGCGCCTCGGTGGTGCAGACGTACAACGGAGACCAGGGGTACTCGATCGGGCTGCCCAAGGGCTGGAAGTTCCAGACCGGCAGCTCCGCCGGGGACCGGTTCACCGGGCCCGACGGGCAGAAGCTGCTGATCGCCTGGACGAGCACGCCCAAGGACGACCCGGTGGCGGACTGGAAGAACCAGGAGCGTTACATGGTGCGCTCCCAGTACCAGAAGATCCGCATAGCGGCGGTGGGCTACCGCGGCTGGAACACGGCTGACTGGGAGTTCACCTACGTCGACGGCGGCACCGAGTACCGGACCATCGACCGCGGGTTCGTCGTCAGCCCGAAGCAGGGGTACGCGCTGATGTACACCGCGAAGGCCGCCGACTGGAGCAGTGAGCTGCGCAAGGACACCTGGAAGACGCTGACGGCGAGCTTCGAGTCGAAGTGACAAATTCGCATCCCCTCAATGCGACTTGCCTCCGGCACGTATCGTGAGTGGTTGCGGACCGTACGCATCCAGGTAGGTGTGCGGAACGGGCCGCGAAACGAACGGATTTGACCACCGGGCGGCCGGGGGAGGCTACGTGGACGACTACGCGGGTCGGGTACTCGCCGACCGCTACCGCCTGCCCCTGCCCCCCTCCGACGAGTACGAACACACCGAGACCCGGGCCTTCGACACCTACAGCGGGCAGGAAGTGTACGTCCGGCAGGTGCCGTTGCCGGAGGTCGTCGAGGCGGAGGTGCTCGACGCCGAGGGGCTGCCCGACGGGTTCACGGCCCGTGACCGTGGCGCGCGCCGGCCACCGGCCGCCCGTACCGCGACACGCCGGCCGAGCGATCCCGCGGTGCGCCGCGCCGTGGAGGCCGCGCAGGCCGCCGCCCGGATCCCCGACCATCCCCGGCTCGACCAGGTCTTCGACGTGTTCGCCGAGGGCGGTTCGCTCTGGATCGTCAGCGAGTTCGTGGCCGCGCGGTCGCTGGCGACCCTGCTCGCCGAGCGGCCGCTGACGCCGTACCGGGCCGCCGAGGTCGCCTCCGACGTGCTGATGGCGCTCCGGGTGCTGCACGCGCACGGCTGGGTGCACCGCAACATCACCGCCCGCACGGTCCTCGTCTGCGACGACGGCAGGGTGATGCTGACCGGCCTCGCGGTCGGGGCGGCGGAAGAGGCGCTGTGCGGGTACGACCCTGTGCCGGCGCCGGAGGGAGAGGGCGGCGCGGAGGCCGTCGGCCGCGGGCGTGCCGGGGAGGCGGAAGGTTCCGCCACATCCGGCGGTCCGGCCGGTCCGGCCGGTCCCGGAGGCTCGGGCGCCCTCGCTGTCGGGGGCATCGGGAGCATGGGTGGTGCGTCGGGTGGTACGGCCGGCGCGCGGACGGCGCCCGGCGTACCGGAAGCGGATCCCGAGGCCGCCCGGCGTGCCGCCATTCAGGCCCGGGCCGCCGGCGGGCTGCCGGGGGCCGGGCCGGACGAGGGTCCGGGCGGAGCCGGTACGGGCGCGGTGGAGCGGCGGGCGCTGGAGACCGGTGCGGACGTCCGGGCCGCGCGGGCCGGGGCGATCGCCGCGTACCGGGCGGGGGCCAGGGCCGCCGCCCGGGTCCAGGAGGCCCAGCAGAACGGCCGGGCGGCGCTGCCCGGCGCCCGGCCGCCGGCCGACACCGGCACGCCCACACCGCAGCCGCCGTACGGTCCGGGTCAGGCCAACGGTGCCGCACAGCCGCCGTACGCCAACGGGGCGGCCCCGTCGCCGTATGCCCCGGGGCACGGCAACGGGGCGGCCCAGCAGCCGCCGTACGTTCACGGGCAGGTGCAGGGGCCCGGCGGCGGTGTGCCGCCCGGCCAGATCGCCGACCCGTACGGGGTGAGCGGTGCGCCCTCGTCCTGGCACGGGGCCGTGCCCCGCCCCGGGACGGCGCCCGCGGAGCGCACCGCACTGCCGGCCGTCGGTCCCGGCACCGACCTCCCGCGACCGGTCGTGCCCGCCCAGGCTCCCCGTTGGGGCGAGCCGGGTGCCGCCGTGACCGGGCGGCGCGGGCCCGCCACCGCACTGGCCGCCGAGCGGGCACGGCAGGTGCGGATGACCGTGGTCGGGCCGGTGACCGAGCGCTGGGCGCCGGAACAGGCCGGGCCCGTGCACGAGAACTGGCAGCTGGCGGCGCCCATCGGGCCGGCCACCGACCTGTGGGCGCTCGGCGCGCTGCTGTTCCGGTCCGTGCAGGGACACGCGCCGTATCCGGAGGAGTCGACGGCCGAGCTGGTGCAGCTGGTGTGCTCGGAGCCGCCCGCCTTCGCGGAGGAGTGCGGGTCGCTCAGGCCGGTCGTGGAGTCGTTGCTGCGTCAGGACCCCACCGAGCGGCTGGACTTCGAGGAGCTGCGCGGCTGGCTGCGTTCGCTGGTGCGGTCCGCGCCCGAGCCGGACGCCGGCGCGCATGTCGTCGCCGCCCCGCCCGCCGCCGACCCGGCTCGGCTGCCGATCGTCCGCCGGCGCGGGCAACTGGTGCGCTGGCGCCGGGCCGGGCTCCCGGCGACCAGTCCGCACGGCCGGCACAAGCGGGCTCGCCAGGAGGCCAAGTCCCCGCGCAGACTGGGCCGTACGCTGCTTCTGCTGGTGCTGCTCCTGCTGGCCGCCGTGGTCGCGTACGCCATGCTGTTCCTGCCGAAGAAGGACAGCGCGGACAACGGCGGCGCGACGAACGGCGACCGGACGGGCGCGGCCGGCGAGGCCGGTCCCGCGCCGACTCCGAGCCCGACCCCCACGCCGACACCGACGCAGACGGCGGCCCCGTCCACCGAGACGCAGACCACCGCCGGTTCGACGGGCGGCGGCACGGCCGCCGACGGCTTCACCCTGCGCAACGACCCGGACGGCTTCCAGGTCGCCGTCGCCCAGGGCTGGAGCCGCACCCCGCGGAACGGCAGCGGCCAGGTGATCTACTCGCACGGGAAGTTCGAGCTGATCGTGGTGGCCGGGCGGGACAGCGCGGCTACCTACGGCAACGACCCGATGACGTACCAGCGGGACAAGGAGGCGGAGTTGCAGCCGTACCGGGACTCCAGCTGGGCCACGGCGGGCGGGCTGCGGACCATCACGGTGGGCCGGCAGGTGTCGGCCGAGGGGCAGTTCACCTGGACGGACGGCCGGCAGGGCGACCTGTTCGTACGGAACATGGTCTTCCTGATCAACGGGCGGTACCACGTCGTGCAGGTCCGCGGTCCGGAGTCGGAACGGGACGAGGTCACACGGCTGTACGACCAGGCGTCGTCGACATACAAGTACACGGGCTGAAGCTCAACGCCGGTGCAAGCCGAATGGTTCCCGTTCCGGTGGGCGGATTCCGTTCACTTTCCGTGGCGAAAGCGAAAACCGTCACAGTGCTGTCTCCGTGGGACCCCACCGGTTCCATGACCGCAGGGTGGTCCTTAGTCTGACCCTGACAAGAGCATTGCGGGGCAACGTGAATCAGATGCAGGGCCTGCTCATCGCGGGCCGCTACCGGCTGGCCGACACCATCGGCAGCGGCGGCATGGGCCGGGTGTGGCGCGCCCATGACGAAGTGCTGCACCGGGCTGTCGCCATCAAGGAGTTGACGGCCGCGCTCTACGTCTCCGAGGGCGACCAGGCCATCCTGCTGGCCCGCACCCGGGCGGAGGCCCGGGCCGCGGCCCGTATCAACCACTCCGCCGTCGTCACCGTCCATGACGTCCTCGAACACGACGGCCGTCCGTGGATCGTCATGGAGCTGGTCGAGGGCCACTCGCTGGCCGACGAGGTCAAGGAGCGCGGGCGCGTCGAGCCGCGGGAGGCCGCGCGGATCGGGCTGTGGGTGCTTCGCGCGCTGCGCGCCGCGCACAGCGCCGGGGTGCTGCACCGGGACGTCAAACCGGGCAACGTCCTGATCGGCCGGGACGGCCGGGTCCTCCTCACCGACTTCGGCATCGCCCAGATCGAGGGCGACACCACGATCACCCGTACCGGGGAAGTCGTGGGATCCGTCGACTACCTCGCGCCGGAGCGCGTGCGCGGGCACGACCCCGGGCCGTCCTCCGACCTGTGGGCGCTGGGCGCGACGCTGTACACCGCGGTGGAGGGACGCTCGCCGTTCCGCCGCACCTCGCCGCTGACCACCATGCAGGCCGTCGTCGAGGACGAGGCCACCGAGCCGCACAACGCGGGCCCGCTGGAGCCGGTCATCACCGCGCTGCTGCGCAAGGAACCCGCCGAGCGGCCCGGCCCCGAAGAGACCGAGCAGATGCTCGCCGAGGCGGCGGAGGGCCGGCGGCCGAGCGGGGCGCAGGCATACGTACCGACGCGGTCGCAGATCACCGAGGTGTCACACCCGGACGCCGGGACGCCGTACGAGGGCTCCTACGACAGCTCGCGGGACTCGGCGTCGTACGGCAGCCCGTACGGCGGCTCGCAGGGCGGGTCGTACGGCGGCTCGCAGGGCGGTTCCTACGGCGGTTCGCAGGGCGGTTCCTACGGCGGCTCGTACGAGGGACGGAGCCCCTCGGGCGGTTCCATGGACGCGGCGACGGCCATCGGGCCGCCGTCGGTCTCCGCCGCCGCCCAGCCCAGGCGGCGCCGGCTGCGTACGCTCGCGCTCGTCGTCGCCATGGCCGCGCTGCTCGGCGGTGGCGCGGCGGTCGCCCTGCAGAAGTGGGACTTCGGGCAGCAGGAAGGCACGGGCAGCGTGGCCGCGCCGGCCACCTCCGGTTCCTCCTCCGGCGGCTCGACCTCGGCGCCGGACGGCGCGGTCCCCACCGACTGGCAGTCCGTGGAAGACCCGTTGGGCTTCAAGCTCTCCCTGCCCAAGGGCTGGAAGCGGAGTGTCTACGGCATCGACGGCGACCTCAAGCAGATCGACTACACGCCCGACAACGGCCGCCACTTCCTCCGCATCGCCATCGACAGCTCGCCCGACTTCTCCGACGCGCTCGCCCACCAGGAGGACCTGGAGCAGCAGTTGCAGCGGCTGGTCGACTACCACCGCGTGACCATGAAGAAGAACCTGTACCGGGACCGGGACGGGTCGGTGTGGGAGTACACCTGGACCGCGCTCGCGAAGGACGGGGCGAACGCCGCCGGACCGCGGCGCGCGATCGAGGAGACCTACTACTCGCGGGCGGGCGTCGAGTACGCGATCTACATGTCGTCGCCGGCGAAGGACTGGGCGACCGCGAACAAACAGTTCAAGTGGGTGCTGCAGAGCTGGGACCCGGGGACGTCCGGCTGACGCCGCGCGCTTCCGTGCGCCGCCCCGGGCGCGTTTGTTGGCCGGTCACCGTCCGGAACGCAGGCGTCCGGTGCGGCATCATGGGGCCATGGGGACCGACGGGGAAGCCGTCCGTCTGATCGCGGGGCGCTATCGCCTGGAAACGCGGCTCGGGCGGGGCGGGATGGGTGTCGTATGGCGCGCGACCGATCAGTTACTCGGTCGGCAGGTCGCCGTGAAGGAACTCACCGTCGACGACTCGCTCCCGGACGACGACGCCCGGCTGCGCCGCGACCGCACCCTGCGGGAGGCGCAGGCCGTCGCGCAGCTGCACCACCCGCACATCATCGTCGTGCACGACGTGGTGGAGGAGGGCGAGCGGCCCTACATCGTCATGGAGTTGATCGACGGCGGCTCGCTCGCCGACCGGATCTCGCGGAGCGGTCCGGTGGACGTCGGGGAGGCCGCGCGGATCGGGATCGCCCTGCTGAGCGCGGTGCGGACGGCGCACACGGCCGGGGTGCTGCACCGGGACATCAAGCCGGCGAACGTGCTCGTCGAGGCGGACACCGGGCGTGTCGTGCTCACCGACTTCGGGATCGCCCAGGTCGCGGGCGCCACCACGCTCACCGAGACCGGTTCCTTCGTCGGCTCGCCCGAGTACACCGCGCCCGAGCGGATGTCCGGCGTCCGGGCCGGTCCCGCGTCCGACCTGTGGTCGCTGGGCGCGCTGCTGTGCGCGGCGCTCAGCGGCGAGTCGCCGTTCCGGCGCGACTCGCTCGGCGGGATCCTGCACGCCGTGGTCTCCGACGAGATCCGGCCACCCGCCCAGGCGGAGCCGCTGCTGCCGGTCGTACGCGGGCTGCTGGAGCGGGATCCCGAGCGGCGGCTGGGTGCGGCGGAGGCCGAGCGGATGCTGCGCGGCTTCCTGGAGACGGGAGCCGTGGCGGTCACCAGTAGGTCGGAGAGCGTCGGCGTCTCCGCGTACACGCCGACCCAGCGGGACCTGCCCTGGCCGCCGGCCCCGGCACCGGCCGGGCCGCCCCGGTACTCGCCCCGCGGGGTGCTGGTCGCCGCGCTGCTGGTCGCGGCGATGGCCGGCGCCGGGGTGTCGGCGGCCGCGCTGCTGCTCAACGGCGGCGGGGGCGGCGGTGCCCCGGGCCCCGGAGGTACGGCGACCGCCTCCGCCTCGCACACGGCGCCCCCCTCGACCCCGCCGCCGTCCTCGCCCTCGTCCTCGGCCTCCCCGCCGCCGTCCTCCCCGTCCTCGCCTCCGGCCACCGGCTCCCGCACCGCGCCCTCCGGTTACCGCCTCGCGCGGGACCCGGCCGGCTTCTCCCTCGCCGTCCCGGAGGGCTTCACCCGCGACCCGCAGGGCCAGCGCGTCTTCTACCTGTCGCCGGGGCAGACCTTCCGGCTCGGCATCAAGGTCTCCGAGCCGCAGACGGGCGGACCGGGGACGGCGATGCGGCGGGCGGCGGCCGACGGGCCGAGCACGAACCCCGGCTACCACGACGGCCGGGTCACCGACACCACCCACTTCGGACACCCCGCCGCCTTCTGGGAGTTCACCTGGAAGGGCTTCAGTGCGACGGAGGGCCCCCGGCACACCTACGACCTCTGCTGGGAGGAGGACGGCCGGATGTACGACGTGTGGGTGTCCGCGCCGGTCGGGAAGGTACGGGAGGCACGGGAGTACTTCGACGTCGCGGTGGACACGTTCGCGGTGGACTGAGAACCCTGACGGGGGTGACTCGGCCGGGGTGACGCCGACCTCCCGCCGGCCGTGGGCCTCTGACCGCGCCGCTTCGACAAGGGCATGGTGCGCAAGGTACTCATGTGACATGAGTGAAGACGGCGAACAGCCGGTCGAGGAACGTCTGATCGGTGGGCGCTATCGGCTCGCCGAGCGCATCGGCTCCGGGCCGTCCGGCACCGTGTGGCGCGCCCGGGACGAGCAGGACGGGCGGCAGGTCGCCGTCAAGGAGCCGCGCCTGACCGGCGAGCCGGACGACGAGGAGCGGCAGCGCGCCGCACACCGCCTGCTGCACGAGGCCCGCGCCGCCGCCCGCGTCGACCATCCGGCCGCCGTCGCCATTCACGACGTACTCCTCGAAGGCGAACTTCCTTGGGTCGTCATGGAGTTGGTGGAGGGCGAGTCGCTCCAGGAAGCCCTCGCCGCGCACGGTCCGCTGGCTCCCGCCGAGGCCGCCCGGATCGGGCTCGCGGTGCTCGGTGCCCTGCATGCCGCCCACTGTGTCGGCATCGTGCACCGTGACCTCAAGCCGTCCAACGTTCTCCTGGAGGCCGGGGGCGAGCGGGTCGTGCTGACCGACTTCGGTATCGGTGCGGGGCAGCAGGGGCACACCGGCTCCGGCGACGGCGAGGACGGCTCCGGCGAGGACGGCTCCGGCGACGGCGGCTCCGACGGTTTCGGTGGTTTCGGCGGTTTCGTCGCGCCCGAGTGTGCCGCGGGGCGCGGCGCCGGTCCCGCCTCCGACCTGTGGTCCCTGGGCGCGCTGCTGCGGGCGGCCGGCGGGCCGGACGCCGGTCCCCTCGGCCCGCTCCTGGACAGGCTCCTCGCCCCCGACCCGGAGGCCCGGCCGGCCGCCCCGGAGGCCGCCGAGGTCCTCGCCGCGGTCGCGGGGGAGGCCCTGCCGAAGTGGGTCACGGAACCCATCGCACCGGCACAGTCGCCGCCCCCGGCCGCATCGCCCCCGCCGGCCCCCGAGCCCCGCCGCCTCACCCCCTTCGCCGCGCTCGGCCTCCTGCTCGCCAAGAAACCGGAACGCGGCTGACCGGCGCTGACCGTCCCCGTCCAACACCCTGATCAGCACATTCTCTGCCAGTGATCACTGGCGCTATGTGTGTACTCGGTGAATCCGGGTTACCCACGGGTACCCAAAGGCCCCGCTCCCGAATACCCTGCGGCTCATGACGGACTCGCAGGCCCCGGCCCACGCACCGGCGCACACCGGCACGAATCCCCTCGCCCCCGCCCCCGCGGGCGCCAGAACGGCCGCCGACGTGGTCACGCCCGAGCTGGTCGCCCAGCTCACCAAGGGCGTCGCCGGCTCCGGACGCACGGCCAACCACATGCCCTTCACCGGCGAGAAGCTGGCCGACCTGCCCGAGTCCACCCCCGAGGACGTGGCGAAGGCCTTCGACGCCGCCCGCGCCGCACAGGCCGTGTGGGCGAAGGTGCCGGTGCGGCAGCGCGCGGCCGTCCTGCTCCGCTTCCACGACCTGGTGCTGGCCCGGCAGGCCGAGGTCCTCGACCTCATCCAGCTGGAGACCGGCAAGGCCCGGCTGCACGCGCACGAGGAGGTGCAGGCGGTCGCCGTCGCCGCCCGCCACTACGGCCGCAAGGCCCCCTCCTACCTCCGCCCCAAGCGGCACGCCGGTGCCATGCCCACCCTCACCAAGGTCACCGAACTGCGCCACCCGCGGGGCGTGGTGGGCCAGATCGCCCCCTGGAACTACCCCCTCGAACTCTCCGTCGGCGACGCGCTCCCTGCCTTCGTCGCGGGCAACGCGGTCGTCATGAAGCCGGACACCGAGACCTGCCTGACCGCCCTGTGGGCCCGGGACATCCTCATCGAGGCCGGGCTGCCCGCCGACGTCTTCCAGGTCGTCCTCGGCGAGGGCCCGGTCGTCGGCCCCGAGGTCGTCAAGCACGCCGACTACGTCTCCTTCACCGGCTCCACCCGCACCGGCCGCGAGGTCGCCCAGGGTGCCGCCGCCCGGCTCGTCGGCGTCTCCCTCGAACTCGGCGGCAAGAACGCCATGCTGGTCCTGGCGGACGCCGACATAGAGAAGGCGGCCGCCGGTGCGGTCCGCGCCTGCTTCTCCTCGGCCGGCCAGCTCTGCATCTCCATCGAGCGGCTGTACGTCCACGAGTCGATCGCCGACGCCTTCGTCGAGCGCTTCGCCGCCCGTACCAAGGCGATGCGCCTCGGCCGGTCCCTCGCGTACGGCGCGGACATGGGGTCCCTGGTCGGGGAGCGCCAGCTGGAGACGGTCACGCGGCATGTGGCGGAGGCCGTGGAGAAGGGCGCGACGGTCGTCGCCGGCGGCACCGCCCGCCCCGACATCGGCCCCTACTTCTACGAGCCGACCATCCTCGACGGCGTCGAGGACGCGATGGCCGTCTGCACGGAGGAGACCTTCGGCCCGGTCGTCTCCCTCTACCGCTTCAAGACGGAGGAGGAGGCCGTCGAGCACGCCAACGCGACCCCGTACGGCCTCAATTCGTCGGTCTGGACGAAGAACGGCGGCCACGGCCGCGAGGTCGCCGCCCGCCTGCGCACCGGCACGGTCAACGTCAACGAGGGCTACGCCCCCGCCTACGGCAGCGTCCAGTCCCCGATGGGCGGCATGAAGGACTCGGGCCTGGGCCGGCGTCACGGCTCGGAGGGCATCCTCAAGTACACGGAGGCGCAGACGGTCGCCCAGCAGCGCCTGCTGCCGATGGCTCCCTCGCTGGGGATGGACGACGAGAAGTACGCCCAGTTCATGAGCACCAGCCTCCGGGTGATGAAGGCACTGAGGCTGCGCTAGCCGACCCGTTTTGTTTGGGGGCGCGGGCCGTATCGATATGCGGCTCCGAGGCGTGGCCGCGACCAGCCACACACAACCCGCACGTACGCTCAAAGAGGAGAAATCGTGCCCCAGGATGCCTACGACTACGACGTCATCGTCGTCGGCTCGGGATTCGGCGGCTCCGTCACCGCCCTGCGCCTCACAGAAAAGGGCTACAAAGTCGGCGTCCTGGAAGCCGGCCGCCGCTTCACCCGCACCACCCTCCCCAAGAACTCCTGGGACATCAAGAACTACCTCTGGGCCCCCGCACTCGGCTGCTACGGCATCCAGCGCATCCATCTCCTCGGCAACGTCATGGTGCTGGCCGGTGCGGGCGTCGGCGGCGGCTCGCTCAACTACGCCAACACCCTCTACGTCCCCCCGAAGGCCTTCTTCGACGACCCCCAGTGGCGTGGCATCACGGACTGGCAGGAGGAGCTGAAGCCGTACTACGACCAGGCACAACGCATGCTCGGCGTACGGCTCAACCCGACGATGACCCCCTCCGACGTCCACCTGAAGGCGGCGGCGGAGAAACTCGGCGTCGGCGACACCTTCCATCTCGCCCCCGTCGGCGTCTTCTTCGGCGACGGCAAGGACGCCGACGGCGAGGCGAAGGCCGCGCCAGGCGACCAGGTCGCCGACCCCTACTTCGGCGGGGCCGGCCCCGCCCGCAACGCCTGCACCGAGTGCGGCGAGTGCATGACCGGCTGCCGGCACGGCGCGAAGAACACCCTCAACGAGAACTACCTGCACCTCGCCGAGCAGGCGGGCGCGGTCGTCCACCCCATGACCACCGTCGTCTCCGTCACCGACGACTCCCAGGGCGGCTACGCGATCGCCACCCTCCCCACCGACGACAAGAAGGCGGAGGGGCGGATCCTCAAGGCGCGCCGGGTCGTCGTCGCGGCCGGCACCTACGGCACCCAGACCCTGCTGCACCGGATGAAGGCCGGCGGCCAGCTGCCGTACCTCTCCGACCGGCTGGGCGACCTGACCCGTACCAACTCCGAGGCCCTGGTCGGCGCCCAGACCGACGACCGCCGCTACCGCAAGGCGCACGGCACCCCGAAGGCGGACTTCACCCGGGGCGTCGCGATCACGTCCTCGATCCACCCGGACGAGAACACGCACATCGAGCCGGTCCGCTACGGCAAGGGCTCCAACGCGATGGGCGGCATGTCCATCCTCCAGGTGCCGTACGCGGAGGGCTCCTCCCGCGTCCTCGGCTGGCTGGCGAACGCGGCCCGCCACCCCCTCCTCGTGCTGCGTTCGCTCTCCAACCGGCGCTGGTCGGAGCGGACCATCATCGGCCTGGTGATGCAGTCGCTGGACAACTCCCTGACGACGTATCTGAAACCGGACGGCGTCGGCAAGGGCCTGCTCACCGCCCGGCAGGGCCACGGTGCCCCCAACCCCAAGCAGATCAGGGCCGCATCGGAGGCGGCCACCGTGCTGGCCGCCGAGATCAACGGCTTCGCCGGCAGCAACGTCGGCGAGCTGATGGGCACCCCGCTCACCGCGCACTTCCTCGGCGGCTGCCCGATCGGCGACTCACGCGAGACCGGGGTCATCGACCCGTACCACCGGCTCTACGGCCACCCGGGCATCTCGGTCGTGGACGGCGCCGCCGTCTCCGCGAACCTGGGCGTGAACCCGTCGCTCACCATCACCGCGCAGGCCGAGCGTGCGATGTCGTACTGGCCCAACAAGGGCGAGGCGGACCCGCGGCCCCGGCAGGGCGAGGCGTACGAGCGCCTCCGGCCGGTCGAGCCGCACCGGCCGGTGGTTCCGGCCGAGGCGTTCGGTGCGCTGCGGCTGCCCTTCCTCGGCATGCCGGCCGTGCCCCCGAAGAAGTAGCCGGACGCCGAAGAGGGACCTGTGCCCCCCTCCGAGCCCAGGTCCCTCTTCGTCCGGTGTGCGCGGCCGCCGTACGACGACGGTCCGCGCGACCTCGTTCACATGGTTATGCGGCCGCCCCGGCCTTCCGGCGCCGCACCACGAACACCGCACCGGCGCCGGCCACGACGGCGACCCCGCCGACGAGGCCGATGACCGGGAGGGCCGAGCTGGAGCCGGTCTCGGCGAGGTTGCCGGTCGGCAGGTCGGAGACGTTGCCCTGCGGCTTCTTCACGGAGTCCTTGCCGCCGTCGTCGCTCGGCGTGGCCGTACCCGGGTCCGGGTTGGACGAGCCGGCCTTGAGGACCGTGAAGTCGTACTGGGCCCAGCCCTCGGCGATGCAGTCCTGGCCGTCGACCTTGTCGAGGTAGGCGCCGGAGCCGAAGGAGTAGGCGTCACCGGCGGGCGCCTTGGCGTCGATGGAGACGCGCAGGTCGACCGACTTGCTCGCGCCGGACTTGAGCTTCTCGACGTAGAAGAAGTAGTCGCCGGCCCAGTCGTCGCTGCCGATCCGGTCCCAGGAGCCGCTGTCGGGGTTCTTGAACTCCAGGTCGACGTACGGGCTGAGGTACTTCGACTCGGTGAGCTCGTAGTTCTCGATCTCGGCGTAGAAGGCGACACCCTCGATGTCGGTCTTGGACTCGTTGGTCACGACCAGCTTGAAGCCGTGGAAGCCGTCACCCGCGACGATCTTGCCGGGCAGGCCCTTGATGTCGGCGGACACCTTGGCGTTGCTGAAGTCCTCGTCGAGGTCCTCGCAGTACGGGACGTCCGGGTCGGACGGGTCCTCGCTGGGCTCCGCCGACTCGGACGGCTCGGCCGAGGCGGACGCGGACGCCGACGCGCTGGCGCTCGCGCTGTCGCTGGGCGAGGCGGAGTCCGACGGGGGCTCGGAAGCCGGCGCGCTGTCGCTCGGCGAGGCGGAGTCCGACGGGGGCTCGGACGCCGGCGCGCTGTCGCTCGGGATCTCGCTCGGCGCGGACTCGGACGCGGGCGTAGAGGGCGTGTCGTCCGCGAAGGCGGCCGGTGCGGACAGCAGGGCGACCGGCGCGATGACAGCCGTGGCTGCTGCTGCGGCCATGGCGCGGCGAAGCTTCATGAGGACCCCCGTGACGTAGGTGCGGCAGACGGATGTAACCGCTGGTTCCGGTGATGTGACCGGCGAATCCAGAGAATGGTTGCCTCCACAATCACAGGATTCTTATGTGACGGTCGTCACTTCGCCCTGGGGTGCCTGCTACCCGGACCGGTCGCTCTCGGAGGCCTGCCCATGTCCCCGGACGAATGCCCCCGGGCGCGGTACGGCCCGCCCCGGGGCAGGTGACGCAGCGGATCACGGGCAGGGGCGTGTCGCCGGCCGGTCCCGAGGCTATTCTCGCCCCCGTCGAACGGCCGAACGAGAGAGTGTCATGTCTGACAGACGGTCCGAGCAGTCGTCGGGGGACGAACCGTCGTCGTCCTCCTCCATACCCGATGAGGTGTGGGAGCAGTTCATTCGCGACACCGAGCGCGACATCCGCAAGTCCGCTCCGAAGGAGGCCTCCGCCCGGGCCCGTGAGGTGACCGAGCGGCTCAAGGGCCGCCAGGAGCCCGAGGGTTGGCGGACCGGTCCGGCCTGGCAGGAGAGGGACGGGCGGGCCGCCCGGCGCCGTAAGATCTGGGCGGTCGTGGGCCTGCCGGTGGCGATCGCCGTGGCCGTCGTGGCCATGCGGCCCTCACTGATCCCCGGCGATCCCTTCGGCTCGTCCTCCGGTACCGACACCGACGCCGCCACCTCGCAGCTCCCCGCCGAGACCGCCGCCCCGACCGCGCCGCCGTCCGCGGTCGCCGCCGACACCCCCACCCTCGCCCACCCGTTCGCCGGTTCCCCGGCGCTGCGCTGGGCCGACGGCGCGGACGGCATCGTGCTGCCGAAGGCCACCGCGCTCGGCTCGATCCCCAAGGACCGCGTCGAACTGGCCCTCCAGCAGACCAAGAAGCTGCTGGTCGACGCCAACCTCAACCCCGAGGTCGTGGCCGGCGCGCACCCCGATGCCGCACTCGCCGTGCTCGACCCCAAGCAGCCCCGCCTGCTCGACGAGCTCAACACCGCTCTGCGCACCCCGAGCAAGACCCACGATCCGCTGTCACTCTTCACCCGCTTCGACCCCGAGGACGTGCACCTGGCCGGCCAGGTCGTCAAGACGCGCGGCCGGATCACCTTCGCCAAGGGCAAGTTCGCGGGCGTGGCCGTGCACGCCGACTTCACCTTCGTCTACCCGGTCGTCCGTCCCGACGGCTCCACCGAGGTCACCCGCACCATCGTGCGCCGGGTCATCGACACCGAACTCTCCGACCCCGCGCACTACCAGGTCACCCCCGGCCGCCTGACCCTGCTGAGCTACGACCAAGACGCCGGCAACTCGGCCTGCGACATCAACGACGGCTATCTGCACCCGCAGTTCCCGTCCCAGGCGCCGACCGGCAGCGCCGCCCCGTCCGGCCCGTCGATCGACCCGTACGACCGCAGCCGGAAACTCGGGAACGAGCCGGAGGGATGCGGCACGGTGAGCCGTACCTAGCCGTCTGAGGGCGCGCGGGTGTGCGGGTGCCTGCGGGCAGGCGAAGGGCCCCGCGGGACGGAGCCGCGGGGCCCTTCTTCCGTCAGCACCGACGTCAGGGCAGCGCCGGTGCCGGGGAGCGGCGCCGGGGGGTTGCGCCGCTGGTCTCTGTGCCCTGCGCCACCGTCCGTGCCCCGGGTCGGCGCCCCGGCGTACTCGGGGCGTACGGCAGGTCTCGACCTTTGACGGACGGTTCGGCACACGGCAATTCCGTTGCCTGAACTGGGACTTGGGAGCTGTGAAGGCCTTGGGGGCCTTCTAGGCATCGTGCTGGATGCACGCGGCCTCCGCAACCGTTTGACCCAGCCCTTGTGCATTTTTGCAATTTTCCGCCGGTCGGCCCCGGGCGTCCCCGGAGCCGGCCGTCTCTGGTGTGACCGGGCTGCTGTCCCCTGCCGTCCGGTCACGTGACTGGAGCGAGGTCCCACGGCGCACGGCATGATCCGTACGCCTCATCGCTCCAGTGAGCCACGCGTGGTTCTTTCGGGCCCGCCCCTGGCTGACACGGACACCCCACCAACGAAGCGGTTCGCGTGCCGGTCACGCGCCGTACGGGTGAGAAGGCCCCGAACTCAGATCCGCCCGAACCCAGATCCGACCGACTCAGGTGCGACCGGCTCAGATGCGGCCGCGGCACAGTTCGAGGAGTGTCATGGCGAGGGAGGTGCCCGGCCTGCCGAGCGCCCCGCTGTAGTGGCCGAGGACCTCCATCTCCCGGGACAGGTTCACCCGGCGGCCGCCGGAGGTGATCCGGGCCTCCTGGATGACGGCGGAGACCGCCATCCGCTCCTGGATCAGACCGATGATCCGGTCGTCGAGCGCGTCGATGCGCTCCCGCGCACCGGTGATCACATCGGCGGCCTCGGCGGTACGGGCACCGGTCTTCTCGGCGGGGCTGACGTGCTGCTCGGCGGGGCTGGCGGTCATGTCGGGGGCTCCTGGTTCTCGGGAGACTCCCCGGGCCGGCACGATCCGGAGAAACACCAGGCGCCCCGGACCTTGTCGGCCCGGGGCGCCTGGGGAAGTCGCTTGTCAGTTGCTCAAGCGTGACGACCATGGCAGCCGGCGGGCCGGTTGCCATAGGTAAAGAGGAAGGTCGTCTGGGTGAGCATGGCGGCGAGTATGCCACATCACCTCGTCGGGGTGTCCCACGCCCGCCCCGTTAGAATCGGTAACCACAGACCCCCGCCCCACCGCCGGAAGGCACCCCGTGTCATCAGCGACTCCCGCTGCCGCCACCCCCGACACCGTCCTGGTCGTCGACTTCGGCGCGCAGTACGCCCAGCTCATCGCCCGCCGCGTCCGCGAGGCCCGGGTCTACAGCGAGATCGTGCCGAGCACCATGCCGGTCGCCGAGATGCTCGCCAAGAACCCGGCGGCGATCATCCTCTCCGGCGGCCCCTCGTCCGTGTACGAGGAGGGTGCCCCCCGCCTGGACCGCGCGCTCTTCGAGGCCGGCGTCCCCGTCTTCGGCATGTGCTACGGCTTCCAGCTGATGGCACAGTCCCTCGGCGGCAGGGTGGACAACACCGGCTCCCGTGAGTACGGCCGTACCGACCTGCACGTCTCCCGGCCGGCCTCCACCCTCTTCGAGGGCACCCCGGACGAGCAGCACGTGTGGATGTCGCACGGCGACGCCTGCTCCGCCGCCCCCGAGGGCTTCGCCGTCACCGCGTCCACGGACGTCGTCCCGGTCGCCGCCTTCGAGAACGACGAGAAGAAGCTCTACGGCGTCCAGTACCACCCCGAGGTCATGCACTCCACGCACGGCCAGCAGGTCCTGGAGCACTTCCTGTACCGGGGCGCGGGCCTCACCCCGTCCTGGACCACCGGCAACGTGATCGAGGAGCAGGTCGCCCTCATCCGCGAGCAGGTCGGCGACAAGCGCGCCATCTGCGGTCTGTCCGGCGGCGTGGACTCCGCCGTCGCCGCCGCGCTCGTCGCGCGCGCCATCGGTGACCAGCTGACCTGCGTGTATGTCGACCACGGTCTGATGCGCAAGGGCGAGACCGAGCAGGTCGAGAAGGACTTCGTGGCCGCGACCGGCGTCAAGCTGGTCGTCGTGGACGCCGAGGAGCGCTTCCTGACCGCCCTCAAGGGCGTCTCCGACCCGGAGGAGAAGCGCAAGATCATCGGCCGCGAGTTCATCCGGGTCTTCGAGCAGGCCCAGGCCGAGATCATCGCGGACGAGGGCCCCGAGGTCGCGTTCCTGGTGCAGGGCACGCTCTACCCGGACGTCGTCGAGTCCGGCGGCGGCACCGGCACCGCCAACATCAAGTCCCACCACAACGTCGGCGGTCTCCCCGAGGACCTGGAGTTCAAGCTCGTCGAGCCGCTCCGCAAGCTCTTCAAGGACGAGGTCCGGATGGTCGGCCAGGAGCTCGGCCTGCCGGAGGAGATCGTCCAGCGCCAGCCGTTCCCCGGCCCCGGCCTCGGCATCCGGATCGTCGGCGAGGTGACCAAGGACCGCCTCGACCTGCTCCGCGAGGCCGACGCCATCGCCCGCGAGGAGCTGACCGCGGCCGGTCTCGACCGCGACATCTGGCAGTGCCCGGTGGTCCTGCTCGCGGACGTCCGCTCGGTCGGCGTCCAGGGCGACGGCCGCACCTACGGCCACCCGATCGTGCTGCGCCCGGTCTCCTCCGAGGACGCCATGACGGCCGACTGGTCCCGCCTGCCGTACGACGTCCTCGCGAAGATCTCCACCCGGATCACCAACGAGGTCAGTGACGTCAACCGGGTCGTCCTCGACGTCACCTCGAAGCCGCCGGGCACCATCGAGTGGGAGTAGGCGAGCGGGCGCGTAGGTCCTATCTGCGCCTGACGGTGCGCAGGGGCGCACCGGGCTGCCAGATCTCGACGACCAGATAGGTGTCGTCCTCGACGCGGGTCCGCACGACCTCCGTCAGCTCGGTACGGAAGAGGTGGAACGGCTCCGGCGGTTCCACCTCTGCCATGTACGCCCCCTTCACCGCCGGATCCACGACCTCGTACGCCCGCCCGGCGATCCGTACGTCCCCGCCGCCCATGCCGGTGCCGTCCCCCGGATTGGCCTGGAGCGCGAACCGCGGGTCGCGCAGCAGGTCGAGCGCCTTCACCGAGTCCGGCATCATGCCGAGCCAGACCCCGCCGTCCAGGAAGCGCACCTCCAGGCCCGAGGTGCGGGGGGAGCCGTCCCTGCGGAGGGTGGCCAGGACGTGGTGGCGGTGGGCGGCGAAGCGTTCCTCGACGGTTCGCGCCAGGTCGGGCGCGGCGGCGACGAAGGCCGCCCAGTCGGTACCGGCTGTTCCGCTCGGAGGGGCTGTACGTGTCATACGAGCCAGTGTGCTGCCGATACCCGACACCTTCTGTCGTGATTTGCTCGCGCGCGTCATCTTTACAGAACAGCTCTGTTTTCCTGCGCTGACCGACGGTAACTTCCGCCCGTAACACAAACCCAGTGCTGGAGGACCTATGCACGGGCCGACTCCGCCCCTGCCGCTGCCCACCGATCAGCTCCGGTTCGCGATGCCGCCGATGCACGACTCGCTCGACGACGAGCGCCGGCATCTCAAGGAACGGCTCGCGGGCGCGCTGCGGATCTTCGGCCGGGCCGGATTCGAGGACGGGGTGTCCGGGCACATCACCGCCCGCGACCCCGAGTACTCGAACTGTTTCTGGGTCAACCCGTTCGGCATGCCGTTCAAGCACGTCACCGTCAGCGACCTCGTCCTGGCCAACCAGGACGGCCAGGTGATCGAGGGCCGCTACCACGTCAACCAGGCCGCCTTCACCGTCCACGCCCAGGTGCACGCGGCCCGCCCGGACGTCGTCGCCGTCGCCCACTGCCACTCCGTGCACGGCCGCGCCCTGTCCGCCCTCGGCGACCTGCTCGACCCGATCAGCCAGGAGAGCTGCGCCTTCTACGAGGACCACGCCCTCTACGACGCCTACACCGGGGTCGCCGTCGACGCCGAGGAAGGCCGCCGGATCGCCGGCGCCCTCGGCTCCCGCAAGGCACTGGTGCTGCGCAACCACGGGCTGCTGACGGTCGGCGACTCGGTGGACGCGGCCGCCTGGTGGTTCCTGTCGATGGAGAAGTCCGCGCAGGTCCAGCTGACCGCCAAAGCCGCCGGCCGCCCGCTGCTCATCGACCACAAACTCGCCGTCGCCACCCGCGAACAGCTCGGCGGCGACCTGGTGGCCTGGATCAACTACCAGCCCGTGTGGCAGGACATCAGCCGCGCCGAACCGGACCTGCTGAGCTAGCGGCCTCAGAAACTCCGGAGCACGGCCGCCTTCGTCAGCGCGAACTCCTCGTCCGTGAGTACCCCGTCCCGGTGCAGCTCGCCCAACTCCCGCAGCCTGCGCAGCAGTATGTCGTGATGGTCGGCCGACTGGCGCGGCACGGCCGCCGGGGGCCGGTCCCGGTCGGCGTACTCCGCGCCCGCGTGGGTCGAGGGATGCGGCAGCCGCGCCGTGACCGCCGCCGCGACCAGCGCCGTCAGCAGATCGCGGCGGACACTGCCCCACAGGTCCAGGGCGTAGGGGTCGCGCTCCGCCGGCAGCTTCGAGAACACCGTCTCCCGGGTGACGAACCGCAGAAAGCCGTCCTCGTAGCCGGAGTTGGGCAGCCACTCCACCTGCACCAGGTCGCCGACGCCGATGATCCGGGGCCCGGTCGCCCGCTTGACCCGGTCGGAGGTGTCGGCCCAGTCGATCCGCACCTGCATACCGTCGAACGACACCGTGCCGTCCGAGGACCGCACCGACACCGGCACCGGCGGTCCCGGCAGCAGATACGCCTTCGTCGGCTCCGTGGGGATCTGGTCCAGCAGCAGCGACTGCCGGATCTCCGCCACGACGTACTCCGCCACCCCAAAGCGGTCCCCGTCCACCGTCAGCAGGTACGGATCCGCTCCTTCCGGCAGCCGCCCGCCCGTCGCCTGCAGCAAGGGATCCGCGCCCTCGCGCAGCCGCAGCCGCATCCGCCCGCGTTTGCGCTCCGGCTCGTACACCACCCCCGACACCGCCTCCAGCGGTACGGCGATCTCCCCGTACGTCTGCCGGAACAGCGGCACGGAGCGATGGCGTCCCGGCGTGATCCGGACCGTGCTGCCGTCGAAGGCCCAGGTCCCGTCCCGCTGGATGATCTCGGCCATGGGGGAATTCTCGCAGTCGGGTCAACCTGTCGGCCGTACCTTCACCCGTCGTGACCAACCTGCTGAACGCGAACAGCGTGGCGTAGGGCACAATTCGCTCTCGACACAAGGGAGTTGCACGGCGTCGTCCGGCCCCGGGGAGGGCCCTGCGCGTCGTGCCCCGGGCGTGGGGAAGGCGGGCGTCGGGCGTGGCGGTGCAGGAGGCGAGGCAGGGTGCCGGTTCCGGTGTCCACGGGGGCGGGTGCGCGTGCGGGGACTGTCCGCACGGGGCACGCGAGGGGCACCGGCGGGCGGTCGCCGAATTCCTCCTCAAACGGGAGGAGTTCGCGGCCGGACAAGGGCTGCCCGCGGCGGTGGCCCACTCCGCCTCCGCCTCCCGCCAGTGGGTCTCCGAGGAGCTCTCCCAGTCCGCCGAGGTGGTCGCCGAACGCGGCCGTGCCGAGGGCGAGGCCTGGCTCGCCCGGCTCTGGCTGCGCACCGCGTGCACGGTCTGGGCGGCCGTCGTGATCATGCTGCTCGCCCAGTCCCTCACCGCGATCGGCGCCGGCTGGACCAGCGCCCGCACCGCCGGACTGGTCGCCGCCGTGGCCGTGGCCCTCACGCTGACCGCCGCCTCCTGGTTCCACCGCTCGCGCGGCGGAGTGCTCGCCCCCGTGATCGGCGAGGACAACCGCATGTCCACCTCCCGCACCGTGGCCGCCTCCTGGGTCCTCTTCGTCGCCTACGCCGTACTCGTCCTGGCCTGCCGCCTGGCCGTCGCCTCCTCTCCCGCCGACCGGGACGCCCTCATCTCCGGCCTCGATCTCGCCCGCGGCGCCGGTATGGTGACCGTCCTCGCCGTGGTCTGCGGCATCGCCGTCCTGGTGCGCCGGGTGGTCGGCCTGCGCATCGTCGGCCAGCGCCTGCAGAAGGTGCGCGCGCACCGCCCCCGCGCGGCCGATCTGCTCACCGACGACTCCGGCCGGGGCACCTTCGCCGACATCCAGTACGTCGTGATCAGCGCCGTCGCCCTCGTCTTCGCCGCCGTACGCCTCGCCCGCCGCCCCGACCAGCTCCCGGACCTCCCCTGGGGCCTCGCGACGGTGGTCCTGATCTCCGCCGCGACCTACCTCGCCGGCAAGTACGCCGAGGGCGGCCGCCCGGTCATCCTCTCCGTCGTCCGCGCCCGCGAGGCCGGTGACCTGGACGCGCCCATCCGCACGGGCGACGACATCGAGATCCGCGGCACCGGCTTCGTCCCGCCCGGCGCCCAGACCGCCGACCGCCTCTCCCGCATGGTCGTCCGCGTCGGCGCGGTCAACGTCCATGTGCCCCTGGTCCCCGTCGCCGGCGGCTTCAGCAACCCCACGGACAGCCTCCTCACCGTCCCCGTCCCCGCCGAGGTGGAACCCGGCTGGGTCGAGATCCAGGTGGTGACGGCGGCCGGGGCCGCCACCAATCGGTGCGTGGTGGAGGTGACCGAGTAACGGGACCGGGTGAGGGGGGGGCGGCCGGGTGAGGCGGCCCGCGGGCGGATGACGAAGACCGGCCGAAATTCGTAAAAATATCCGGAGGAGGGTTGAGCCGGGCGCGGTTGTCGTACGTATGGTCTGTTGGGGGCTCTGGGTACAGCGGCGAGAGGCGGCTAGTGGCGATGACTCACGGCATTCGTACGGACACGCACCCCCCGTATCTCGACGGCGATCGTGGTCTTCGCGACACCGCCACCCGATACGCCCTCCTTCCCTTGCGGATCTTCCTCGGCGTCACGTTCATCTACGCCGGCCTGGACAAGCTGACCGACAGCGCCTTCCTGAAGTCCGGCGGCTCCGGCTCGATCGGCGACACCATGCGCGCGGTCCGCGACTCCGCCGCGATCCCGGCCCTGGTCGACCTGGCCCTGAAGAACCCCGTCGGCTTCGGCACCGCGATCGCCATCGGCGAACTCGCCGTCGGCCTCGGCACCCTCTTCGGCCTGCTGGCCCGCCTGGCCGCCCTCGGCGGTGCGCTGATCTCGCTCAGCCTCTGGCTGACCATCAGCTGGGCCAACTCCCCGTACTACTACGGCAACGACCTCGCCTACCTGATGGCCTGGCTGCCCCTGGTCCTGGCCGGCGCCCCCTACCTCTCCTTGGACGCGATGCTGCGTGCCCGGCGCCGACACCGGTCCGGGGGCCTGCGCTAGCACCCCGCCGGCGCGCCCTAGTTCTCCGGTGCGCGGCGCCTGCGTATCGCCCGGGTCAGGGACGCGGTCACGCCTGCCAGGAAGAGGCCGACCACCATCACGGGGATGACCGCGAACCACTCGGTCGTCCACAGGCCCCCCGCGTCACCGGCGTAGGCGATTCCCGATGCCGTGAGGAAGACACCCACGATCAGCCGCCCGGGCTGGAACTCATGCCGCAGCACGGCTCACCTCCACCTGTCCCGCGCCGACCTGGAGATCCAGGTCGAGCGTGCCCGTGTTCTTCGCGCCGCCCGTCGGCCGCAGCGTCACGTCCTTGTGCTTGCCCGGTTCCACGTCCACGTCCTTCTTGTCGTCACCGGGCAACTGGATGTCGCCCACTCCCACGTCGATGCTCATCCGCACGGTCACGTCCGCCGGCACGACGATCTTCAGCCGGCCCGCCCCCACCTCGGCGGCCGTCGACACCGTCTGTCCCCGGCCGACGCGTATACGGGTCAGGTCGAGCGTGGCGACGCCCGTCCCGAGGTCGTACGTCGGCGACACCTCCGCCGCCGTGGCCGGGGTCCAGCTCTCGCGCGTCCAGTGGGTGCTGATGTCGGACGGCAGGGCCGTCGCCGCCGCGAGCAGGCCCGCCGTGACGAGCGCCAGGAACAGTGAGCCGGCCCCCGTGCGTCCCAGGAACGAGCTGACCGCCGTACCCAGGCCGAACACGATCAGCGCGCCGGCCAGACCGGCCTGGAGGCTGGTGCCCAGCGGATGCGTGTCCCATGTCAGGCCCGTGCCCAGGCCGGCCGCCAGCAGGGCGAACAGGAAGATCCAGCCGCCGATCCAGCGCGGTCCGCGCGGTCTCGGGGGCGCGCTCTGCCGGGCACGTATGTCCTGGCCGTGGACCCACGGGGTGCTCAGCCGGAAGTCGAGTCCCGGGACGTCCCGGCCGCGGGCGTCGCCGGGGCCCCACAGATAGCCGGTGCCCCCGACATGCGTGCCGTCCTTGACGATCGGGTCGCGCCACCACGACGGGTAGGTGATCGAGATCGGCGGTGCCTGGGCCTCGGGAGGGGCGTCGGCCACCGCCTGCGCGGCCAGCGGGTCGGGGTCCGGGGCGCCCCGCCGCCGCGACCAGTACCCGGCGCCCGCCAGCAGAACGGAGAGGACGACGGCGAACGCCAGCACCCCGCCGTTCCTGATCATCGTCAGCAGCACTCCGCAGCCGACCAGCGCGAACAGCACGGCCGCCAGGGCCTGCCCGTCGACCCGGCCGGTCAGCAGCTTGCGGACCTCGTTCTCCTCCTCGTCCTCGTAGGGCACGAAGAGCCAGGCGAAGCCGTAGAAGAGGAGACCGATGCCGCCGGTCGCGGCCAGCACGGCCAGGGTGATGCGGAAGATCACCGGGTCCAGGTCGGTATGGCGCCCGAGCCCCGCGCACACGCCCGCGATCATCTTGTGCCGGCGGTCGCGCCGGAACCGGGGGAGCGCCTCGGCGACCGCTTCCGCGCCGGTGGCGTCGCCCTCCGTCCCGGTGGCCCCCGTCCCGCCCGCCTCCGTCGCGGCGGGCGCGGCATCCGACGGCCCGGGGCCCGGGGCGGGCCGCGGGCCGGGGCCGGGTCCCGGACCCGTCGCGGCGTGCTCGTGATCAGTCATGAGTCAATGGTGACGGCCGAGCCGCCGCAACGGCAGTCGGGATGACCCTGGCCGAACCCTGAAATCGGCCCCGAAGCCGAGCCGGGAAGCGTTCGAACCGGGCCTCGGCGACGGACTTGGGCCGATCGCCGCCGGAGGTTCCGGCACTCGCCGCGGAGAAATCCGAAGATCAGGGGAGTCTCGGGGGCCGACCCTGATGCCCGGGGACTCCCGGCGTGTGAACATCGATGGCATGCCGGAAGCCGCAGCAGCGCCCCTCGACGACCCGCGGCCGCCGCGCAAGCTCTACCGCAGCAGCGACGGCCGTTGGCTCGGTGGGGTGGCGCGGGGGCTCGCCGGGCATCTCGGCCTGCCCGTCGTGTGGGTGCGGCTCGTCTTCGTCGGCCTGTTCATGGCCAACGGCCTCGGCGCACTGCTGTATGCCGCGTTCTGGTTCTTCGTACCCCTCGGCCTGGGCGGCGTCGGCGGTCAGAAGCCGCCCTCCCTGGTCACCACCGAGACCTCGGCGGACGGCCGCCGCAGACTCGTCGCCCGCAGACCCGACAGAGGCCAGATCGCGGCGCTGCTCCTCATGGTCGTCGTGTCCATAGTGTTCGTGGGCAGCGTCAACCTCACCAGCGGCGCCAAGGCCTATCTCCTGCCCGCGGTCCTGGTCGCCGCCGGCGTGGCGCTCGTCTGGCGCCAGGCGGACAACGCCCGCCGGGCCCGCTGGGTCGAGGTCGGCAGCCGGCGCCGCACGCTCTCGCTGCTGCGCGCGGGCGTCGGCGTCCTGCTCGTCACCGCGGGCGTCTCGGGCGTCTTCGTCATGCAGGGCTCCGCCGCGCACATCGGGGCGGTGCTCCAGGCCTCGCTCGCCGTGCTCGTCGGCATCACGCTGCTCGCCGGGCCGTATCTCGTGCGGATGACCCAGGACCTCTCCGAGGAGCGGCTGATGCGCATCCGCGCCCAGGAGCGCGCCGAGGTCGCCGCCCATGTCCACGACTCCGTGCTGCACACCCTGACCCTGATCCAGCGCAACGCGGAGAACGCGAACGAGGTGCGCCGCCTCGCCCGCGCCCAGGAGCGTGACCTGCGCACCTGGCTCTACAAGCCCGAGGGCAGCGGCAAGGAGGAGGCCGACGAGCCCGCCACCCTCGCCGAAGCGGTCCGGCGCAACGCCGCGGAGGTCGAGGACAAGCACGGCGTCCCCATCGAGGTCGTGGTGGTCGGCGACTGCCCGCTCGACGAACGGACGGGCGCGCAGATGCAGGCCGCGCGCGAGGCGATGGTCAACGCCGCCAAGTACGGTGGCGAGGGCGGCGCCGTCCAGGTCTACGCCGAAGCCGAGGGCAGGACGGTCTTCGTGTCCGTCCGCGACCGCGGTCCCGGCTTCGACCCCGACTCGATACCCGCCGACCGCATGGGTGTCAGAGAATCGATCATCGGCCGCATGGAGCGGCACGGCGGCACGGCACGGCTGCGGTCCGTGCCGGGCGGCGGCACAGAGGTCGAGCTGGAGATGGAGAGGGCGGAGAAGACGTCATGAGCGACGCGACCGAGGCGAACGGCCCGGCGGAAGGCACGGAGCAGGCCGGGCGCCGGGTGCGCGTGGTCCTCGTCGACGACCACCGGATGTTCCGTACCGGTGTCCAGGCGGAGATCGGCCAGACCGAGCAGACCGGCGTCGAGGTGGTCGGCGAGGCCGCCGACGTCGACCAGGCGGTCTCGGTGATCACCGCGACCCGGCCCGAGGTGGTCCTCCTCGATGTGCACCTGCCGGGCGGCGGCGGGGTCGAAGTGCTGCGCCGGTGCGCCTCGCTGACGGCGGACGCCGAACGGCCGGTGCGCTTCCTCGCGCTGTCCGTGTCGGACGCCGCCGAGGACGTGATCGGCGTGATCCGCGGCGGCGCCCGCGGCTATGTCACCAAGACGATCACCGGCACCGACCTGGTCGACTCGATCTTCCGGGTACAGGAGGGCGACGCCGTCTTCTCCCCGCGGCTGGCCGGGTTCGTCCTGGACGCCTTCGCCTCCACCGACGCCCCGCCGGTCGACGAGGACCTCGACCGTCTCACCCAGCGCGAGCGCGAGGTCCTGCGCCTGATCGCGCGCGGCTACGCCTACAAGGAGATCGCCAAGCAGCTGTTCATCTCCGTCAAGACGGTCGAGTCCCATGTGTCGGCGGTGCTGCGGAAGCTGCAACTGTCGAACCGGCACGAGCTGACCCGCTGGGCGACCGCGCGCCGCCTGGTCTGAGGCGGCGCCGGGGCGGCTCGGCTGCCCGCCGAGGCCGGGCCGACGGGGTTCACGCGACCCGCGTCGCCCCGGCGAACGGCATCTCGTCGATGGGGGCGATCCGTACCGGCGCCGACGGATTGGGGGCGTGGATCATCTGGCCGTTTCCGATGTAGATGCCGACGTGACTGATGCCCGAGTAGAAGAACACCAGGTCGCCCGGCTGGAGTTCGGAGCGGGAGACGCGGCGGCCGGCGTTGATCTGGGCGTAGGTGGTGCGGGGGATGGAGACGCCGGCGGCGCGGTAGGCGGCCTGGGCGAGTCCCGAGCAGTCGAAGGCGTCGGGGCCGGTCGCGCCCCAGACGTAGGGGCTGCCGAGCTTGGCGTAGGCGTACGCCACGGCGGCCGCGGCACGGGAGTCGGAGGCCGTGGCGCCGCCCGGGGCCAGGGTGGCGCGGGCCCCGGTGGCCGAGCGGGACGCGCGTGACGAGGCACCGTCCCCCGTGACCGCCGCCCGCTGCTGGGGCGAGAGCCCGTCCAGCAGCCGCCGGGCCTCGTCGAGCTTGCCGGTGACCGTGGTCTTCTGCTGCTTCAGCTCGGCCTGCCGGGACCTCAGCGAGGCCAGCTCGACGTGCGCCGCGCCGCGCAACTGCTCGATCTCCCGCAGCTGCCTGCGCACCCGCGCCACCGCGCCGGCCTGCGCGGCACCGGCCCGTTCGGCGAACGCGGCGTTGTCCAGATAGCGGTCGGGATCGCTGGAGAGCGCCAGCTGCCAGGCCGGATCGATACCGCCGTCGCGGTACTGCGCGGCCGCTGCCAGACCGAGAGCGTCCCGCGCGGAGTTGAGCTTCTCCTGCTTGCGGGCGGTCTCGTCCTGGAGCGCCTTGAGCCGTCGCTCGGCCGTGTCGGCCTTCTCCTTCGCTCCGTCGTACTTCTCGGTGGCCGCCTCGGCCTCCTGGTACAGCTGGTCCACCTTGGCCTTCACCTGCGACGGTGTCAGTTGCGGCTCGGCGTGCCCGGTCCCTTCGAAGCCCGTCGCGGTGGCCGCGCCCGCCAGGGCGAGGGTGGCGGCCGTGCGGGCCGTATTGCCGCTGAGCGAGCGCTGTCGGGGCTTGCGGTGCGCTGCCACCTGGACTGGTCACGTCCTTTCGTACGACCGCCGTGTCGTCCGTACGCACACCAGGGGGAGCACGCATACGTCCGCGGGGGTGCGGATTGCGCGTCCGGCGGCGGCCCGCACAGGGGAGCGGGCCGCCGCCGGACTTTCTCGGCGGTGGTGTCCGACTGCCGCCCCTGGCCCGGGCGGCGGTGGGGAGTCGGCCACCTGGGGGAGGACGCTAGGCCGGAGTGTGTCGGCCTGGTAACGCGATGCGCGGAATTGGTGTGACCGGATCGTTACCCGACGGTATGTGACCGGGATTCCGGTCCGGAGCCGTCGGCTTCACGGGGCGGGATGACCGAAGCGGCGGTTCCGGGGCGAGCGGGGTGCGCGGGGTGCTATGGGGTGCATATATGCGATGCCGTGCGGGCGGGTGCGGGCGGACGGCGGCGGGCGCCGAGGGAGGGGCCGGTGCCCGGCGCTCCAGGGGACCCTGATTAGGCTCCGGGGCCATGGGCGTACTCATCCATCTCTTCGTCGGCCTGCACATCATCGGCATCGCCGCGCTCCTCGGCGGTTTCCTCACCCAGATGAAGGCGATGGGCCAGGGCACCGCCCGGTTCGTCCCCGGGATGCTGCACGGCGCGTTCACCATGCTCGCGACCGGTGTGATCCTGGTCGGCCTCAACGAGGCCGACGACCACCACGTCAACACCGTCAAGATCGGCGTGAAGCTCGCGCTGCTGATCGTGATCCTCGGGCTCGTCTACGTGAAACGGGACGACGAGAAGGTGGAGAAGGGTGTCTTCGGCCTGGTGGGCCTGCTGACCATGGTGAACATCTTCATCGCCGTGCTGTGGACGTGACCCTCAGGAAGCGTTCCTGAGGGCGGCGCGGGTGGCCGCCACCGCGCCGGCGGCGACCGCCAGCCAGGCGGCCACCGCGACCCACACCAGTACCCGCCCCGGCCACCTCAGCCACGGGACGCCGACGGCGGCCGCGACCGACAGCATCGCCGCGGCCGTCATCCCCATCGGGAAGACCGTCGCCCAGCGGCGCACGTCGTAACGCGGCCGGGGGCGCGCCACCTCGGCGGCCAGCAGCCCGACGTACCAGGTCAGGGACAGGACGAGCAGCGCCACCGTCACCGTGCGCAGGACGCCCCGGTCGTCGTCGTTCCACAGGTACAGCCGGGCGCTGTCGGCGGCCAGCAGCTTCGCCCCGGCCAGTGCGGAGATCGCGAGCGCGCCGCCCGCGACCCAGTGGTCGCCCGGCCCCTCGGTCACCTGCCGCCACTCGAAATGCGCCACGGCGAACCCGTACAGCACCAGCCCCAGCCAGAACAGCACCAGCGCCGTGTGCGCGAGCCACGCGGTCGTCGCGGCCGCCGCCAGCGTCGCCCCCAGCACGGCAAGCCCCTGCGTGGCCACACAGGTCAGGAACACCGCACCGGGCATGTGCCGCTTCCAGTGCCGTACGACGAGGGCCAGCAACGGCGGCCACAGCACCGCCGACAGCGCCAGCAGGGCCTCGGCGAGGGTCTGCCGGCCGAGCGCCGAGAACCGGGTCCCCAGGACCGTCGTGGCCGCCACGGCCGTGAGCGCGCCCGGCGTCTCCGCCTCCGCCACCCACCGCCGACGGTCCTCCAGCAGCCGTACGAGGAACTGCGCGGCCAGCACCGCCCAGGCCACGCAGGCCAGCGCCAGCGCGACCCGGGAGACCGTCTCAGCCCCCGCCAGATGCAACGCCACCGACACGATGCCGGTGGCCATCACAGCGGCCCCGGCCGCCGGCGGGCGCTGCGCCCACCAGGCGTGAAGGGGTGAAATGCCGGACATGCCGCCGATGCTAGGGACCCTCACCCGCCGCGCGAGCGGGGCACGCGCGCGTGCGGCACGAAAAGCGCGCGTGTGCGCGCCTCTCAGGCCGGTCGCACCACGCTGTGGATGATCGACTCGCCCCCGTAGTAGATCGACTCCTCCCGGACGTACGCGCCGGGCTTCGGGGCGTGGATCATCATGCCGTTGCCGATGTAGATGCCGACGTGGGTGACGTCGTCGTAGAAGAAGACCAGATCGCCGGGGAGGGCGTCGGCGAGGGAGACGGTGGTGCCGGCGTTCACCTGGTCGTACGTGGTGCGCGGCAGGGAGACGCCCGCGGCCTTCCAGGCGGCCTGGGAGAGGCCGGAGCAGTCGTAGGAGCCGGGGCCGGTGGCGCCCCACACGTACGGCTTGCCGATCTGCGCGCGGGCGAAGGCGATCGCCTTGGCGGCCTTCGTCCCGTAGGAGGAGTCGGAGGAGTCGGAGGAGGACGACGAAGACGATGAAGACGACGACGATGTTGACGAGGAGCCGCTGGAGGCCGATGTCGACGAGGACGCCGCCTGCTGCTTAGCGAGTTCCGCCGCCTTGCGTGCCGCCGCCGCCCGCTGCTGCTTCTCGATCTCCGCCAGCCGTGCCTTCTCCTGGGCCGTCAGCTGCGACAGCAGCTCCCGTGCGGAGGTCAGCTTCGTCTGGACGGTGGTCTTGGCGGTCTTGAGGTCGTCCTGCGTCTCGGTGAGCGTCTCCAGGCTCTGGGCGGCCTCCTGCCGCTTCGCCATGGTCGCGGACTGCTGTGTGGTGTAGTCGTCGACCGCGTCCTTCTGGCGCGAGGTCAGCCGGGTCATCAGCTGCGTCTGGTCGAAGTAGTCCTGAGGACTGTCCGCGAGCAGGAAGGTCGCCGTGTCGGGCGCACTGGCCCCGGTCCGGTACTGGGCCGCGGCGAACGACCCCAGTTCCTCACGCGCCTTGTTGAGCCGGTCCGTGCGCTCGGCGACGTCGTCGAGCAGGGTGTCGACCTGCTTGCGCTGCTTGCCGGTCTTCTCCTTGGCCGCGTTGTACTTCTCGGTCGCCGACTCGGCCTGCCGGTAGAGGGCGTCGACCTTCTTCTCGACCTCCTCCAGGCTGGGCTTGCCGTCCTCGGGGGGTGCGGCGTTGGCCGTCTGGGAGAGCAGTGCCACGGAGGTGAGGGCGGCGGTGGCCAGGGCGGGGGTGCGTATGCCTGCTACGCGCGTTGCGGACGGACGTGACTTGCGGTGCGACGCCAACGGGGGCGACTCCTTCCGTGTTCCGCCTACCGAGTTAGCTGTCGGGTTCGGGCGGGTGGTTCGGAAGGGTTGCCCTACGGTCCGTTCCCCGGTGGGAAGTCGGGACCGATTCACCCCAAGGTCGGTGTGGGTCCCCGGTTCCGGATGCGCGGCGGCACCCTGGATTCGGCGGAGGCCGTGCGGCCCGGCGAGGTTCGCCGGTGGAGGTCGTACGGCCTGCCCGGCACGCTAACCAACTCGTGTGCCCTGTGTGAAGTTTGATGTGCGATATGCCCGATACATTTTCGTGACCTTGGTGTTGCGGATCGGTCGGATCGGTTGATCGGGGATGGTATGGGGTCACTTGTCCGGTGCGGTCGAGTGGTCCGCGTGCTCGACTGACGGGTGCGACCGTGCTCACGGTGTGTGATCGCTGACCGTGAGGGGCCGATTCCGGCAGGTGACCGGGGTGACTTTCCGGGGTGGGGACCGGTTGTCAGTGAGGCGCCCTAGACTCGGAGAGCGATGAGCAGCCTCTTTGACGACAGCTTCCTGGCGAGCCTCCAGCCCCCGCGCGGCCACGAGGAGGAACCCCCGCCGCCGCCCGAGGACGAGCACGTACCGGAGCCGATTCCGGACGATCTGTTCGGCGGGCAGTTCGACGCGCCCCCGGACCGGGACGCCTACTACCGCGACGGTGCCGCCCGCCCGGCCCTGGACCCGGCCGCGCTCCTGGAGGGGCTGAACGAGAACCAGCGGGCGGCCGTCGTGCACGCCGGCTCCCCGCTGCTGATCGTGGCCGGCGCCGGTTCCGGCAAGACGCGCGTGCTCACCCACCGCATCGCGCACCTGCTCGGCGCGCGCCAGGTGCACCCGGGGCAGATCCTCGCGATCACCTTCACCAACAAGGCCGCGGGCGAGATGAAGGAGCGCGTCGAGCACCTCGTCGGCCCGCGCGCGAACGCGATGTGGGTGATGACCTTCCACAGCGCGTGCGTGCGGATCCTGCGCAGGGAGAGCAAGAAGCTCGGCTTCACCTCCTCCTTCTCGATCTACGACGCGGCCGACTCCAAGCGCCTGATGGCACTGGTCTGCCGGGACCTGGACCTCGACCCCAAGCGCTTCCCGCCGAAGTCGTTCAGCGCCCAGGTCAGCAATCTCAAGAACGAGCTGGTCGACGAGGAGGACTTCGCCGCCCGGGCGAGTGACGGCTTCGAGAAGACCCTCGCCCAGGCCTACGCCATGTACCAGTCGCGGCTGCGCGAGGCGAACGCCCTCGACTTCGACGACCTGATCATGACGACGGTCAACCTGCTGCGCGCCTTCCCGGACGTCGCCGAGCACTACCGCCGCCGCTTCCGGCACGTCCTGGTCGACGAGTACCAGGACACCAACCACGCCCAGTACGCGCTCGTGCGCGAGCTGGTCGGCACCGGCGCGCACGAGGCGGACGTGCCGCCGGGCGAGCAGGACCTGCCGCCCGCCGAACTGTGCGTGGTGGGCGACGCCGACCAGTCGATCTACGCCTTCCGGGGCGCGACGATCCGCAACATCCTCCAGTTCGAGGAGGACTACCCGAACGCGACGACGATCCTCCTGGAGCAGAACTACCGCTCCACGCAGACGATCCTCTCCGCCGCCAACGCGGTCATCGAGCGCAACGAGTCCCGCCGCCCGAAGAACCTGTGGACCAACGCGGGCGCGGGCGCGCAGATCACCGGCTACGTCGCCGACACCGAGCACGACGAGGCGCAGTTCGTCGCCGACGAGATAGACCGTCTGACGGACGCGGGCGAGGCGAAGGCGGGCGACGTCGCCGTCTTCTACCGCACCAACGCGCAGTCCCGTGTCTTCGAGGAGATCTTCATCCGCGTCGGCCTGCCCTACAAGGTCGTCGGCGGTGTCCGCTTCTACGAGCGCAAGGAGGTCCGGGACGTCCTGGCCTACCTCCGGGTCCTCGCCAACCCCGAGGACTCCGTCCCGCTGCGCCGGATCCTGAACGTCCCCAAGCGCGGTATCGGCGACCGCGCGGAGGCGATGATCGACGCCCTCGCCCAGCGCGAGAAGATCAGCTTCCCCCAGGCGCTCAAGCGCGTGGACGAGGCGTACGGCATGGCCGCGCGGTCGACCAACGCGGTCAAGCGGTTCAACACGCTGATGGAGGACCTCCGTACGGTCGTGGAGTCCGGCGCCGGACCGGCCACCGTCCTGGAGGCGATCCTGGAACGCACCGGCTATCTCGCCGAGTTGCAGGCCTCCACCGACCCGCAGGACGAGACCCGGATCGAGAACCTCCAGGAGCTCGCCTCCGTGGCGCTGGAGTTCGAGCAGGAGTCCGGGGAGGGCGAGGCGCCGGCCGGGCTGTCCGCCTTCCTGGAGCGGGTGGCCCTGGTCGCCGACTCCGACCAGATCCCCGACGAGGACGAGGACGGCTCCGGCGTCATCACCTTGATGACCCTGCACACCGCCAAGGGCCTCGAGTTCCCGGTGGTCTTCCTGACCGGCATGGAGGACGGCGTCTTCCCGCACATGCGCGCGCTCGGCCAGACCAAGGAGCTGGAGGAGGAGCGGCGCCTCGCGTACGTCGGCATCACGCGCGCGCGGGAGCGGCTGTATCTCACGCGGTCGGCGATGCGCAGCGCCTGGGGGCAGCCGTCGTACAACCCGCCCTCGCGCTTCCTGGAGGAGATCCCGGCCGGGCATCTGGAGTGGAAGCGGACCGGGGCGATGGCGCCGGTGTCCTCCGGGCCCGCGTCGGGCGTGGCGGCCTCGCTCTCCTCGACCCGCTCGCGCTCCTCGGCGTCCGGCGCGTCCGGCTTCGCCACCCGGCGGACCTCGGAGAAGCCGGTGGTCTCGCTGGCCGTCGGCGACCGGGTCACCCACGACCAGTTCGGCCTCGGCACGGTCGTCGGGGTGACGGGCACGGGCGGCAACGCGGAGGCGACGATCGACTTCGGCGACACCAAGCCGAAGCGGCTGCTGCTGCGGTACGCGCCGGTAGAGAAGCTGTAACCGCACAGACGCTGCGAAGACAGAAGGCCGAGCCCCGCTGCCACGAGAGCCCCGCTGCCACGAGCGGGGCTCACTGGCCGGGATCAGGAAGGATCAGGTCGGGTCGAGCCCGTGGCTCCGCAGCCACGGCAGCGGGTCTATGGCGGAGCCGCCCGCCGGCCTGACCTCGAAGTGCAGATGCGGGCCGGTCGAGTTGCCGGAGTTCCCGGAGTACGCGATCGGATCCCCGGCCTTCACGGTCGTACCCGAGGCGACGCGGTACGACGAGAGGTGGCAGTACCAGGTCTCCGTGCCGTCCTTCGCCGTCACGATCATCATGTTGCCGTAGGCGCTGTTCCACTTGGTGGAGACGACGCCGTCGGTCGCGGCCATCACCGTCGTGCCGTAGGAGACGGGGAAGTCGATGCCCGTGTGGACGGACATCCAGTTCACGCCGGCCTGGCCGAAGTAGGCGCTGAGCCCCCGCTGGGTGACCGGGAGGGCGTACTTGGGGCGCAGCCGCTCCTTGCGGGCCGCCTCCGCCGCCGCCTTCTTCTTCTCGGTCTCCTGCTGGGTCTTGAGATCGATGCGCTCCTGGGTCCGGCTGGCCCGGTCGGCGAAGTCGTCGGCGCCCGCCGAGAGCGTCCTCAGCTGGGCGTCCAGCTTGCTGTTGGCGGCGGACGGTTTCACCGACTGCGCGTCCGAGGCGGAAGCGGTGGAGTCCTGGCCGTCGCCGCCGGTCAGGGTGCCGACGGAGGCGGCCGCGATGCCGGCGACCCCCATCACACAGGCCGAGGGCACGGCGACGGTCAGCAGCGCGGAGCGCTTGGGGGGCGTACGGCGGCGGGAACGCGCCCCTGCGCGGCCGCCGGCGCGTGTCGCGGCCGGGGTGGCCGGAGTGACCTCTTCCTGGTCCTCCAGCAGTGGCGTTACTGCAGGTAGCTCACCGGTCGCGGCCAACTCCCCGGCATCCGGGGAGTCCTCCGTGAACTCCTGGAGCTCGTCGTAGGGGAGCTGCTCGAACATCTGAGTCGCCGACTGGTCGAAGGGGTCGGCGGGCTGCGGCTCGTGCGCGTGCTCCTCCGGCTCCGCGGGCTGGGCCGGGGTGCCGTCGGAGTTCCACTGCGTGGCGTCGTACGCGCCGGTGTCGAAGGCCTGGGTGCCCCACTCCCACTGCTGGGTCGCGCCGACCATGTTCGACTGGTCGGGCTGGAGCCAGGCGTTCGCGTCCCAGTGGCCGCTGCTGTCGGCGACCGTCCCGTGTGCCGCCTGCGGCGGAACGGTCCAGGCAGTGCTGTCGTAGGCGCCGGAGTCGTAGGTGGCGTGGTGCTGGGCCGCGTAGGGGTCGTAGTTCAGCGTCTGGTCGCCGGTCGTCTGCCACTGCGTGGCGTCGTACGCGCCGGTGGCCTGACCGTCTCCGGGGAGATGGCCGAAGAGCGGGTCGCTGTGGAACGAGGTGCCGGTAGCGGTGTGGTCGCCGTACGTGGTGAAGTCGCCGTACTGGGCTTCCTGGGTGCCGTACGGCGCGTAGTGCGCCTGGTCGGCGTCGGAAGCCGGGGCCGGGGTGGTCATGATCCCCGACGGGTGACGGTCGTTCACCAACTTCTCTTTCGCCTCGACAACAGGGGCTGCCAGAGCAGTGCGGCGACTGTACCCGGCGGTATGCGGGCGCGACAATCTTCAACAGGTTTCGTGGTTTCGGGAAACGGGCATTCGGCCGTGTTTCGGGGGACGACGGGCGCGGGTTTGGCCTTGTGTTCGAGGAGTGTTCGAGGTTTCAGGGGTCCAAGTCGGCGGTGCCCGGCAGTCGTTGCCCGCCCGAACCGACCCGAATGACCGCCTCGCCGGGCTCACCCGACTTGGCCGGATCGCCCGGCTCGCCCGGCCTCGTCCTCAGGCCACCGTCAGGCCGCTCGCGATCCGCTCCTCCGTATGCACCTCGTCGAGGGCCTGCCGTATGCCGGTCGCGACCGCCGGGTGGACGGGCAGGGCGAGGTGGCCGATCCCGGTCACCTGCACGTTCGTCGCCATGAGGTCCGGGTGGTCGATCCGGGCCGTCTCGACCGGCTCCATCAGCGAGTCGAGGTCGCTCCAGAAGCTGACGAACCGGGTACGGCAGCCGGGCGCGGGCCGGGTCAGCTCCTCGATGACCTCCGAGCCGGGGCGCATCTGCCGCACGATCGGGTGCGCGTCGGCGAGCGGCGCGACCCGGGTGCCGGAGTGCGGGGTGCCGAGCGTCACCAGGGTGCGGACGCGGTAGTCGCCGCCGAGCCGCTGGACGTAGTAGCGGGCGATCAGGCCGCCGAGGCTGTGCCCGACGATGTCGACCCGACGGCTGCCGGTGCGCTGGCAGATCTCCTCTATGTGCCGGCCCAGCAGGCCGGCTGCGGTGCGGATGTCGCAGGTCAGCGGCGAGTAGTTGAGCGACTCGACGCGCTGGCCGCCGTGCTGGGCGAGGGCGCGGCGCAGCAGGACGAAGACCGAGCGGTTGTCGATGAACCCGTGCAGCAGCACGACCGGCGGCGCCGTCCGGACCGGCAGCAGGGCCGTGCCGTCACGCGGTGCGGGCTGCGCGGGGGAGCGGCGCTCGGGGGTGAGACCGGTCGGGTAGAGCAGCAGATGCCCCGCCAGGATCGCGGCCTCCAGTGCCGTCGACTTCAGGAAGGCCAGCGACAGGCCGGCGAACCCCCCGGGAAGAATGCGACGGCAGAGCGGGAGAAAGGGCTCGAGTACCCCGGTGACCTTCATCGGCCGACCTCCTGTCGGCGCGCGGAGGACCGCTCTGTCCCCCGCGTGCCCTCATGGGAGGCCGAGCGGAGGTGGCGAGGGTACGACGACGGGCCGCGTCGCGCGCCCCTGTTGCCCCCGCGGACCACGCTGCGGCTCCCTGACGTGTCCCACTGTGTGTGATTTCCCCCTCGGTAACCTCCGCGAAACTGCCGGTTGCGGGATGCTGGAGATAACGTTCGTTCACTGGAGACGGGTGGCGGAACGCGCCATATGTGCGGTACTTGTCGGTACGCACACATGCTGGTGCGTTCGTTTCGTGGTCATGGAGGCAGTGATGGGTGTGGCAGCCGGTCCGATCCGCGTGGTGGTGGCCAAACCGGGGCTCGACGGCCACGACCGCGGGGCCAAGGTCATCGCACGGGCGTTGCGCGACGCGGGCATGGAGGTCATCTACACCGGACTCCACCAGACGCCGGAACAAATCGTCGACACGGCCATCCAGGAGGACGCCGACGCGATCGGCCTCTCCATCCTCTCCGGCGCCCACAACACGCTGTTCGCCGCGGTCATCGACCTCCTCAGGCAGCGTGACGCCGAGGACATCCTCGTCTTCGGGGGCGGCATCATCCCCGAGGACGACATCGCCCCCCTCAAGGACAAGGGCGTCGCCGCGATCTTCACGCCGGGGGCGACGACGACGTCGATCGTGGAGTGGGTACGGGAGAACGTCCGGCAGCCCACGGAGGCGTAGGCCACGTTCGCGTCACGGTGGGCCTGCCCGGCCCGACCTGGCCCGGCCTGACCTCGGTGGCCGGGCGGGGCGGCCCGGGCGCTCAGGTGTCGGCCGGCCCCAGTTCCTCCAGCATGACCGCCCGCAACCGCAGCGTCGTCGCCAGCCGCTGGAACGCCTCCGCCCAGTACCCGCCGGCACCCGGTGACGCGTCCTCCCCTTCGTCCGGCACCGCCAGCAAGGCGTCCAGCCGGCCCGCCTCCGCGGGATCCAGACAGCGCTCGGCCAGGCCCATCACCCCGCTGAAGCTCCAGGGGTAACTCCCGGCGTCCCGTGCGATGTTGAGGGCGTCCACCACGGCCCGGCCGAGCGGCGCCGACCACGGTAGGGCGCAGACACCGAGCAACTGGAACGCCTCCGACAGGCCGTGCGCCGCGATGAACCCGGCCACCCATCCGGCTCGCTCCGCCCCTTCCAACGTGCCCAGCAGCTTGGCCCGCTCGGCCAGCGACACCGCGCCGGGACCGCCCGCCTCCGGCGCCGCCGGGACCCCGAGCAGCGCCCTCGCCCACGCGGCGTCCCCCTGCCGTACGGCGGCCCGGCACCAGGCCGCGTGCAGCTCGCCCTGCCAGCCGTCCGCCACCGGCAGCGCCACGATCTCCGCGGGTGTACGGCCGCCGAGCCGCGCCGACCAGGTGGTGAGCGGGGCCGCCTCCACCAACTGCCCCAGCCACCAGGACCGTTCGCCGCGCCCGGTCGGCGGTTTGGCCACCACCCCGTCCCGCTCCATGCCCGGGTCGCACTCCGGCGGCGCCTCCACCGCGAGCACCGGGCCGTCCCCCGTGTGGTCGACGGCCACACACGCCCCGGCCCGCACCGCCATCCGCCCCGCCAGCGCCGAGCCGGGCAGCGCGGACAGCAGCTCCGCCGCCGTCGTTCTCACGTTACGGCTCCGGTCCGACAGCGCCAGTTCCAGGAACGGCTCGTCCCCGGCGGCCAGTCCCGTGCGCAGCGAGTCGAGGAACATCAGCCGGTCCTCCGCCCGCTCCGTCGCCCAGGTCCCGGCCAGCAGTTCGCGCGCCGTCTCGGGAGTCCGGGCCCGCAGCGCCCCGAGCAGCGCGACCCGTTCGGCGAACAACCCCTCCTGCCACAACCGCCCTGTCGCCTCCGTGTCCCCGGGGCCGGGCAGGCTCGCGCCACCGCCCGGGGCCGCACGCAGGGCGAACCGCCAGTCCTGGTTGAGCCGGGCCAGCCACAGGGCGCGCGATCCGGCGAAGGCCAGCGCGGCGGGCCGCAGGTCGGTACGGCCCCGGGCCGCGTCCAGCAGCGCGGGCAGCATCTGCGGAGGCGCGGCGAACCCGCGTGCGTTGGCCGCCGCGAGCCACTGGGGCAGCAGCTCCATGAGGTCGGGCGAGGTACCCCGGCGACCGCCGGTCCCGGTGCCGGGGCGGTCGGACAGCAGCATCACCAGCCTGCGTGCCGCCGCGGCCGGCAGCGCGGGGCGCGGGTCCTCGGGAGCCGGTTCGGGGCGGTGCGCGGCCGGCGCGGGCCGCAGTCCGGCCCGTCGGCGTACGGTCGCCACGGCCGCCTCGTCCAACAGGGCCACCGGAGCCTCCCGCCCGGGCCCGCCGGTCGCGGGCGGACGCCGGTCCGTGCCCAGCAGAGCGGTGGTGACGAGGTCTTCCCAAGCGGTCACGGGGTTCCCTTTCTGCGAGGCGGTCGGGTTGTGCGAGGTGGGCGGGTTGCATGAGGTCGTTGGGTCGTGCGAGGCGGTCGGGTTCTGCGAGTTGGTCGGGGTTGCGTGGGGCGGTCGGGTCAGCACAGCGGCACCGCCTCGCCCGCGTGTTCCGGCCAGGCCGTCAGCGGGGTGAAGCCCCGGTGGCCGCACTCGCCGAAGACCGTGACCGGAGCCCCGCCGGAGAGCGCGACCAGCCGCCACAGACCGGGCCGGGAGCGGGCGGCGGGAGAGAGGGGAAGCGCCAGCTCCCCGTCGGAGTCGGCCAGTTGCCAGGAGTCGCCGTCCGGGACGGGTACCACCCGGCCCAGCGTCACCGGCACCGACTCCAGCCAGGGGTCCTCCCGCAGCGCCTCCCCGTACCGGGCCGCCGCCTGGGCCGTCGTCATACCGGGCGGCCGTATCGAGAGGGGTGCGGGCGCGGCGAACCGCTCGCCCAGAGCCGCCCGGTGCCCGCCCGTGCCGGGGTAGGCGGACAGCTCCGCCTCCAGGGCGAGACCGACCGGCAGCGCCAGCTCCGGGGCGCGGCCGGCCGCGCCGTAGGAGAGGAGCAGTGCCGTACGGCCCGAGTCGGCGCCGTGCAGCCAGATCCGGCGGGTCGTCAGCTTCGCGTCCGCCGTGTCGTACTGGGCGAGGACCAGCCACCGGTCGCGCAGCGGCGGGCCGTCCGCCGAGGCGGGCAGACCGATGCGGGAGCGGACCGTGGCGGCCAGACCCTCCGGAAGCCGGTCGCGGCGCAGCCAGCCCTGGTCGAGAAGGTGCAGCAGCGCGCATTCCTCCAGCAGCCGCACCGGCCAGCCCGGCCCGGAGCCCGGTATCGCACCCAGCTCCCGCACCCGTCCGGCCAGCCCGGTCGCCTGGGCGTCGACCATGCGGGCCGCCGTCTCCTCCCACAGCCCGTACCCCGTCTGCTCGGCCGAGGCCAGGCCGCCGCGCAGCAGGTCCGTCAGGCGCTGCTCCAGCTCCGTGGCGCCCGCCGTGACCCGCTCGGCCCGCCGCTCCGCCCGCCGCCGGGCTGCCTCGGGATCAGCGGCTGCCGGGGAACTCCCGCCGCCCGCCGGCCGTTTGTCCTCCGCGCGCTTGCGCCGGCCCGCGATCCACTGCTCGGCCCAGTCCGGCGGCTCTGCCACCGTCGGCACCGTGTCGTCCTCGGCCGCCCACAGCAAGAGCAGCCCGAGGGCGTGTTTGCAGGGGAACTTCCGGCTGGGACAACTGCACTTGTACGCGAGCCCGGCCGGGTCCGCGATGTCCACGATCGTCTGGTACGGCTTGCTGCCGCTGCCCTTGCACAGTCCCCATACCGTCCCCTCCTCGCAACTCCCCGCCTCGGACCACGGCCCCGCCGCTCCGAGTTTGCTTCCCGCCTTGCGTGACGCGGCGTCAGGAGCCAGTGCCAGCACCTGGTCCGCGCTCCAGCGCACCCCCTGCTGAGTCATGTCATCGAAGGTAGATCCCCCCACTGACAATCGGTCCTGCGGGCGCATTTGTACAGGTCAGGGCGATTGTCAGTGGCGTGGTGCACGGTGGACACCAGATCCGAACCGGCCGAGCTGGAGGGGGCCTCAGCCATGACTGTGTCCGTGGAACCGACCGATCCGACGACCGCCGTACCGAGCCAGAACGACGCCGCGACCGGGGGCGGGGACGTGACCGGGGGCGCCGCCACCGCCCCCGACGCCCTGCGGCCGCACGCCGAGCACGCCTTCGCCGCCGAACTCGCCGTGCTGGCCGCACAGGACGACCGGCCGCGCCCATCCCGCTGGAAGATGTCGCCCTGGGCGGTGGCCACCTATCTCCTCGGCGGCACCCTGCCGGACGGCACGGTGATCACACCGAAGTACGTCGGCCCGCGCCGTATCGTCGAGGTCGCCGTCACCACCCTCGCCACCGACCGCGCCCTGCTCCTGCTCGGCGTGCCCGGCACCGCCAAGACCTGGGTCTCCGAGCACCTGGCCGCCGCCGTCAGCGGTGACTCGACCCTGCTGGTGCAGGGCACGGCCGGCACTCCGGAGGAGGCGATCCGCTACGGCTGGAACTACGCCCAGCTGCTGGCCAACGGCCCGAGCCGGCACGCCCTGGTGCCGAGCCCGGTCATGCGGGCCATGGCGGAGGGGATGACGGCGAGAGTCGAGGAGCTGACCCGGATCCCGGCCGACGTGCAGGACACCCTGATCACGATCCTGTCCGAGAAGACCCTCCCGATCCCGGAGCTGGGACAGGAGGTGCAGGCGGTCCGCGGCTTCAACCTGATCGCCACCGCCAACGACCGCGACCGGGGCGTCAACGACCTGTCCAGCGCCCTGCGCCGCCGCTTCAACACCGTCGTACTGCCGCTGCCGGAGAGCCCGGACGCCGAGGTCGACATCGTCGCGCGCCGCGTCGACCAGATGGGCCGCTCCCTCGACCTGCCCGCGGTGCCCGACGGCATCGAGGAGATCCGCCGGGTCGTCACCGTCTTCCGGGAGCTGCGCGACGGCGTCACCACCGACGGCCGCACCAAGCTGAAGTCGCCGAGCGGCACGCTCTCCACGGCCGAGGCGATCTCCGTCGTCACGAGCGGCCTCGCCCTGGCCGCCCACTTCGGGGACGGCGTGCTGCGGGCCGGCGATGTCGCGGCCGGCATCCTCGGCGCGGTCGTTCGCGACCCGGCCGCCGACCGGGTCATCTGGCAGGAGTACCTGGAGACGGTCGTCCGCGAGCGGGACGGCTGGAAGGACTTCTACCGCGCCTGTCGGGAGGTGAGCGCATGAGCGACTCCGCGCGGCAGCGGACCGGGCCGCTGCTCCTGGGGGTACGGCACCACGGGCCCGGCTCCGCGCGGGCGGTGCGGGCCGCTCTGGAGACCGTCCGGCCGAAGGCCGTGCTGATCGAGGGGCCGCCCGAGGCCGACGCGCTGATCCCGCTGGCCGCCGACCCGCAGATGCGGCCCCCGGTCGCCCTCCTCGCCCACGCCGTGGACGAGCCCGGCCGCTCGGCCTTCTGGCCGCTGGCCGACTTCAGCCCCGAGTGGGTGGCCCTCCGATGGGCCTTGGAGCACGAGGTCCCGGCCCGCTTCATCGACCTGCCGGCCACGCACACGCTGGCGTGGGGGAGGGACGAGGAGGAGGCGGTCGCGCCGCCGGACACCGAGGCCGGCGACTCCGGCACCGAGGCCGGTGAACCCGACGTGGAGGCCGATGCGTCCGAGGCCGGGGCCGGTGCATCCGACGCCGAGCTGCGGATGCGGGTCGACCCCCTCGCCGCTCTCGCCGAAGCCGCTGGTTACGACGACCCCGAGCGCTGGTGGGAGGACGTCGTCGAGCACCGGGGCGGGACCGGGGAGCGGGAGCGGGACGCCCTCGCGCCGTTCACCGCGGTGGCGGAGGCGATGGCGGCGCTGCGGGAGACGTACGGGGTCGGCGGGCGCGACCGGGACCCGGTGCGCGAGGCGCATATGAGGCTCCAACTGCGAGCGGCACAACGGGAGTTCGGCGAAGAGGTCGCGGTGGTGTGCGGGGCGTGGCATGTGCCGGCGCTGCGGGTGCGGAGCACCGTCGCGGCCGACAAGGAGCTGCTCAAGGGGCTGCCCAAGGTCAAGACGGACATGACCTGGGTGCCGTGGACCAACCGCCGGCTGGCGCGGGCGAGCGGATACGGCGCGGGTATCGACTCACCGGGCTGGTACGGGCACCTGTTCCGGGCCCCGGACCGGCCGGTGGAGCGGTGGCTCACCAAAGTGGCCGGACTGCTGCGCGAGGAGGACCGGATCGTCTCCTCGGCCCATGTCATCGAGGCGGTACGGCTGGCCGAGACCCTTGCCGTGATGCGTGGCCGCCCGCTGCCCGGCCTGGGCGAGACGACCGACGCGGTGCGGGCGGTGCTCTGCGAGGGCTCGGACGTTCCGCTGGCGCTGGTGCACGACCGGCTGGTGGTCGGGGACGTGCTCGGGGAGGTGCCGGAGGCGGCGCCCGCGGTGCCGTTGCAGCGCGACCTGGTCCGGGAGCAGCGCCGGCTCCGACTCAAGCCGGAGGCGCTGGAGCGGGAGTTGGAGCTCGACCTGCGCAAGGAGACCGACGCCGGGCGCAGCCGGCTGCTGCACCGGCTGCGGCTGCTGGGCATCGGGTGGGGCGAGCAGGCGCAGTCGCGGGGGAGCACGGGCACGTTCCGGGAGACCTGGCGGCTGCGCTGGGAGCCGGAGCTGTCGGTGCGGGTGGCCGAGGCCGGCGTGTGGGGGACGACCGTCGAGGGCGCGGCGACGGCCAGGGCCGAGGCCGACGCGGTGCAGGCGACCGCCCTCGCCGACGTCACCGCGCTCGCCGAGCACTGCCTGCTCGCCGGTCTGCCGGACGCGCTGCCCGTGGTGATGCGGGCGCTCGCCGACCGGGCCGCGCTGGACACGGACGTCGGCCAACTCGCGCAGGCCCTCCCGGCCCTGGTCCGTTCCCTGCGCTACGGCGATGTACGGGGTACCGACACCCGGGCGCTCGCCGAGGTGGCCGCGGGCCTCGCCGAGCGGGTCTTCGTGGGACTCCCACCGGCCTGCGCCGCCCTCGACGCGGACGCGGCGGAGGAGATGCGGGGGCACGTGGACGCCGTGCACACGGCGGTGGGGCTGCTGAGTGAGACGGTGACGGGTGCGGAGACCGTAACGGTGGCGGGTGCGGACACCACGACGGTGGCGGGTGCCGGGACTGTGATGGTGACGGGAGCCGAAACGGGGGCGGGGGCGGGGAAGGGGACCGCGACGGCGAGGGACGCGGAGACCGGCTCCGGCTCAGGCCCCGGCCACCGTGACCTTCGTGTTCGCTGGCGGGCGGTGCTGCGTGTGCTCTCCGGGCGGGACACCGTGCCCGGGGTGCTGCGGGGGCGGGCCGTGCGGATTCTGCTGGACGAAGGGGAGCTGGGGGCGGCGGACGCGGCCCGGCTGATGGGGCTGGTGCTCTCGCCGGGGACCCCGCCGGCGGACGCGGCGGCCTGGATCGAGGGGTTCGTCGGGGGGAGCGGCGGGGGCGGGATGCTGCTCGTGCACGACGAGCGGCTGCTCGGCCTGGTCGACGCGTGGCTGACCGGGGTGCCGGCGGAGGCGTTCACGGACGTACTGCCACTGCTGCGGAGGACGTTCTCGGCATATGAGCCCGGGGTGCGCAGAACGCTCGGCGAGCTGGTGCGCCGCGGCCCGGGGGAGCGGCCGCAAGGAGCCGGGCAGGCCGGCCGGAGACCGGGTTTCGGCGCCGAGGCGGATGCCGGGCGCGCGGACGCCGTGCTGCCGGTGCTGCGGCTGCTGCTCGGCCTGGACGGCACGGCGGCGGTTGACGACGACCTTGTGGGGGCGGGGAGATGACAGTGGATCTGACGGACGGCGGCACCGGCTTCGACGCCCCGACGCGAGAGGTGCCGGAGATGCAGGACGCGCAGGAACGGCTGCGGCGCTGGCGGCTGGTGCTCGGGGGCGAGGCCGCCGACGGGACCGGATGCACGCTGTCCGGGCGGGACGCGGCGATGGACGGGACGCTGGCCGCGCTCTACGGGAAGGGGGACAGACCGCGGTCGGGGCGGGAGCGTTCGGCGGGGCTGGGGGCCTCGGCGCCGTCGGTGGCGCGCTGGCTCGGGGACATCCGGAAATACTTCCCGTCCTCCGTCGTCCAGGTCATGCAGCGTGACGCCATCGACCGGCTGGGGCTGGCCGCGCTGCTGCTGGAGCCGGAGATGCTGGAGGCGGTGGAGGCCGATGTGCACCTGGTCGGCACACTGCTCTCGCTCAACAAGGCGATGCCGGAGACGACGAAGGAGACGGCGCGGGCGGTCGTACGCAAGGTCGTCGAGGACCTGGAGAAGCGGCTGGCCACCCGTACCCGGGCCACCCTCACCGGAGCCCTCGACCGCAGCGCCCGGATCAGCAGGCCGCGCCACCACGACATCGACTGGAACCGCACGATCTCGGCCAACCTCAAGCACTACCTGCCCGAGTACCGGACGATCGTGCCGGAGCGGCTCATCGGGTACGGGCGGGCGTCACAGTCGGTGAAGAAGGAGGTGGTGCTCTGCATCGACCAGTCCGGGTCGATGGCCGCCTCGGTGGTGTACGCGTCGGTGTTCGGGGCGGTGCTGGCGTCCATGCGGTCCATCGAGACCCGGCTCGTCGTCTTCGACACGGCGGTGGTCGACCTCACCGACCAGCTCGACGACCCGGTGGACGTCCTGTTCGGCACCCAGCTCGGCGGCGGCACGGACATCAACCGGGCGCTCGCCTACTGCCAGTCGCAGATCACCCGGCCGACCGAGACCGTCGTCGTGCTCATCAGCGACCTCTACGAGGGCGGGATACGGAACGAGATGCTGAAGCGGGTCGCGGCGATGAAGGCGTCGGGGGTGCAGTTCGTGGCGCTGCTCGCACTGTCGGACGAGGGGGCGCCGGCCTACGACCGGGAGCACGCGGCGGCGCTCGCCGCGCTGGGGGCACCGGCGTTCGCCTGCACACCCGATCTCTTCCCGGAGGTGATGGCGGCGGCGATCGAGAAGCGGCCCCTTCCGGTACCGGACACATTGTGAAGGAGACCGCATCAAGTCAAAGAGGTCTTGTGAACCGGTCATGATTACCCGTCGGTAAGGTGGGGCTTGCGCAACGGAGGGCCGGGCGTGCGAGGATCGACGCCCGCGTGGCGGTTCGCGTATCTCCGGGCCCTCGCGCCGCGTCTCAGCTCCGTGTCCTCGTCCCGCCGCACGGGAGGATCCTCCCCGCCTTGACCTCGCCAGCCGTTGTGCCCGGTTCCGCCGCGCGTGTGTCGCGCACGGCGGCGGGGCGACGTGCGCTGCAACTGGCGCTGCTGGCCGGCGGACTGCTCGCGCTCGGCCTCCTCTGCGGAGGGCGGGCACAGGCGGCCGAGGGGACGCCATCGGCGCCGGCGGTGCCGTCGTTGACGGCCGTGGTGGGCCGGCTGGGCGTGGAGAAGCTCCTCCCGCACGGCGAGACGGCGCGGGAGGAGAAGAAGGCGACGCCCCTCGGGACACCGCCCCGCGCGATATCGCCCCGCGCGATATCGCCCCGCGCGACAGCGCCCCACGTGACACCGGCCCACGCGACATCGCCGCGCCCGACAGCACCTCGCGAGTCAACGGCCCGCGAGGTGACGGCCCGCGAGGCAGCGGTCCGCGAGGCGACAGCCCGCGCAACGCCCCGCGAGGCGACGGTTCACAAGGCCGCGCCCCACAAACCCGTCACCCACTCGACCCCCACACGCTCCACGCTCTCCTCGGCCCCCACCCTGCCCACCGCTCCCACGACACCCACCGCACCCGTGGCCCGAACGGCCCCCACCGCACCCGCGGTCCGCACGGCACCCTCCGCTCCCACCCTGCCCACCGCACTCGTGGCCCCGGTCGTGCCGGTGGTAGGCGAAACGGTTCGCTCGGTGACCGTGACCGTCACTGGGGTCGTGACTCAGGGGCTCGGTGACGTGGCGCAGCAGGTGTCGGAGTTGCCGGCGGAGCTGGCCACGCTGCCCGTGCGGTTGCCCACGCTCCCCACGCTTCCGGCGCTGCCGGGCACGTCCACCACCCCGCCGGTGTCGGAACCGCCCGGTGAGTCGCTCCCGGTGCCGGTCACCTCGGCGCCCGGCACCACCGAGCCGCACCCCGCCGTGACGGACGGCGGCCGGCAGCAGACGTCCCGTACGAAGAAGCCGGCGGCGACCGTCGGGCCGTACGGGCCGCAGGGCACCGTCGTCGCCCTCGCCCCCGTCTCCGGGACGGCGGCGCACACGCACCCCGGCGGCCGCCGAGCCGCCCACACCTTCGACGTCCCGAGCCACCCCGCGCCCACCGGAGACCCGGACGGGACGCTGGGCAAGCCGGTGGTCGACGGCAGTTCCTCCCGGCACGGCGACGCCTACGCCGTGACCTTCGACGACCGGGCGCCGCTGCGGCTCGTGCCCGGTGCCGCCGCGCGCGTCCACGCGGCCGGGACCCGGGACAGGTACCGGGACATCCCCGTCTTCCCCGGCTAGGACCGCGGACCGCTTTCCTCACTCCCCGCCACAGACCTGTCGCGCGGGGGCGGAACAGGTCTGCCCGTCCGTCCGGAACCCCTGGGATCCCCCTTCGGATCCCCCGTGGACTTCCCCTGCGAGCGTTCCGGACGGCGATGTCCCCAGCCGCGCTTCCGGCCCACCGGAGGCACTCCCGGCTCCGCGGATGCGTGACGTACGCGCCGGAGCCCCGAAGGACTGACACACACATGAACAAGAACATCAGCGTTTCCCTCGTCATAGCCGCCGACGCCGCCGCCGCACGTCGGCGGTCCGGCGCGGAGGGGACGAGCCGGGTGGCCGGGATCCGTGCCGCGCAGGCCATCCAGGGCGCCCGGGCGGCACGGGCCGCGCAGGCCACGGCCAAGGCTCAGGCCACCGCCCGGGCACACGCCCAGGCCCTGCAGAGGCGCGCGGCGACCATGATCGGCGCCGGCACCGCCCCCATGACCTCGGAGTACCTCCACGGCCCGCAGGCCAGGACCTACTCCGTCTGACTCCGCGGAGTGGCTCGGCGCGGGCGGCCGAACACCGTCGGTTCGCCCCCGCCGGGACCTCGCGGACCGGGCCGGCCGATGCCCCGTGGGGCGGGGAGCGGCGGCCCACCCCGGAGGCTCGCGGCCTTCGGGGCGGAGGCCTCACCGGGCCAACCCCAGCCCGGTGAGGCCTCGCACATCGTTCGCAAGACGGCACGCCGTGCCATCAGAACCCCGAATACCCGGCATCATGTGACAGGTATCACCGCTCAGGTGTGACCCCTGATTTAGAGACCCCCCGCGAGCGGCGATAATCTGCGAGATGGACATGCCGCGCGCTCGGACACCGTGTGCGCCCCCCTTGTGACACATTGCGGACGTCACGTTGCCCTTCGCGGCACGCCCACGCATCCAACGAACCGCGAGATCACTGATAGGGACGGACGCGCGTGGACCTGTTCGAGTACCAGGCGAGGGACCTCTTCGCCAAGCACGATGTACCGGTGCTGGCCGGTGAAGTCATCGACACGCCTGAGGCGGCGCGCGAGATCACCGAGCGTCTGGGCGGCAAGTCCGTCGTCAAGGCGCAGGTGAAGGTCGGTGGTCGTGGCAAGGCCGGTGGCGTCAAGCTGGCCGCCTCCGCGGACGAGGCCGTCGCCCGTGCGACGGACATCCTCGGCATGGACATCAAGGGCCACACGGTCCACAAGGTGATGATCGCCGAGACCGCCCCGGAGATCGTCGAGGAGTACTACGTCTCCTTCCTCCTCGACCGTGCGAACCGCACCTTCCTCTCCATCGCCTCCGTCGAGGGCGGCATGGAGATCGAGGAGGTGGCGGCCACCCGTCCGGAGGCTGTCGCCCAGACCCCGATCAACGCGATCGACGGTGTGGACCTGGCCAAGGCCAAGGAGATCGTCGCCGCGGCGAAGTTCCCGGCCGATGTCGCCGACCAGGTCGCCGACATCCTGGTCAAGCTGTGGGACACCTTCATCAAGTCGGACGCCCTCCTCGTCGAGGTCAACCCGCTCGCGAAGGTCGTCTCCGGTGAGGTCCTCGCCCTGGACGGCAAGGTGTCGCTGGACGACAACGCCGAGTTCCGCCACGCGGACTGGGCGGAGCTCCACGACAAGGCCGCGGCCAACCCGCTGGAGGCCGCCGCCAAGGAGAAGAACCTCAACTACGTCAAGCTCGACGGCGAGGTCGGCATCATCGGCAACGGCGCGGGTCTCGTCATGAGCACCCTGGACGTCGTCGCGTACGCCGGTGAGAAGCACGGCGGCGTGAAGCCCGCCAACTTCCTCGACATCGGTGGCGGCGCCTCCGCCCAGGTGATGGCGAACGGCCTGGAGATCATCCTCGGCGACCCGGACGTCCGGTCCGTGTTCGTCAACGTCTTCGGTGGCATCACCGCCTGCGACGAGGTCGCCAACGGCATCGTGCAGGCCCTGAAGCTCCTGGAGGACCGCGGCGAGAACGTCTCCAAGCCGCTGGTCGTCCGTCTCGACGGCAACAACGCCGAACTGGGTCGCAAGATCCTCACCGACGCCAACCACCCCCTGGTGCAGCGCGTCGACACCATGGACGGCGCGGCCGACAAGGCCGCCGAGCTGGCCCACGCCGCCAAGTAAGCACTCAGGACGAGGACAGAACACACCATGGCTATCTGGCTCAACAAGGACAGCAAGGTCATCGTCCAGGGCATGACCGGCGCCACGGGCATGAAGCACACCAAGCTCATGCTGGGCGACGGCACCAGCGTCGTGGGCGGCGTCAACCCGCGCAAGGCCGGTCAGAAGGTCGACTTCGACGGCACCGAGGTACCGGTCTTCGGCACCGTCAAGGAGGCCATCGAGGCCACCGGCGCCAACGTCTCGGTCATCTTCGTGCCGGAGAAGTTCACCAAGGCCGCGGTCGACGAGGCCATCGACGCCGAGATCCCGCTGGCCGTCGTGATCACCGAGGGCATCGCCGTGCACGACTCGGCGTCCTTCTGGGCGTACGCCGGCAAGAAGGGCAACAAGACCCGGATCATCGGCCCGAACTGCCCCGGCATCATCACCCCGGGCCAGTCGAACGTCGGCATCATCCCGGGCGACATCACCAAGCCGGGCCGTATCGGCCTGGTCTCGAAGTCCGGCACGCTGACGTACCAGATGATGTACGAGCTGCGTGACATCGGCTTCTCGACCGCCGTCGGCATCGGTGGCGACCCGATCATCGGCACCACGCACATCGACGCCCTCGCCGCGTTCCAGGACGACCCCGACACCGACCTGATCGTGATGATCGGTGAGATCGGTGGCGACGCCGAGGAGCGTGCGGCCGCGTTCATCAAGGAGAACGTGACCAAGCCGGTCGTCGGTTACGTCGCGGGCTTCACCGCGCCGGAGGGCAAGACCATGGGTCACGCCGGCGCCATCGTCTCCGGTTCGTCGGGCACCGCCCAGGCGAAGAAGGAGGCCCTGGAGGCCGCGGGCGTCAAGGTCGGCAAGACCCCGACCGAGACGGCGAAGCTGGCGCGCGAGCTGCTCGCCGGCTGAGCGTTTTCGACGCCGCCCGACTGAACGCCGGTAGGCCCGTTCCCCGAGGTGGGGGGCGGGCCTGCCGGCGTTTCACTCACTCACCCGCGCTCGCGGGGTGCCGCTGCAGCTGACGCGACTACGGCACCCCGTCAGGGGCGCGGGGCTGTATTCGATGTTGCGGCTACCGCCGCGTGGGCGCGACCGGCCCCCCCCGCACCCGAACGCGCTACCTCGCCACCGGCACCAATCTCTCCGGTCCCTTCTCGGCGATCCTCCGCAGCTTCGCCTGCAAGGCCCGCTCGCCCGCCGACAACGGCCCCAGCCCCACCTCCGCCGGTACCCCGCTGATCGCCTGCGCCGGACCGATCGGCGCCTCGTAGTGCGTCGGCGCCGTCCGCAGCGTCAGCGTCGTCGCCGCGATGATCGTCGCCGTGAAGGCCAGCGCGGACCGGGTCCAGAAACGTGTCCGGCGTTCGGAGCAGGTCCGCACAGCGGTCGGCCGGGCCGCCTGCAGACGCTCCGTCGAGGCCAGTTCGGCCAGCCGCCGGTGCAGCGCGGCGGGGTCCGCCAGCTCGGGAACCTGCGCCGCGACCGCCCGCCGCGCGTGGGTCAGCCGCCGCGCCGCAGCCGGCGTACTCGCCTCCGTCTCCGCCGCCGTCTCCGGCAGGTCGAGGCCGACACCGTCGTACAGCACGAGCGTGCGACGGTAGGACGGCGGGAGTTCCAGGAGTGCCTCCAGTACGGCGCGGTCGGCCGCGTCGGCCGGCGGGGCTTCGGGCTGGCGGTAGCGCAGCCGGAACCGGTGCCAGGGGGAGAGCGCGCACTCGTGCGCCACCGCCCGCACCCAGCCGGCCGGGTCCCGGTCGCGGGCCACCTGCGGCCAGTTCTGCCAGGCGAGTTGGAAGGCCCGCTCGACGGCTTCCCGCGCCAGCTCCCGGCGCCCGGTGAGCAGATAGGTCTGCCGTACCAGGGCCGGGGCGCAGAACGCGTACAGCGCGTCGAAGGCCTGAGTGGGCGTCAGGACAGGGGACGGTACGGCCTGGTCGGAGGGGACAGAGCTCTGCGTCACCGGGCGCACCTTCCTTCGAAAAAACACATAAACATATATTGGGCGACACTTCGGTGGTTCGCCTGTTACGACGGGAAAGCGCGTGTCGTTGGGAGCATGGCCGTCGTGATTCGGATGCCCGCCCACCGACCGCCGTCGGCACCCCCGTCGCGCGCGCCGCGCCCGCCGCTTCTGCCGCTCCTGCTCACCCGGTTGCGCGACCGTTCCCCCGGGCTGGCCGCGAGCCTCCTGGGCGGCGCGATCGCGGCCGGACTCGGACTCGCCTGCTTCGCCGTGCTGGTGATGGCGCTGTGGGTCAGCTCGCCGTATCCCGACAGCGGACCGGGCGGCGCGCTGCATCTCGCGGCGGCGCTGTGGTTCCTCGCCCACGGGGTCGAACTGGTCCGCACCGACACCCTGTCCGGAGTGCCGGCCCCGGTCGGGGTGACGCCGTTGCTGCTGCTCGTGCTGCCGGTGCTGCTGGTGTACCGGGGGGCGCGGGAGGCGGTGGACGCCCCGGAACGCGACGGCGACGGCGTCGATACACCGCCGCCGGTCCGGGCCCGTACGGCCTGGACCGGGGTCGTGGCCGGCTACCTCGGCGTCGGCGGCTGCGCCGCGTTGTACGCGTCCGGCGGTGAACTGCGTCCCGAGTGGGGGTGGGTGGCGGTGTGCGTGCCGCTGCTCGCGGCCGGCGCGGCGGGCGCCGGGGTGTGGACGGCGTACGGCCGTCCGCGCGAGCCGCTGCTGGGTCTGGCGGTGGTGCTCCCGGGGCCGGTACGGCGACGGCTCCTCGGCCGGGACACCCGGGTGCGGTGGGGTACGGCCGTCCGCGCCTCCCTGGCCGGGGTGACCGTGTTCTTCGGGGGCGGGACGCTGCTGCTCGCGGTGGAGCTGGTGGCGCACGGTGACGCGGCCCGGGCGTCGTTCCTGCAACTGACGGAGGGGTGGACGGGCCGGTTCGCGGTCCTGCTGCTCTGCGTCTCGCTGATCCCGAACGCGGCGGTGTGGTCGGCGTCGTACGCCGTCGGCCCGGGCTTCGCGCTCGGCGCCGGTCATGTCGTGAACCCCCTGGCCGCCGACCCGGCCCCGCTCCTGCCGCCCTTTCCGCTGCTCGCGGCCGTACCGGCGGACGGCCCGGGCGTGCCGGTGAACTGGGTGGCCGGGGCGGTGCCGGTGGCGGCCGGGGTGACGATGGCGTGGTTCGTGGTGGGCAGGGCGGCCAGACGACGCTGGCCGGCCGGGCGTACGGCCGGGGTGATGACACTGGCGGCCCTGCTGTGCGCGCTGCTGCTCGCGGCCCTGGCCGAGTTGGCGGGCGGCCCCCTGGGCGTCGCCGCGCTCGCCCGTTTCGGCCCGGTCTGGTGGCAGACGGGCGCGGCGACCTGCGCCTGGCTCCTCGGGGCGGGCGTCCCGGTGGCCCTGGCCCTGCGGGCCTGGCGGGGGCTGGGACCGGCCTCGCTCGCGGCATGGCTGGGCTTCGGCAAGCAGAAGCCGGGGGAGGAGCCGCCGGCGGAGAAGAAGAGCGAGACCCCGGTCCCGGCCCCGGTGGCCGTCCTCCTGCCCGACCAGGGCGACGGCGACACCTTCGAGCCGTACGAGGCGCTGCCCGCCGAGCCGTACGAGATGGTGCCGGCCACCCCGCCACCGCCCGCCACCTGGCAGGACGACACGGCACGCAAGGCCCGCTGGGCAGCACTACGAAAGGCATCCGAACCATCGGACAGCCCCAGCGGCCCCAGACCGTCGGACGGCCTCGGCGGAACCCGACCGACGGACAGCCCCAGCGGAACCCGACCGTCGGACGGCCCCAGCGGCCCCCGACCCTCGGTCAGTCCGGACGGACCACGACCCTCGGACAGCCTCAGCGGAACCCGACCGTCGGACAGCCTCAGCGGAACCCGACCGTCGGACGGCCCCAGCGGACCTCGACCGTCGGTCAGTCCGGACGGAACTCGACCGTCGGACAGTCCGGACGGACCCCGGCCGTCGGACAGTCCGGACGGGACCCGGCCGTCGGACAGCCCCGACGGTTCCTGATCACCCGTCAGTGAGCCCGAACCGCTCCCGGTGGCCGTCCCCCGGCCCGTCCCGTCAGCTGTTCGTGGTGCCCAGGATGGTGCGGAGTTCCTCGGGGAGCAGGTGGTCGCAGGACTGCTTGGCCTCGTTGGTGAGGGAGTCGGTGACGCAGGTGTAGTAGTCGCGGTAGACCATCTGGGCCGTGAAGGTCGCCGCCACCAGGGCCAGGGCCAGCGACGCCGTGACCAGGCCGCTGATCGCCGCCGTCGTCTGCGGTCGGCCGGCGTTGGGGTTGGCACCGGCAGTGGGGTGGGCGTTGGCGTGGGCCGCGGCCTCCTCGGGGCTGCGCGGCTTGGCGCGGAGCGCGCTGACACCCCAGTAGATGCCCAGCGCGCCCAGCAGCAGTGCCAGGTACGGCCAGCCGAAGAGGGCGAAGAGGAAGCCCCACATACCGCTCAGCAGGGCGTACCGCGCCCGGCGCTGGGCCGGGTCCGTCGGGTCGAAGCGCATGCCCGGGCCGCCGGGGCCGCCCTGACCGCCGCCGCCCGGGCCGCTCTCGTCGGGACGCTGGCCGAAGCCGCCGGACTGCCGGCCGGGCTGACGGTCGCTCCACTGGCTGCCCCAGGGTGATTCCTGGTCGCCGTCACCGGACGGGCGGCGCGGCTGCCACGGCTTGTCCGGCGCGCCCTCCGGCGGCGGAGCGAAGGGGTTGTCGTCCTGCTGGTCACCCTTCGGCCGGTCCGAGGGTGCCTCCGGCGGCGTGGCCGGCCGCTCCCGCAACAGCACGGCGAAACGCGGCCCTCCCTGTACCGACTGCGGGGGGAGCATACGAAGTCCCAGGCTGCGGTCCGGCATCAAGTGAGCGTCTTCCCCTAGATCAAGATGAACAGAGCAGATGGCTACGGCTATGGCTGGCTGGCTTACGGATACGACTGCATGGATACAGCTGATGGCTACGGCTGATCGATGCAGCGGACGAAACGGCTGGTTACTTCGTGAACGCGTCGTATCCCGGACGCGTTCCCGTCTCGGTACCTCCCAGACGCTACCTTCCGGCCACGCCCCCGTCCCGTGGGGGCCGTCCGGTGTGCCGGTATCGTTGCTGACGGTCGGCCGCTTCGTAGACTTCCCCGTATTCCGGGGCGCGAAGCACTCGTACGAATGTACAAAGCGTGTGCGAGTCCGGCCGCCGTACCGACGCTCCCCCGAGAAAGGGCCCCACCGTGGCCGCCAAGCCCGTGGCCAAGCGCCTCGTCGTGCTGGTCTCCGGATCCGGCACCAACCTCCAGGCGCTCCTCGACGCGATCGCCGAGAACGGTGTCGAGGCCTACGGCGCCGAGGTCGTCGCCGTAGGTGCCGACCGGGACGGCATCGAGGGCCTCGCGCGTGCCGAGCGTGCCGGGATCGCGACCTTCGTGACCAGGGTGAAGGACTTCGGGACCCGGGAGGAGTGGGACCGGGCGCTCGCCGAGGCCGTGGCCGCCCACGCGCCCGACCTCGTCGTCTCCGCCGGGTTCATGAAGATCGTCGGGAAGGAGTTCCTGGCGCGGTTCGGCGGGCGGACCGTGAACACGCACCCCGCCCTGCTGCCCAGTTTCCCCGGGGCCCACGGCGTACGGGACGCGCTCGCGTACGGCGCCAAGGTCACCGGCTGCACCGTCCACTTCGTCGACGACGGCGTCGACACCGGGCCGATCATCGCTCAGGGCGTGGTGGAGGTCCGGGACGAGGACGACGAGAGCGCTCTGCACGAGCGCATCAAGGAAGTCGAGCGAAGCCTGCTCGTCGAGGTCGTGGGGCGGATCGCCCGCAACGGCCACCGCATTGAGGGACGAAAGGTAGTTATCCAGTGACCGCCACCGCCGAGAGCAACAAGCGGCCCATCCGGCGCGCGCTCGTCAGCGTCTACGACAAGACCGGGCTCGAAGAGCTCGCCCGCGGACTGCACGAGGCAGGTGTCGCACTCGTCTCCACCGGCTCCACCGCCTCCCGCATCGCCGCCGCCGGCGTCCCCGTGACCAAGGTCGAGGAGCTCACCGGCTTCCCGGAGTGCCTGGACGGCCGGGTCAAGACCCTGCACCCCAAGGTGCACGCCGGCATCCTCGCCGACCTGCGCCTGGAGGACCACCGGCAGCAGCTGGCGGAGCTGGGCGTCGAGCCGTTCGACCTCGTCGTCGTCAACCTCTACCCGTTCCGCGAGACCGTCGCCTCGGGTGCCTCGCCCGACGAGTGCGTCGAGCAGATCGACATCGGCGGCCCCTCGATGGTCCGCGCCGCCGCCAAGAACCACCCCTCGGTCGCCGTGGTCACCAGCCCGGAGCGGTACGCCGACGTCCTCGCGGCCGTGCAGGACGGCGGCTTCGACCTCGCCACCCGCAAGCGGCTCGCCGCCGAGGCCTTCCAGCACACCGCGTCGTACGACGTGGCGGTCGCCTCCTGGTTCGCCTCCGAGTACGCCCCGGTCGACGAGTCGCCGTTCCCGGACTTCCTGGGCGCCACCTGGGAGCGCGAGAACACCCTGCGCTACGGCGAGAACCCGCACCAGCCCGCCGCCCTCTACGTCGACGCCAGTGGCGGCGGCCTCGCGAAGGCCGAGCAGCTGCACGGCAAGGAGATGTCGTACAACAACTACACGGACACGGACGCCGCGCGCCGTGCCGCGTACGACCACGACGAGCCCTGCGTCGCGATCATCAAGCACGCCAACCCCTGCGGCATCGCGATCGGTGCGGACGTCGCCGAGGCGCACCGCAAGGCGCACGCCTGCGACCCGCTGTCCGCGTTCGGCGGGGTCATCGCGGTGAACCGGCCGGTCAGCAAGGAGATGGCCGAGCAGGTCGCGGAGATCTTCACCGAGGTCATCGTGGCGCCCGACTACGAGGAGGGGGCCCTGGAGGCCCTCGCCAAGAAGAAGAACATCCGGGTGCTGAAGGCGCTGGGCGCCCCCGCCAACCAGGTCGAGGTCAAGCCCGTCGACGGCGGTGTGCTGCTCCAGGTCACCGACCGGCTGCAGGCCGACGGCGACGACCCGGCCAACTGGACCCTGGCCACCGGCGAGGCGCTGAGCCCCGAGGAGCTGCGGGAACTCGCCTTCGCCTGGAAGGCCTGCCGGGCCGTGAAGTCCAACGCCATCCTGCTCGCCAAGGACGGCGCCTCGGTTGGTGTCGGCATGGGCCAGGTCAACCGCGTCGACTCCGCGAAGCTCGCCGTCGAGCGGGCCGGGGAGGAGCGGGCACGCGGCTCCTACGCCGCCTCCGACGCGTTCTTCCCCTTCCCCGACGGCCTGGAGATCCTCACCGCGGCCGGCGTGAAGGCCGTGGCGCAGCCGGGCGGTTCGGTGCGTGACGAACTCGTCGTCGAGGCCGCGAAGAAGGCGGGCGTGACGATGTACTTCACGGGGACGCGGCACTTCTTCCACTGAGGTTGCGCGATCAACTGAGGTTGCGCGATCAGAGGTCGCGTGACCGAACACCAGGGCCGTGTCCCCCAGTGCGGGGGACACGGCCCTTGGAGTGTGCGGGAGCCGGCCGGTTGCTCAGCCGTTCAGTTGCTGCGGATCACGATCGTGCCGCACACCTTGTCGGCGAACGTCTGGCGCTTGGAGTCCCACGCCGGCCACAGCCAGCCCAGGTAGCAGGCGAGGCTGTCCAGGATGTGGGCGATACGGCGCACGAAGGCCATGCCGACGCCGATCGGCTGGCCGGTGGCCTCCTTCACCAGGCGGATGCCCAGCGCCTTCTTGCCGACGGTCTGGCCGGTGCGGCCCTCCATGATCAGCTGCCAGATCGCCAGGCCGAGGAGCGCGAGCCCGCCGACGGCCGCCAGCGCCGGGGTGTCCTTGCCGACGATCACCAGGATGTACGGCACCAGGAAGACCAGGCCGTCGACGAGCGTGCCGAGGAAGCGCTGGCCCCAGTTCGCGTACGGCGGGGTGGCGCCGTATCCCTGCTGCGGGTAGCCGTAGCCACCCTGCTGCGGGTAGCCGGGCTGCTGGGGGTAGCCGGGCTGACCCTGCGGGTAGCCGTAGCCCTGCTGCGGCGGCACGCCCTGCGGGGCCTGCTGGTAGCCGGGCTGACCCTGCTGCGGGTAGCCGTAGCCGGGCTGACCCTGCTGCGGGTTCTGCGGCTGCTGACCGTAGGGGTTGTTGGGCGAGCCGAAACTCATGGCCGATTCCTCCGTTGGACCTGCGGGGACGACGCGGATTGGGACGGAGGTACGTCATGATCTGAGCGGTTTGCCCCCCAACCGGACCGCGATACTGCGCCGCTCATCGTTTAGTAAGGGCGAGTTGTTGTCCAGTCCGATTCGCCAGGTGTTGTGCAAGTGCAACATCATTGATCAAGACCGCACACCCGATTGGAACCGGGACACCGGCATCCGCGAGGATGGAGCCATGACCGCCCAGATTCTCGATGGCAAGGCCACCGCAGCCGCGATCAAGTCCGATCTGACCGCCCGCGTGGCGGTGCTGAAGGAGAAGGGCGTCACGCCCGGCCTCGGCACGATCCTGGTCGGGGACGACCCCGGCAGTCAGAAGTACGTCGCCGGCAAGCACCGTGACTGTGCGCAGGTCGGCATCGCCTCCATCCAGCGCGAGCTGCCCGCCACCGCGACCCAGGAGGAGATCGAGGCCGTCGTCCGCGAGCTCAACGACGACCCGGCCTGCACCGGCTACATCGTCCAGCTCCCGCTGCCCAAGGGCATCGACGAGAACCGCATCCTCGAGCTGATGGACCCGCACAAGGACGCGGACGGCCTGCACCCGATGAACCTCGGCCGGCTGGTGCTCGGCGAGCCCGCGCCGCTGCCGTGCACCCCCAACGGCGTGCTGACCCTGCTGCGCCGCTACGGCGTCGAGATCAAGGGCGCCGAGGTCGTGGTCGTCGGCCGTGGCGTGACCATCGGGCGCCCGATGCCGCTGCTGCTCACCCGGCGCAGCGAGAACGCCACGGTGACCCAGTGCCACACCGGCACGCGCGATCTGTCCGCCCATCTCAAGCGCGCCGACATCATCGTCGCCGCGGCCGGCTCCCCGCATCTGATCCGCGCCGAGGACGTCAAGCCGGGCGCGGCCGTCCTCGACATCGGCGTCTCCCGCAACGCCGACGGCAAGATCGTCGGCGATGTGCACCCCGACGTCGCCGAGGTCGCCGGGTGGCTCTCCCCGAACCCCGGCGGTGTCGGGCCGATGACCCGGGCGCAGCTGCTCGTCAACGTGGTCGAGGCGGCGGAGCGCAGTGTCGGCTGACGGCGGTCACGGACAGGGTGCGGGGCGTCGGGCGACCCGGCGCTTCCCGCTGTTCACACGGGACACGGCGCGCCCCGAGGGGGGCGGCAGGGCCGCGTCGGGAGACCTGCCGGCGCCGGCTCGGCAGTGGCCGCTGCTGGTGGTGCTGGCGGCCGTCGCGGTGGGGTTGCTGCTGACCTCGCTGGACCAGTTCCGGGTGGGTGCGCTGCTGATCGGGGCGGCGCTGCTGGCGGGGGCGGTGATGCGGTGGATACTGCCGAGCGTGGGGATGCTGGCGGTGCGGTCCCGTTTCACGGACATCGCGACGTACGGGGTGCTGGGGCTGGCGATCGTGCTGCTGGCGCTGATGGCGCAGCCGAAGCCGTGGCTGGTGATCCCGTATCTGAAGGACACGCTGCACTTCACGATGAGGAGCTAGCGGCACCCGGCACCGAGGAGTGGCCCGCACCTCCCCCGGTGGGTGCGGGCCTTCCCCCTGTTCGAAGGTAGGGACCCGGTACCCCCGGCGAATCCCACTTCTGATTGAACCCCCTACAACTTCCGCGGTACGTCCGGTGGTTGACTCCCGGCCCGGGATCCCCGCGTTACGCTGCGGCGATGCGACTGCGGAACCCGCCCCCACTCGCCGTCGACACGCTGATCGCGTGCGGGACGGTCGTGATGGCCGTGTTGCTGGGGCTGGAGTCGCCCGCCCAGGGGTGGCCGCAGCTCGACGCGCGGGCGTATGTGCTGATCGTGCTGGCGCAGCTGCCCGTCGCCCTGCGCGGGCGGTGGCCGGTCGCGGTCTTCGCCGTCATGCAGTGCGCGACCATCGCCTACGTCAGCCTCGGCTTCTGGCCCGTGGTGTGCACCTTCGGCTCCCTGCTGGGGCTGTACACGGTCGCGTCGGTGCGGCCGGTCCGGGTCGCCGTCGGCTGCGCGGTCTGCATGACCGGCATGTGGGTGTACGCCGGGCTCGTCACCCGCGGCTCCTCGATGCCCTCCGTCGTCGTCCAGGCGCTGCTGTACTGCTCGGTGTTCGTCTGGTTCGGGCACCTCGCGCAGCGCTCCGCCGTGCTCTCCCGGCAGCTGAAGGCCGAGCAGGCCGAGCGGGCACGACGGGCCGTCGCCGAGGAACGCGGGCGGATCGCACGGGAGTTGCACGACGTCGTCGCCCATCACATGTCGGTGATCTCCGTACAGGCGGGCCTCGCCCGGTTCGTCTTCGAGTCGGACCCCGGCAAGGCGCGCGGGGCGCTGGGGACGATCGCGGACACCAGCGGGGAGGCCCTGGAGGAGCTGCGGCGCATGCTCCAGGTGCTGCGGGAGGAGGATCCGCAGGCCGCCGAGCGGGCTCCCATGCCCACCCTGGACCGGCTCGCCGACCTCGTGGAGCGGGTGCGCAGCGGCGGGCTGCCGGTCGAGTTCGTGGTCGAGGGCGAGCCCCGGCCGCTGCCGCCCGGTGTCGAGCTGTGCGCCTACCGCGTGGTCCAGGAGGCGCTCACCAACGTCCTCAAGCACGCCGGCCGCGCACACGCGCGCGTGCTGCTGCGGTACCGGCCGCACGAGCTGACCGTGTCCGTCCGCGACGACGGGGAGGGGGTGAATCCGGACAGAGTGCGAACGAGCGCCGGACATGGCTTGATTGGCATGCGCGAGCGGGCCAAGCTCTACGGCGGGACGATCAGCGTCGGCCCACGCTCCGAGGGGGGCTACGCGGTCGACCTGGCCCTGCCGACCTCGGCCACACTCGCACGGCGGGGGGACGACCGTACCGGATGACCAGAGTGCTCGTGGTCGACGACCAGTTCCTCATCCGCGCGGGTCTGGTGGGGCTGCTGGAAGCCGCGCCCGGGTTCGAGGTGGTCGGGGAGGCCGGGGACGGTGCGGAGGCGGTGCGGCTGGCCGCCGAGACCGGCCCCGACGTCGTGCTCATGGACATCCGGATGCCGGGTCTGAACGGGATCGAGGCCACCGAGCGCATCCTCGCGCAGGCGACGGGGCCCGCGCCCCGGGTCCTCGTGCTCACCACCTTCGACCTCGACGAGTACGTGTACGGCGCGCTGCGGGCCGGTGCCTCCGGGTTCCTCCTCAAGGACTCCGGTCCGGAACGGCTGCTGGCCGCCGTCACCGCGGTGGACGGCGGTGACGCCCTGTTCGCGCCCAGCGTCACCCGGCGCCTGGTCGAGGCCTTCGCCCGGCAGCACGGCCCCGACCCGCAGGCCGGTCCGCCGCCCGACCTCGACGTGCTGACCTCCCGTGAGGTCGAGGTCCTCAAGCTCACCGCGCGCGGGCTGTCCAACCTGGAGATCGCCGACCGCCTCTACATCAGCGAGGCCACCGTGAAGACCCACCTCAACCGCACGATGACCAAGCTCGACCTGGGCAGCCGGGCGCAGGCGGTGGTGGTGGCGTACGAGACGGGACTGGTGACGCCGGGCGGGCCGGGCGGGTCCGGGGGGCCAGGAGGGCTCGGCGGCCTCGGCGGCCTCGGCGGCCTCGGCGGCCTCGGCGGCTGAAAGCGGCTGAAAGGCGGCCCGTCCCCTCCCCCGAGCAGGACGGACCGCCGTCGGGTTTCAGCCTTCCCATCGCGAGGCGGCGGTTCAACGGCTGTCCGTGCGCTGTGGCACAGAGGTGACAGTTCCGCTACGGACCGCCCGCACTGCCACAGCCTGCGGGAACCGTCGGACCGCCGCCCGTCGTCACCCGGTCTGAACTGGCAACGAACTGGCAACGCGGGAAGCCGTGGAGGTGCGTGATGGGCGGCTGGCAGCCGCTGCCGGAGGGGCTCCCGGCGGAGGTGCGGCACTTCGTGGAGCAGTTGCGGCTCCTCAAGGACGACACCGGGCTCAGCCTGGTCGCGCTGGGCGCCCGCACCGCGTACAGCAAGTCCTCCTGGCAGCGGTACCTCAACGCCGTACAGCCGCCGCCACGGCAGGCCGTCGCCGCGCTGTGCCGGGTCGCGGGCCTCACCGGCGCCGACGCCGAACGGCACACCGTGCGCTGGGAGCTGGCCGTCCAGGCCTGGCCGCGCCCGGCGAACGTGCCGGAACGGCCGCCTGGCGCCGGGGAGTACGAGGACGACCCCACCCTCCCCTGGTGGGACCGCCCGGAGGAGGAGCGGGCGCCCCGCCCGCACGGCCGGCTGCTGGCGGCCGCGCTCCTGCTGCTGCTCGTCCTGCTCCTGGTGGCGGTCGTCGGCGCCGTGCTTCTCGGGTGAACCGGGTCTCCTGTGACCTGCGAGGTCACGGCTGGATGACCAGTGTGTCGATGTGTTGACAAGTTCGCGGATATGTCACGAAGGCGACTCACAAGCGGGCTAACGTGTCCAATCGGGACGAGCCGAAGGCCCGTTGGACCGCGTCGCGGTAGGCGTGCGACGGTGCACGTGGGCGGGTCAGTGCTCCTGTACGCCCCCTGCCGGGGGACTGGGTTCCGGGGGCACCGCGGTCCGCTGGGTAGCCAGAACGGGGACCGGCGTGGGGGGCACCACGCGCAAGGGGAACGCGGGGGAAGAGGGGGAAGCAATGCCTCGTTGGAAGGCTCTGCCGGATGAACTCGATCCGCAGGTAAGAGAGTTCGCGACCCAGTTGCGGCGGCTCGTGGACCGCAGCGGGCTGAGCGTCGCGGCACTGTCCGACCGTACCGGCTACAGCAAGACGTCCTGGGAGCGGTACCTGGGCGGGCGGCTGCTGGCGCCCAAGGGCGCGGTCGTCGCGCTCGCCGAGGTCACCGGCGCCAATCCCGTCCATCTCACCACCATGTGGGAGCTGGCCGAACGGGCCTGGAGCCGTTCGGAGATGCGCCACGACATGACGATGGAGGCGATCCGGGTCTCCCAGGCGCGGGCCGCGCTGGGGGAGTTCGGGGCGCCGCCGGCCACGTCCGCGACCGCGGCCGGGAGCAAGGCCGGCGGCAAGGCGCCGCGCCGGGCGGGCAGTGCTGTGGCGACGCCGGGGATCGCCGGGCCGGCGGGCGTCTCGCCCACCATCCCGCCCCAGCCGACGGCACCCGACGCGAACCGCCGGGAGGGGACGGGGTCCCGCGGGCCGGCCGTGCCCGCGGGGACGGGTGCCCCCGGCGGCGGCCGGCGGCGGCTGACGATGTTCCTCGCGGGGGTGGTCGGCGTGGCCGTGGTCGTCGCCGCCGTCTTCTTCCTCACCGGCAACGACGGCGGCGACGGGAAGGGGAACCGGAGCGGTGCCACCTCGTCCGCCCCGTCCACCAGCGCCGGCACCGACCTGCCGGCCGGCGTGAAGTGCGCGGGCACCGGCTGCACCGGCAAGGACGCGGAGGCCATGGGGTGCAGCGGCGACCTGGTGACCACCGCCAAGACCGCCACGGTCGGCGCGACCACCCTGGAGGTCCGCTACAGCAGCACCTGCGGCGCCGCCTGGGGCCGTATCACCGGCGCCGCGCAGGGCGACTCGGTGCGGGTCACCGCCGGCACCACCACGAAGACCGGAGACATCACGGCCGCCGGCGACACGATCGCGTACACGCCGATGGTGGCGGTACGGGACGTGGCCCAGGCCAAGGCGTGCGCGACGCTGGCGTCGGGGCGGACGGGGTGCACCTCGTAGAAACCCGGCGTGCCCAGGAATGCCGCGGCGTTTCCTGGGCACGCGAACCGTACCCCCCACGGGAGTCCGGATTCCGGTACCCCCGGGTGGCGGCCGCCCCGTCTCACCTCTCCCGGACGGGCGGCCGCCTCTTTCGTACGTCGCCTGCGGAGGCGCGTCTGCAGGGTCACGTCTGCGGGGCGGGTCTGTGGGTCACGTCTGCGGGGTGGGTCTGTGGGGCGGGTCTGTGGGGTGAGCCACACCGACCCCTCCACGTCCGGCATCCGGAATGCGCGATAGCCTGACCGGTGGATCTCTTGATACCGAGAGATCGATCATTTGTACGTCCGCACCCCAGGGCAAGGACGCCCACCGCCAGCTGTCATACGGAGAACGCCATGACCCGCACTCCCGTGAACGTCACCGTCACCGGCGCGGCCGGCCAGATCGGTTACGCCCTGCTCTTCCGCATCGCCTCCGGCCAGCTGCTCGGCGCGGACGTGCCGGTCCGGCTCCGCCTCCTGGAGATCACCCCCGCGCTGAAGGCCGCCGAGGGCACCGCCATGGAGCTGGACGACTGCGCCTTCCCGCTCCTGTCGGGCATCGACATCACCGACGACCCGAACGTCGCCTTCGACGGTGCCAACGTCGCCCTCCTCGTGGGCGCCCGCCCGCGCACCAAGGGCATGGAGCGCGGTGACCTCCTGGAGGCCAACGGCGGCATCTTCAAGCCGCAGGGCAAGGCCATCAACGACCACGCCGCGGACGACATCAAGGTTCTGGTCGTCGGCAACCCGGCCAACACGAACGCGCTGATCGCGCAGGCCGCGGCGCCGGACGTACCGGCCGCGCGCTTCACCGCGATGACCCGCCTCGACCACAACCGCGCGCTGACCCAGCTGGCGAAGAAGACGGGCTCCACGGTCGCCGACATCAAGCGTCTGACCATCTGGGGCAACCACTCCGCCACTCAGTACCCCGACATCTTCCACGCGACCGTCGCCGGCAAGAACGCCGCGGAGGTCGTGAACGACGAGAAGTGGCTGGCCGAGGAGTTCATCCCGACCGTCGCCAAGCGCGGCGCGGCCATCATCGAGGCCCGCGGCGCCTCCTCCGCGGCCTCCGCCGCCAACGCCGCCATCGACCACGTCCACACCTGGGTCAACGGCACCGCCGACGGCGACTGGACCTCCATGGGCATCCCGTCGGACGGCTCCTACGGCGTCCCGGAGGGCCTGATCTCCTCCTTCCCGGTCACCACCAAGGACGGCGTGTACGAGATCGTGCAGGGCCTGGAGATCAGCGAGTTCTCCCGCGCCCGCATCGACGCCTCGGTGCAGGAGCTGGCGGAGGAGCGCGACGCGGTCCGCGCCCTCGGCCTCATCTGAGCCTCCCGCGCCCACGGGCCCCACTCCGGTTTCGTCCGGAACGGGGCCCGTTCCCGTTTCCGCCGCTACCGTCGGAAGAGGCAAGCGGTGGAGTGAATCGGGGGGTTCGCGATGAGCGACAGGAACGACGGGACCGGCGAGGGCGGTTGGCCCGAGGAAGCCACGGGGCACAGCGCCCCGACCGGCCGGAGCGAGCCGCCGGAGGGCCTGCGGCAGGCGGAAGAGCCGGGCCACCAGGAGGAGCCGGAGGAGCCGAGCACCCAGAGATGGCCGACGGCGACCCCACGGCACACGGGACTCCCGGAGAGCCCATGGCAACAGGACCGGCCGGAGCCACCGGAGAGCCCATGGCAACAGGACCGGCCGGAGCCACCGGAGAGCCCATGGCATTCGGAGCGGTCACCGTCACCGGAGAGTCCGCGGCAGTCCGAGTGGCCGGTGTCTCTGGAGAAACCGCGGCGCACGGAACGGTCCGCGCCCGGAGCGCTTCCCCAGCGGCAGGGCGGTGGCGACGAGCCGTACCGTCCCGGGCACGCACCGGCTGAGGACCAGGGACGCCCGGCCTGGCCCCCGACCCCGCCCCCCGGTCTGCCGCCCCTCCCGACCGCCTTCTCGTCCCCGTCCCCGACCCTGCCCGCCTCGCCGGTGCCGCCCCAGCCCTCGTCCCCGACCCTGCCCGCCTCGTGGGCGCAGTCCCCGCCGCCGTCCCCGACCCTGCCTGCCTCGCCGGCGGCGTCCCGCCCCTCGTCGCCGGACGAGGCGCGGAGGGGCTACACCCCGCCTCCCTGGTCCGGTGCCCCCACCTCGTCGGGGCAGCGGCTCGCGGCGACGCCTCCGCCGGCCGGGTACGCCCCGCGGCGGCGGTCCGGCCGTGCCCTTGCCGCGGTGGTCGGTCTGGTTCTTGTCGCCGGTCTCTCCGGGCTCGGGGTCTGGTACCTCGGCCGGGACGGCGATGAGCGCTCCGGCACCGGGGCGGCCCCGTCCGCGAGCGTCAGCGTCAGTGCCAAGTCGTCGGCGCCCACGTCTCCCGAGCCCACGGCCAGCCCCAGCCCCACCCCCTCCGTCGCCTCCGGATACCGCGCCGTGCGCGATCCCGTCGGGTACACCCTCGACGTGCCCCAGGGATGGACCCGGCGGCAGCAGCAGGGGGAGAAGGCACCGGTGGTGTACTACGACTCCCCGTCCGACGGGCGCCAGTTGCAGATCTTCGCGCTCTCCGAGGCCACCCCGGCCGAGTCCCTCGACCTCGCCGAGAACGACCCCGGGTACGGATACGCGAAGCAACCCGGCTACCAGGCCGACGACCGTACCTCCGGCGACAGCTGGGCCGAACTGTCGTACCGCTACGACGACAAGGACAAGGGCAGCCGGCAGGTCATCGACCACCGCTTCCAGGCCGCCGACGGCACCCTGTACGCGATCCGCTCCAGCGGCCCCGGGAGCCTCGACGCGGGGCTGGTCCGGGGGCCGCTCACCACGGCCGTCGACTCCTTCTGCCCTGCCGGCGCCCAGTGTTCCTGAGCGTCCTGGTCACTCCATCCCCTTCTTCCCCGGCGTCCAGAACGGCTTGGTGAGGACCGCCCGCCGGTCCCACCCCGCCTCCTGGACGAGCACCTTCCGCACCGCCTGCACGGCCCGTGCCTCCCCGGCGACATAGGCGATCCCGCCGGGCTCGGGGGCGAGCCGTCGTACCGCCTCCGGCAGTGCGGTCTCGCCGCGGAGCACCCAGTCGAGGCGATCCGCGTACGCGAGGGGCAGCCGGTCCGCCGTGGTCGCCGTCTCCACGCAGCCGGAGACGGTGGCCTCCTCGGGCAGTGCCGCGAGCATCGCGCCGAAGGCGACCGAGGCCGTCTCGTCGCCGACGAAGACATGGTGGGCGGCCTCGGGGCGCAGCGTGAACGTGCCCTCGGGCTTGCGCAGCCGCACCTGCTCGCCGGTGCCGACCGTGCGCCCCCACCGGGCCCCCGGCCCGCCCTCGGGATGGTCCAGCACGCACAACTCGACGACGCCGGACGGGTCGTAGCGCCACACGGAGTACGTGCGCAGGGTCAGGCCGGTGACCAGGACCCGGACCTGCTGGCCGGGGTGGACGTCGAGACCGGCGAGCTGGTCGCCGTCGATGCGCAGACGGCGTATGCGGGAGGTGAGCTGTTCGACCTCGGTGACGGTGCCGCGCAGGGTCAGCAGGTCGAGGACGGGATTCAGCAGAGCGGGCACGGGGGGTCTCCTCAACGGGCCGTATGGTGAGGGGAGTTGCTCAGGCACCGGTTGAACGCGATAGTACGCGTTTCCCGCCGGACGCGATAGTGCGTGTCGGGGGTCGATCGCGGTGGCCGGCCATCACGAGCACCGTCGCCGCGAGCACCAGCAGCGCGACCGTGCGCAGCGCCGGGCCCATGCCGGAGGCGAGGCTCGTGTGGGCGGACAGGATCGTGCCGGTGACCGCGACGCCCAGGGCCGCGCCGGTCTCGCGGGCCGTGGTGCCGAGGCCCGAGCCCAGGCCCGCCTGATGGGGCGGGAGCGAGGTGACGACCCCCAGCGTCAGGGCCGGCATGGACGGGCCGGTGCCGGCCGAGATGACCAGCAGCCGGCAGGCGCGGCAAGCTGCACGGCCCGGTGGACGCCGCACTGGCCGAACTCGGCCTGGAGCGGCGGGTGGTCGGCACCGTCGGCACCTTCCCGGCCTCCCTGTTCGTGCTCCGCGACTCCGACCTGATCGGTCTGATCACCTCCTGGAGCGCACCCCTGGCCGGCGCACTCGGCCTGGTCACCTTCGAGGTGCCGCTGGACCTCCCGCCGATCGGCATCGGGCTGGCCTGGCACCCGCGCCACGACGCCGACCCGGCACACGCCTGGCTCCGGCGCTGTGCACGGGAGTTGATGACCGGCGGGCCCGGTGCCGGTGCCGGGCCGCAGTCCCCGCCGGCCGACTTCTGACCAGCGGCGACTTCGGTCAATTCCGTTTCACCGGCCACGGCCGTCCCTCTATGCTGATGCTCTGTCAACTCGGCGTCCAACACCGCACTTCCAGCACCGCACATCACACGCATCGGGGGATCGTCGTGAGCACCGCCTACGTGCCGCAACAACCACAGCCGGGGCCGCCCGCCGGGGCACCGCCCGCGCTGCCGCCCGTACCGCCCTACGCCAGTGAGGCCAGCCGGCTGCTGTGCGCGGGCACCTATCTGGATTCCGCGTACCGGGACCGGGTCATCGAGGAACTCCACCTCAACGAACAGCGGATCGCCGCGCCCTCGCTCGGCTTCGACGCGGCCCGGGTCCTCGCCCACGCCCTGCGCGCCCGCCGCCAGGAACTGCTCTGGGCCGGGGCGATCCTCGGCCTGTGGGTGGTGGGGCTGCCGCTCAGCGGCGGGCTGCTCCTGCTCTTCCTGATGCCGGGCATCGCGCTCGCCGTCGCGCCCTGGATCAGGGGCCGCGCCGCCCGCCCGCCGCTGTACCGGGTGCTCGCCGCCTTCCTGCTCCGCTGGTGGGGCCGGTCGTTCTACGCGGTCGCCCTGTTCGCGACCCTCGTCATCGCGTTCGGCGGCGGCTCGGACGACAGCTCGTCCTACGACTCGTACGGCTCCGACGGCTACTACTACGGCTCCAGCTACTCCGACTCGACCAGCTTCGGCGATCTGTTCGCCCCGGGCGCCGGCGACCTCGGCGGCCTGGCCGAGGCCTGGCACGCCTGGCTGACACTCGCCGTGTTCGCCGGCGTCGCCCTGTGCGCGCACGCCCAGCGCACCCAGTTCAGCCGGGCGCTGGCCGGCGAGCTCTCCCCGCAGCGCTTCCCGGACGCGGCGAGCGACCCCGCCGAGAAGGCGGAGAACCCCCGCTTCCAGCGGCTCAAGCAGCGCATCCGGACCGAACAGCACGCGCCGCTGATCATGTACAACGAGGCCGACCCGTTCTGCGGGGCGGGCGCCGCCTACGACACGTGGGTGCTGGCCGTCGAACTCAAGCCCGACGAGCTGAAGAAGGAGCGGCAGCCGCTCAGCAACCGGGCGATCCTGGAGAAGGTCCGCCCGCTGCTCGAACAGCTCCGCGTCCCCGCCGAGTACGCCGGACCCGGCAACCGCGACCGGCTGCGCCAGCTGGAGATCGACGAGTGCGTGTTCCTGCCCACCGAGGGGCTGCTCACCCGGGACCAGGCGCCGTACACCCCGCAGGCCTTCGAGGAGCACCGGGCGCGGGCCGTCGAGGAGGGTGCCGAGAAGCGCCGGCACTTCCTGCGGATCCGCGTCGGCGGCTGGGAGGAGGAGGTGGTCGTCACGGTGTTCGTGCGCATCCACACCCAGGGCCGGATGCTCGTGCTGGAGATCGCCCCGCATGTACTGACCCCGGTCCGCTCGGACTTCAAGGGCGCCGACCGCACCGCCCACCGGTTCCGGAACAACAACTGGGCCGGCAAGACCGCCGCCGCGATCGCCCTGGTCCCCGGTTCGGTGGGCCGCTCGGTGGGCCAGCTCGGCCGGGGCGCGGTGTACCTCTGGCGGCTGCTGACCGGCGGCCACGCGGGCGCGCTGCCCGAGGGGCCGGCGCTGTCCGTGCGTGAACTGGGCGCGGTGGACGTCGGCTCCCACTTCCAGGAGATGGACGTCGTCCGGTACCTGCGCAGCATCCAGGACCGGGTGGCGAACGGCGTACGGGCCGCGCTCGCCGAAGCCGGCTACGAGACCGGCGAGTTCGTCCAGAAGACCGTCAACAACAGCACCAACGTGAGCATCGACCGGGTCGAGGGCTCCACGCTCGCCTTCGGCAGCCACGCCACCGCCACCAGCTACACGACGCAGAAGGGGCCCGACAGCAATGGCAAGTGACGAGCCGCAGGTCACCCTGGGGAACATCTCCGGGAGCACGTTCGCCATCGGCAGCCACGCGCACGCCGAGAGCCACCACCACGGGGCCGCCGGCTCCCCGGCCGACGAGGAACTCCTCGCAGCGGTACGGGAGTTGCGCGCCGACCTGGCACGGGTGCGGGGCACCGAGCAGACGGCGGTGCTGGGCACGGCGCTCGCCGAGACCGAGGACGAGATCACCCGCACCGGCCAGGCGGGCCCCACTCGCCGGGAACGCCTGCGCGAACTCCTCACCGACTCCCAGGCCCTCCTGAGCGTCCTGGCCTCGGCGGGCACGCTGGCCGGCCTGCTGGGGAGGTGAGAGAGCCCGATGAGCAACGGGGGAGCGCGGCACTGGAACGAGGACGCACAACGCTGGGAGGCCGGACCCCAACCCCCCACCACGACACCCCCACCACCGGCGACCGACCCGACACCGACCTCGCCGCCACGGGCCGAGCAGACGGTGACTTCGCCGCCATCGGCTGACCAGACGGTGACTTCGCCGTCGGCGGCCGGGCCGATGGCGACCCCGCCGTCACCGGCCCGGCCGGAGAGCCGGCCGACGGAGGCGGCGGCTTCGGCACCGGTACCGCCTTCCCCTCCGGCACCGGCATCGATACCGGCGGCTGCGGCTCCGCCGGGGGAGTGGTGGGCGGAGGCGGGCCGGGGGCCGTCGTGGTCGTCGGCCGGTGGTGCTCCCGGTCGGCCGTCCGGCGAACCGGCGTGGCCGCCCGCCGAATCGGCCCCACCGCCCGTCGGGACGGTCTGGGCGCCCGCTGAGTCGGTCTGGGTACCCGCCGGGCCGGACCAGGTGGCCGGGTTCTCCCGGCGGCCCGGGCGCAGGGTCGTGTGGTCCGTCGTCGTCGGGGCCGCTGTCGTCGGCGTGGCCGTCAGCCTGGTGCTGACCCTGGTGGTCGGCAACGGGGAGGACGGCAAGCCCGCCGTGGCCCTCTCCTCCGTCGGCCCGACCCCCTCCGCGGCGCCCGGGACGGTGTCGGAGTCGCCCTCCGACAGCGGCGCCCCGTCCCCGTCGGCCTCCGCATCTCCCGCCGGATACGAGGTGCGGCACGACGCCGAGGGCTTCCGGATCGCCGTCCCCGAGGGCTGGTCGCGGTCCACCGTCGACTCCTCGTACGGCATCGCCGTCGTCAGCTACCGCAGCCCGGACCGTGAGCACCGGCTGCAGGTCTACCAGGTCGCCGAGTACTCCCCGGACGCCTCGTTCGAGCTCTACCTCTCCGACCAGACCTCCAAGCCGGACGGCTTCCAGGAGCTCGGTCTGACCAGCCTCGACGACGTCGGCTTCACCGGCTCCCGGCTGGAGTACCTGGCCGGCACGATCGGCGACGAGCCGGACGTCGGCACCTGGCATGTCGTCGACGAGCGGTTCGTCGCACCCGACGGCAACATCTACGCCATCGCCTCCTACGGCCCCGACTCCGACGGCCGCGACGACGAGCTGGGCCATCTGACGACGGCCGTGGACTGGTTCTGCCCGCCGGACACGGTCTGTGACGCGAACCCCGGCGTGGACTGAGCATCCGCTCCCGCGCCGCCCGCGCCGCCGTTCATTTAATTCCAGTATCCGCGGAATATAATCGCCCGTGCATTCACAATTTCTTCAGTTAGTGTGTGGTGCCAGGTATTCTATAGGTTCTCGTCCGGGTGATCTAAATTCCCCCGAACGCCCCAAACCCCGCCCTGTGTGACGGTCGTTAGGTGACCGTGACGCGATTGGACTGGCTTACCGCCGAAGATCACCCGACGACAGCGCTCCGCTGGCCCGGAAGTATGGATATCACCTCATGCTCGGACCTGCTCGATGATTTCCTGAAGAGAATCAATGCGCTGGAAAAGGATTATCGGCGGACGTTGGCCGATCTGTACGGCGCGTCCTGAAGCAGGGTGCGGAGGTTTTATCGATGGACGGGATTCAGCGTGATGCGGGTCTCTACGACCAGCCCGGTCTCTATGGCCATCCCGGTCTTCATGACCATCCCGGTCTGTACGAGCATCCCGGTCTCTACGACCATCCGGGTCTCTACGACCATGCCTGGGCCGCGCCGGAGCCGGACGTCGCGCCGAACGACTGGGACCCGGTCGAGGAACTGGCCCAGATGCTGTCCGCGCCGGCCGCCGCGGCCACGGCTCCCACGCTGCTGGACGTACCGGCCCAGCGCAGGAGCAGTCGTCGGCGACTCCGACAGGACTCCCACCTGCTCGACGGCGGCCGGAGCGTCACGCACATCACGCTTCTGATCGCGGCGGTCTCGCTGTGTGCGGTGTGCATGCTGGTCTGGTCCGTCTGCTACTCCTACGGGCAGTTGCGCGGGATCGCCTCGTCGGTGCTGCCCGCGGGGCTGGCGCGGTACTGGCCGCTGACGGTGTACGGCCCGTGGTTCGTGGCGGCGCTCTCCGTCCTGCGGGCCACCGCTCAGCACCGGAGTGCGCGCCGGTCCTGGTGCGTGGTGCTGGCCGCCTCGGTCCTGGCGGTGGCGCTGTGCGCCAGCCACTCGTCGCATGCGCTGTTGTCGTTAGTGATCTTCGGGATTCCGCCGGTGACCGCTCTGGTGTGCTTCTGGGAACTCGTCGGCCAGATCTCGACCAGGACCAGGCCCCGGCACGCCACGCGCGCCGAACCGTCGACCGCCACATCCTGAGGGAGCCGTTTGCCCCGTTTCGTCCGACTGTTCAGTGATGCAGCACACTTTCGGCCACCGATTGCGCATGCAATCCGGGACCGAGGGCAGGCGGTGACGGTCCCCGAGTGTGACTCCTCTGTCACACAGGGGCACTGAACAGGAACGGAAGGCAATACCGATCATGGCGGACCGAACGGCACAAGCGACCATCCATGCCGGAGGCGAGTGGCTGGAAGCCGTCTCCGGCGCGACACGCGAGATCATCGACCCCGCGGACGGCCTGCCCTTCGCCGTGGTCGCCGAGGGTGACGAGAAGGACGCGGAGACGGCGGTGGCCGCCGCCCGGCGCGCCTTCGACACCGGCGACTGGCCCCGCACCCCGGTCGCCGAGCGCGCCGCCCTGCTGCGCCGGGTGGCCGACCTGCTCGTACGCGACCGCGAGAAGCTGGGCCTCCTGGAGAGCCGGGACGCGGGCAAGACCGTCGAGGAGGGCCGGGTCGACATCGACTGTGTCGCCGACGCCTTCCGCTACTTCGCCGATCTGGTGGCGGCGGAGGGCGCGGGCCGGGTGGTGGACGCGGGCTCGCCCGACATCCACAGCGTCGTCGTCCACGAGCCCGTCGGTGTCTGCGCCCTGATCACCCCCTGGAACTACCCCCTGCTCCAGGCCAGCTGGAAGATCGCTCCGGCGCTGGCGGCGGGCAACACCTTCGTGATCAAGCCGAGCGAGATCACCCCGCTGACGACCGTCGCGCTGATCGGGCTGCTGGCGGAGGCCGGGCTGCCCGCCGGAGCCGCCAACCTCGTCACCGGTCCCGGGCACAGCGTGGGCGCCCGCCTCGCCGAGCACCCCGACGTCGACCTGGTCTCCTTCACCGGCGGACTGGTGAGCGGGGTCAAGGTCGCCCAGGCGGCCGCCGTGTCGGTCAAGAAGGTCGCCCTCGAACTCGGCGGCAAGAACCCCAACGTCGTCTTCGCCGACGCCTGCGCCACCGACGAGGGCTTCGACACCGCCGTCGACCAGGCCCTCAACGCCGCCTTCATCCACAGCGGCCAGGTCTGCTCGGCCGGTGCCCGGCTGATCGTCGAGGAGCCGCTCAGGGAACGGTTCGTCGCCGAACTCGCCCGCCGGGCCGCCCGGATCCGGCTGGGCCGGGGCACCGCCGACGGCGTCGAGTGCGGCCCGCTCGTCTCCGAGCGGCAGCGCGCCAGGACCGAGGCGTACGTGGCGTCGGCACTGGCGGAGGGCGCGGTGCTGCGCTCCGGCGGCAAGCGCCCCGAACCGTCCGCCGACCGCCCCGCCGGCGGCTACTTCTACGAGCCGACCGTGCTCGACCAGTGCCACCGGGAGATGAAGGTCGTCCGCGAGGAGGTCTTCGGTCCGGTCCTCACCGTCGAGACCTTCCGCACCGAGGACGAGGCGGTCGCCCTCGCCAACGACACCGAGTACGGCCTGGCCGGTGCCGTCTGGACCGCCGACGCCGGACGCGCCCGCCGGGTCGCGGGACGGCTGCGGCACGGCACCGTGTGGATCAACGACTTCCACCCCTATCTCCCGCAGGCGGAGTGGGGCGGCTTCGGAAAGAGCGGCACCGGCCGCGAGCTGGGGCCCGCCGGGCTCGCCGAGTACCGCGAGACCAAGCACGTCTACCAGAACCTCGCACCGCGGCCGGTCCGCTGGTTCGCCGGCTGAGCCCACCCGACCGCCGTACGCGAGAGCCGCGACGCGAGAAGAGCCGCCGGACGAGAAGAGCGGCTACGCGAGAAGCCTCACCGAGGTCTTCGGAAGCCTTTTGGAGCACCCCCCCATGTCCCAGTCCCACACCTACGACTACGTCGTCATCGGCGGCGGAACCGCGGGTTCCGTCATAGCCTCCCGTCTCACCGAGAACCCCGATGTCACGGTCGCCGTGATCGAGGGCGGTCCCAGCGACGTCGGCCGCGACGACGTCCTCACCCTGCGCCGCTGGATGGGCCTGCTCGGCGGCGAGCTGGACTACGACTACCCGACCACCGAGCAGCCGCGCGGCAACTCCCACATCCGGCACAGCCGGGCCCGCGTCCTCGGCGGCTGCTCGTCGCACAACACGCTCATCGCCTTCAAGCCGCTGCCCTCCGACTGGGACGAGTGGGAGGAGGCCGGCGCCAAGGGCTGGGGCGCGGTCCCGATGGAGGCGTACTACGCCCGTCTCCTCAACAACATCGTCCCGGTCGACGAGAAGGACCGGAACGCCATCGCCCGCGACTTCGTCGACGCGGCGCAGGAGGCGCTGGGCGTCCCGCGGGTGGAGGGCTTCAACCGCAAGCCGTTCACCGAGGGCGCCGGCTTCTTCGACCTCGCCTACCACCCCGAGGACAACAAGCGCTCCAGCGCCTCGGTGGCCTACCTCCACCCGGTGATGGACGAGCGCCCCAATCTGACGATCCTGCTGGAGACCTGGGCGTACCGGCTGGAGCTGGACGGTACCCGCGCCGAGGGCGTCCACGTCCGTACCAAGGACGGCGAGGACCTGCTGATACGGGCCCGCAACGAGGTCGTGCTGAGCGCGGGCGCCGTCGACTCCCCGCGCCTGCTCCTGCACTCGGGCATCGGCCCGGCAAAGGACCTCGAAGCGCTCGGCATCCCGGTCGCGCTCGACCTCCCGGGCGTCGGCGAGAACCTCCTCGACCACCCCGAGTCGGTGATCGTCTGGGAGACGAACGGCCCGATCCCCGAGAACTCCGCGATGGACTCCGACGCGGGCCTGTTCGTGCGCCGCGACCCCGAACACGCGGGCCCGGACCTGATGTTCCACTTCTACCAGATCCCGTTCACGGACAACCCGGAGCGACTGGGCTACCGGCGCCCGGAGTTCGGCGTCTCGATGACCCCGAACATCCCCAAGCCGCGCAGCCGCGGCCGGCTGTACCTCACCAGTGCCGACCCGTCCGTGAAGCCCGCGCTGGACTTCCGTTACTTCACCGACGAGGACGACTACGACGGCCGGACCCTCGTCGACGGCATCCGCATCGCCCGCGAGATCGCGAAGACCGAGCCGCTGGCCGGCTGGCTGAAGCGCGAGGTGTGCCCGGGGCCGGAGATCCTCGGCGACGCCGAGCTCAGCGAGTACGCCCGCAAGGTCGCGCACACGGTGTACCACCCGGCGGGCACCTGCCGGATGGGCTCGGCGGACGACCGGCAGGCCGTGGTGGACCCGGAGCTGCGGATCCGGGGCCTGGACGGCATCCGTGTCGCCGACGCCTCCGTCTTCCCGACCATGCCGGCCGTGAACCCGATGATCGGAGTGCTGATGGTCGGCGAGAGGGCCGTGGACCTGCTGAAGGGCGGTGCGTGATGACCAGTACGACCCCTGTGACGACCCCTGCCACACCCCCGGGCTCGACCCCTGTCTTCTCCGTCGACGGTCTGTGGAAGGTCTTCGGTCCGAAGGCCGACCGCGTTCCCGGGGACCCCGAGCTGACCGGGCTCGCGCCCGCCGACCTGCGCGCCCGCACCGGCTGTACGGCCGCCGTCCGTGACGTCTCCTTCGACGTGCGCAAGGGCGAGGTCTTCGTGGTGATGGGCCTGTCCGGCTCCGGGAAGTCGACGCTGGTCCGCTGCCTGACGCGGCTCATCGAGCCCACCTCCGGCACGATCGTCATCGACGGCGAGGACGTCCGTGCGATGGACAAGGGCCGGCTGCGCGAACTGCGCCGGCACCGCGCGGCGATGGTCTTCCAGCACTTCGGGCTGCTGCCGCACCGGTCCGTCCTCGACAACGTCGCCTACGGCCTGGAGATCCAGGGCGTCGGCAGGTCCGAGCGGCGCAGCCGGGCCGCCGAGGTCGTCGCCAAGGTCGGCCTGGAGGGCATGGAGCAGCGCCGCCCCGGCCAGCTGTCCGGCGGCCAGCGCCAGCGGGTCGGGCTGGCGCGGGCGCTCGCCGTCGACCCCGAGGTGCTCCTCTTCGACGAGCCGTTCAGCGCGCTCGACCCGCTGATCAGGCGGGACATGCAGGAGGAGGTGGTCCGCCTGCACCAGGAGGAGGGCCGCACGATGGTCTTCATCACGCACGACCTGAGCGAGGCGCTCAAGCTCGGCGACCGCATCGCGCTGATGCGGGACGGGCGGGTGGTGCAGCTCGGCACACCGGAGGAGATCGTGGGCTCCCCGGCCGACGACTACGTCCGGGAGTTCGTGCGGGACGTACCGCGCGAGCAGGTCCTGACGGTGCGCTCCGCGATGAGGCCGGCGAAGGACGGGGAGGCCTCGGCGGGACCCGCGGTCGGCTCGACCGCGACGGTCGCCGAGGCGATCGACGTGGTGGCGGGGGCCGGCGCCCCGGCGCGGGTCGTGGACGGGGACCGGTGCGTCGGTGTGGTCGACGCGGACACGTTGCTCGGAGTCGTGGCGAAGCAGCCTGCGGGCGCTCATTCGGCCGCGGGCGAGTGGGGGCCGGTCGCGCAGTTCCCCGCGCCCCTGGGTGGGGATGCGGATGGTTCGCCGGAAGGTCCCGCAGCCGACTCAGCCGACTCAGCCGACTCAGCCGGTTCAGCCGACTCAGCCGCGGGCAGTCGTGCCGCTCGGGCGACACGGGCGGGCGATGGGGGTCCCCCCGCTCGAGCGAAGCCGAGAGTGGGGGAGGCGCCCCGTGAGCGCGGGCAAGTGAAACCCCCCGCCCCCCGCACCAGTCCGGAGGGTGTCTGATGGCGACGATCACTGTCCCGAGTCCCCGCCGAATAGCCCTGCCCGCCAGTCAGGCCGTGCGCAAGCTCCTCGCCCTGGCCGTGGTCGCCGCGGTCCTCGTCCCCCTCGCCAACTCCCACTGGACCAGCGCCGCCTGGCCCCACACCCTCACCGTCGACCTCTCCTCACCGCTCACCTCCGCCAGCAACTGGGTGATCGACAACCGCGACACCCACCCCCTCTTCCTCTACTTCCTCGGCTACATCAGCAACGCCGTCGTCCTCACCGTCCGCGTCGTCTACCTCGCCCTCCTCGCCGCGGGCTGGCCCGGCGTCACCGTGCTCGCCGCCGCCGTGGCGCACCGCGTCGCCGGCGTCCGGCTCGCCGCCGGTACGGCCGCCGCCTTCCTCGCCTGCGGTGCCCTCGGCATGTGGGTGCCGACGATGCAGACCCTCGCCCTGATGGTCGTGGCGGTCCTCGCGTCCGTCGCCGTCGGCCTGGTCCTCGGCCTCGGTGCCGGTCTCTCCGACCGGCTGAACCGCGCCCTGCGTCCGGTCCTGGACACCATGCAGGTGCTCCCCGCCTTCGCCTACCTCCTCCCGGTCGTCCTGGTCTTCGGCATCGGCGTCCCCGCGGCCGTCCTCGCCACCGTCGTCTACGCCGCCCCGCCCATGGCCAGGCTCACCGCCCTCGGCCTGCGCGGCGCCGACCCGGAAGTCCTGGAGGCCGTGGAGTCGCTGGGCGCCACCCGCAGGCAACTGCTGCTGACCGCCCGTATCCCGCTCGCCCGCAAGGAACTCCTCCTCGGTCTCAACCAGACGATCATGATGGCGCTGTCGATGGCGGTCATCGCCTCCGTCATCGGCGCCGGCGGCCTCGGGGACCGCGTCTACCAGGCCCTCGCCTCGGTCGACGTCGGCGCGGCCCTCGCCGCCGGTATCCCGATCGTGCTCCTCGCGGTCGTCCTGGACCGCATCACCGCCGCAGCGGGCGACCGGGGCGACACCCGCCCCTCCCCGGCCGGCCTCCTCTACGCCCTCGCCGCCACCGTGGCCGTGGCCGTCGCCGCCCGTCTCCTCGGCGGCCTCGACTGGCCCGCCGCCTGGACCGTGAACTTCGCCGAACCCGTCAACCGTGCCGTCGACTGGATGACCGCCCACCTGTACTCGGGCGTCCCGGTCGTGGGCGGCACCGCCGACTGGGCGGCCCACTTCACCACCTGGATCCTGGACCCCGTCCGGTCGGGCCTGCAGTGGCTGCCCTGGTGGTCGGTGCTGCTCGTCGTCGCCGCCCTGGCCTGGCTGATCGGCACCTGGCGCACCGCGCTCACCGCCGTCCTGGCGATGGCCGCGATCGGTGTGCTGGGGGTGTGGGAGCCGTCGCTGGACACGCTGTCCCAGGTCCTCGCGGCCGTCGCCGTCACCCTCGTCCTCGGTTTCGCGACCGGTATCGCCGCAGCCCGCAGCGACCGCGTCGAACGCGCCCTGCGCCCGGTCCTGGACGTCTTCCAGACCATGCCGCAGTTCGTGTACCTGATCCCGGTCGTCGCCCTGTTCGGCGTCGGCCGCGCCCCGGCCGTGGCGGCCGCCGTCGTCTACGCGCTGCCGGCCGTCGTACGGATCACCACCCAGGGGCTGCGGCAGGTCGACCCGGCCGCCCTGGAGTCCGCGCGGTCGCTCGGCGCCACCGGCCGTCAGCAGCTGTGGCAGGTCCAACTACCGCTCGCCCGGCCCGCGTTGCTGCTCGCCGTCAACCAGGGCGTGGTGCTGGTCCTCGCCGTCGTCATCATCGGCGGCCTGGTCGGCGGTGGCGCTCTCGGCTACGACGTCGCCTTCGGTCTCGCCCAGGGCGATCTGGCGACCGGACTGGTGGCCGGTGCCGCCATCGTCTGCCTGGGCCTGATGCTCGACCGCGTCACCCAGCCCACGGAACGCCGTGCGGGGAAGGGAGCATGACCATGCGCCGTACGACCCTGGTGGCCGCCGCCTCCGTGCTCGTCCTCGCGACCGGCTGCGGTGCCGCCGACATGACCAAGCAGGCCTCGCCCTTCGCCAACGCGCAGGGATCGAAGACCGTGACCCTGTCCGTGCAGTCCTGGGTCGGCGCGCAGTCCAACGTGGCCGTCGCCCAGTACCTGCTCGAACACGAACTGGGCTACCGCGTCGACACCGTGCAGGTGGACGAGGTGCCCGCCTGGGACGCGCTCAGCCAGGGACGCGTCGACGCGATCCTGGAGGACTGGGGCCACCCGGACCAGGAGAAGCGGTACGTCGAGGACAAGAAGACCATCGGCCGTGCCGGGGACCTCGGAGTCACCGGGCACATCGGGTGGTTCGTGCCGACCTATCTGGTCAAGCAGCACCCCGACATCACGAACTGGAAGAACCTCAACAAGTACGCCTCGCTCTTCCGCACCGCGGAGAGCGGCGGCAAGGGCCAACTCCTCGACGGCTCACCGTCGTACGTCACCAACGACAAGGCGCTGGTGAACAACCTGAAGCTGGACTACCAGGTCGTCTTCGCCGGTTCCGAGGCCGCCCAGATCACCCAGATGAAACAGTTCGCCAAGGAGAAGAAGCCCTTCCTGACCTACTGGTACTCGCCCCAGTGGCTGTTCCAGAAGGTGCCGATGACCGAGGTGAAGCTCCCGGCGTACCAGGAGGGTTGTGACGCCGACGCGGCCAAGGTCGCCTGCGCCTATCCGCACACCCCACTGCAGAAGTACCTCAACGCGGACTTCGCGAAGAGCGGCGGCAAGGCGGCGGCCTTCCTGAAGAAGTTCAAGTGGACCACCGAGGACCAGGACGAGGTCTCGCTGATGATCGCCGACCAGAAGCTGAGTCCTCAGGAGGCCGCCGAGAAGTGGGTGGACGGCCACCCCTCGGTGTGGAAGAAGTGGCTGTCCTGAGCAACACCGGTTGATCGCTTCACCGTTCGAGGTGTCACACGTCCCGCTGAAAAGTGGGCGACACAGCGGCCATCGCTCGCGCACGGCTCTGCCTTGATCAAGCTGGTGTCTTCTGTGAAGGAGACGCCATCGTGCGAATTTCTGACATTCAGCGCTGCGAGGTCCGGCCCGGACGGCTAGTCGAGTGGACGTTCAGCCCGGCGACCGTCGCGGCCGCGACAGCGCTCCCGCCGGATCCGCGGCCGCCGGCGTACATCCAGGAGTCGCACATCAGAACGGCGCGGGCGGTGCGCGAGGACGGGTTGTTCGTACCGACCTGGCTCGGCACGGCGTTCGACCTGCCGGGCCGGGCCGACCTCGACGTGCTGGAAGAGGCCTTGCGCGGCTGGACGTTGCGTCACGAGACGCTGCGCAGCGGCTTCCGGTGGGCCGGCGACGACATGCACCGGTTCACGCTCGACGCCGACGACGTGACGCTGCACCGCGAGGTGGTCGGCGACTTCGCCGACGCGGACGTGCTGGCCCGGTACCTGCAGGACCGATTCGACGTCGCGGCGGACGCGCTCGGCTGGCCGAACCTCATCTACGCGGCGGTCGTCCGTGACGACTCCACCAGCGTGTACATGGCCTTCGACCACACCAATGTCGACGCCTACTCCCTCCAGCTCACCTCGAACGAGATCCACGGGCTGTACACGTCGGGCGTCTCGGGGCGGCCCGTCTCCGGTGCGCCGGTGGGGAGTTACGTCGACTTCTGCCGGCACGAGCGGGCGAACGCGGACGGGATCGACGACACACACGCGATCGTCGCCCGCTGGCGGGAGTTCATCGCCCGGTGCGACGGGAGGCTTCCGGAGTTCCCCGTCGACCTCGGTCTGCAACCCGGCGGCGCGCTGCCCGCCCAGAAGCTGATGTGCGAGCCGCTCGTCGACGCGGACACCGCCGCCGCGTTCGAGGCGCACTGCCGGCCCTACGGCGGCAGCCTGGTCGGCATCCTGGCCGCGACCAGTCTGATCGTCCACGAACTCGGCGGGCAGCCGGTCTACCGGACGGTCGTGCCGTTCCACACCCGACTGAAGTCCGAATGGTCGGACTCCGTGGGCTGGTACGTCGGCGGCGCACCGATCGAGGTGCCCGCGGCACGGGACTTCGACGGCGCACTCGCCACGGTCCGCGCCGAGCTGCGCGCCAACCGGTCGCTGGCGCGCATTCCGCTGGCCCGCGTACTGCGGCTGCTCGGCACGGACTTCCGTCCGACCTCGCCCGACCTGTACTCGATCGTCTCGTACGTGGATGCCCGCCTCACCCCCGGCTCGGCCGGCTGGACCGAGCACAAGACGTACGGGCTGATCCGGGTGTCGTACGGCGACCAGGTGTGTGCCTGGGTCAGCCGGCTGCACGAGGGGCTCTGGTTCGCCTGCCGTTACCCGGACACCGAGGTCGCCTACAAGAACGTGCGGCGGTATGCCGAGCGACTGCGGGACCTCATTGCCTCCGTGCCGGCGGGCGATCACATTCGAGCCGCGCAGCCGGAATTCCTCTGACTCAACTTCCCTTTGATACGACCGTATTGGTATCGGCGGCGTTATGCGGCGAACGGCAACTCATGGCCCCATTGGGTGCGGTAAGTCGCATGCGGCTACTGCTAGTGTTTGCGTGGTCACGCTAGGCAATCGGTCTCGATGTACAGAAAGAGAATCGAGGTTTCCATGCGCAAGCTTCAGAAGGTCGTGTTCGCGGCGGTGGCGGCGGCCGGCGGCCTGTCGGCCCTCGGTGCCGGTACCGCTGTCGCCGACAGCGGCACCAACGGGCTGCAGGTGTCCGACCTCTACCGCCCCTACCAGGAGTGCAGTCCGCAGACGGTCGCCGAAAACGATGTCCCGATCGGTGTGCTCGGTCTCGCGGGCACCACGGACACCACCTGCGGTCAGTACAACACCGCTTTCAAAGGGTGAGTTTGACCATGTTCGACAGGAAGAAGATCGCGGCTCTCTCGGTGCTCGTCGGCGGCCTCGTCATGGCCGGTGGCGGCATCACCCAGGCGTATGCCGCAGCGGGCCCGGGGGCCTGCACCCAGGACGTCCTGGGCAACCTCACCTGCACCCAGCGGTTCAAGGGCGAGGTCCCCGAAGGTGAACTCCCGCCCCACCAGGACACCTGTCAGACGGTGCAGCCCCTGACGGTGCCCGCCGTCCTGGGCAACGGGAGGGCGCGGCTCGGGCCCGAGGTGACCTGTTCCCCCGGGACGTGGGGATCGACCGGCACCCGCGAGGACCGGCACGCGGGGCGGTGGCGGGCGACGACGCGACACGAGGACGACGCGACATGAGCGAGTTAGATCCTGAATGACTACGAAATGTGTGTATATGCTCACATTGCGTAGTCGAGCCGGGCTGTCCTGCCCGGATAAGAAAGGGTCAAATCATGCGTAAGTTTCAGCGTGCCGCGGTCGTAGCGGCGGCGGTTGCCGGCCTGTCCTTCGTCGGTGCCGGGGCCAGCTTCGCCGCCGGTGGCGAGGACGCGGGCCAGGGCGTCACCGCCGTGGCCAACTCGTCGGCCAACGCCGTTGCCGTCGGCAGCAGCGGTTACTACGGCCCGCAGGTGCAGCCGCAGGGTCAGCCGGAGGACCAGAAGTCCGGTCCCGAGCAGGGTCCCGAGCAGGGTCCCGAGCAGGGCCCCGAGGGTTACGGCCAGCAGGGCGGCGAGGGCGAGTAACGGCGTACCGGGGGCTCGTCCTCTCGGCGCCATCACGAACGCATCGGCCTCCTTCGGAAGCCCGAGGAACATCGCACGAACTCCGGGGTCCGTTCAGCAGCCTTGCTGAGTGACACCCCGTGGCGAAGGCAGCCCGGACGCACCGCTCCCTCGGGGCACGCGCCCGGGCTGCCGCCATCCTGCCGTCGGTAGCGGTCGGCACCGTGTCCCGGCGCAGGATGCTCTGTTTCGACCTTCCCGGGCTCGGACGCACGCCGGTAACGGCGCGCGGCCGGGCCTCTTTTGCAAAGGAAAGCAGCACATGTTCACTCGGCAGAAGATTGCCACCGTCACGGGGCTCGTCGGGAGTCTCGCAGCGATCTGCGTCGGCGCCGGACACGCCTACGCGGACGGACACTCGAGCGACTGCAAGACCGATGCGCAGGGTGACACCGTCTGCGTTCGCAAGTCCGAGGTCCACACCGACAAGGACGGCACGCACATCATCAGGCAGACGCAGGACTGCTCGACGACCGACCGGCCGAGCGTGGTGTATCCGGAGGACGGACTGATGGCCAGTGGATCCACGGAGGCAGGGCCCGTCGTGGACTGCTCCAACACGGCGGAGCTGCCCAAGGGCTTCAAGAAGCCGCACATCGCGTTCTGAGCGCCGTTGACGCGTTCCTGAGCGCCATGGACAGAGCCCGGTG
>NZ_JBHXSK010000019.1:0-24144 GCF_042716195.1 Streptomyces sp. NPDC058683
CGACTGAGCTTCAAGTACGACTGAGGGGTGACCACCCAGTGGGTGGTCACCCCTCAGTCGTGTCCTCTCGGGCACGCTCCGGGCAGCCGGTCCTCAGCCCTGCTGCCCCGACGGCTTCCGCAGGGTCGGCCGGTAGGCCGCCACCCGCCCCCGCAGCCGCGCCCACCCGGCCGACATCGCCCACAGCACGCGCACGGCCGACCTCGGCAGGAGCAGCGCCCTGAAGTGGGTGGGGCCACTCGCCGGGCCGTCCAGTCCGAGCGCCACCCGGCGGACGTCGTCCGCGATCCCCGGCGTCAGCCGCGGCTGCGGCGCGTACAGCACCTGCTCGACCGCGTCCGCGACCCGGTGCGCCGAAGCGGCCGACTCCGTGTCGAGACGGCCCAGGCGGACGATCCGGGCGGCCGTCCCGCGCGGGGTCTGTGACTCGTCCGGCAGGATGCCGAAGTCCCATGCCGTGTCGATCAGTTCCTGCCAGACCGCCAGTGTGTGCGCCGCGATGCCCTCCGCGGTCCGCGCGTACGAACCGAGCCGTTTCGACCGCACCCGCTGCCGCCACAGCATCGGTGACAGCACCAGCGCCACCACGGCGATACCGCCGAGCGGCCCCAGCAGCCACAGCAACGACGGCCCGCCTCCGTCGCCGTCCGTCACCGCGCCCGCAGCGGACGCGCTCGCGCAGACGTCCTGCTTGCGCAGCTGGGCCGTGCAGCTCTCACTCGCCGAGGCCGAGGGCGACGGAGCCGCCGAGGCGCCCGTGGAGGGCAGCGTCTGGTCCGGCACCGAGGAGCCGGGGGTGTCCGAGACGGTGTACGACGGCGTCGTGCCCCGGGTCGGGGTCGGCTCGAACCGGGTCCAGCCCACGCCCTCGAAGTACAGTTCCGGCCAGGCGTGCGCGTCCTTGAGCCCCACCGAGACCGTGCCGTCGGCTTGCAGGGTGCCGGGCGCGAAGCCCACCGCGACCCGGGCCGGGATGCCCAGCGTCCGGGCCATCGTGGCCATCGCGAAGGAGAAGTGCACGCAGAAACCGCGCTTCTGCTTCAGGAAGTTCGCGATCGCGCCCTCGCCCCGGCCGACCTGCACCTGGGTGTCGTACTGGAAGCCGCCGTTCACCGCGAAGTAGTCCTGGAGCTTGACCGCCTCCTCGTAGTGGTTCGTCGAGCCCGCGGTGACATCCTGGGCCGTCCGCGCCACCACCGACGGCAGCGAGGAGGGCACCTTGGTGTACTCCTTCTTCATGGCGGCCGTCGGCTCCGGCGCCGCGGCCAGCTGCTCCGCCGTCGGCTGCACGTCCAGGCTGGTGACCTGGTAGGTCTCACCGCGGGTGTTCTGCCCGTGGTCGCCGACCAGCGTCATCCCGACGGGTTCGTAGCGCCAGCTGCCGGCGATCTTCACGCCGCTCGGCGGGTACGGCATCGGCAGCCAGTCCTGGGCGTACCAGTCGGCGGCCGAGATCGTGGTCCGCACCGTCGCCCGCTTGATGTCGCCGCCCAGGCCGGCCGGGGTCGGGAAGGTGTCCGGGACGCCGGTGATGTGCCGCTGGGCCGGCTTCCAGGTGGTGCCGTCGAAGTCGTCCAGGGAGACGATCCGCAGATACAGGTCGGAGACGTCGGCGGTGCTGGTCCGTACGGACAGCACCTGACGGTCCTCGTCCACGTTGAGGCTGTCCCGCAGCGACACCAGGGGGTTGACCGCGGAGATCGTGCCGCCGTTCCCGTTGCCCACGCCGACGCCGTTCCCGGTGCCCTCCAGCAGACCGCCCTGGATCGAGGGCATCACGATCGGCACGAACAGGGCCACGCTCAGCACCGCGAAGCCGATCCGGCGTCCGGTGCGCACCGGGGCCACCGCGCCGCTCTCCTGGCCGCCCGGGGCACGCGCGACCCCGCCGAACACCCGGCCCCACTGCGAGAGCCGGTCCCGGCCCTCGGCGAGCAGCAACAGCAGATAGCCGGCCGCCGCCACCAGGAACCAGATCCAGTCGGTCCGCTCGTCGGACAGGCCCGCCGCCACCGAGTACAGCGCGAGCAGCGGCAGTCCGGCCGGGGCCGCGCTGCGGAAGGTCACCGCGAGGGTGTCCACGATCAGCCCGACGATCAGTACCCCGCCGATCAGCATCAGGCGGATGCCGTCCGACAGCGGCGCGGGTATCGCATACCGGCTGACGTCCTCGGAGCCCTGCTGAAGCAGGTCGGCGAAGTAGCGGAAGGTGTCCGGGCCGGGGATCAGCCCGGCGACGGCGTGGCCCCGGGCGAACACCAGAGTCAGCATCAGCAGCGTGACCAGGGCCTGCGCGGCCACGGTCAGCGGCCGGGCCAGCGGCACCCGGCGCGCGGCCGCGCCCACGCCGGTCTGGATCGCCACCAGGAAGGCCGCCTGGAACAGCCAGGTCCTCGGGGAGACCAGCGGCAGCAGGGCACAGGACGCCATCAGCGTCGCCGCCGCCGCGGTCAGGGCCAGCCGGGCCCGTCCGCTCATCACCGGGCCTCCCCGCCCGCCGCGGCCACCGAGAGGCGCTCCCGGTCGGCCTGCTGCCACAGCTCGGCAAGCAGGGCGCCGCGCGGCACGCCGACCGCCGTCCAGCCGGACTCGCGCAGCAATCGCAGCCCCTCCTCGTGGGCGTTGCCCGGCGCGGGCACGTCGGTGGGCTCCCGCACCCAGGTGCCCGGGTCCAGGACGAAGGCGACGGCACCGCCGCTGCGCTGGCGCATCTTCGTGGCCATCGCCGCCTGTTCCTCGTCGAGGTCGCCCAGGAAGGCCACGAGCAGTCCCTCGTTCCCGCCTCGCAGCACGTCGTAGGCCCGGGACAGGCCGGCGCCGTCCGAGTGGTCGATCACGGCCAGGGTGTCCATCAGCAGCCCGGCCGCGTCCGCCGAGTCCTGGCCGGAGCCCGCGAAGCCGTCGGCGCCCTCACCGGGCACCGCGCTGCCGGTGTCCGTCAACAGCCGGACCGAGTAGCCGCGTTCGAGCATGTGGACGAGGACCGAGGCGGCGCCGGAGACCGCCCATTCGAACGCCGAGTCGGGGCCCGCGCCCTCGTAGGCGATGCCCCGGGTGTCCAGCAGCACCGTGCAGCGGGCGCGCTGCGGCTGCTCCTCGCGGCGCACCATCAGCTCGCCGTAGCGGGCGGTGGAGCGCCAGTGCACCCGGCGCAGGTCGTCGCCGTACCGGTAGCCGCGCGGGATCACGTCGTCCTCGCCGGCCAGGGCCAGGGAGCGCTGCCGCCCGTCGCCGTACCCCTTCGCCTCGCCGCCGAGCCGGATCGGCGACAGCGGCTCCACGCGCGGGATGACGGTCAGGGTGTCGAACGTCGAGAAGGACCGGGTCAGTTCGCACATCCCGAACGGGTCGGTCAGGCGCAGCTGGAGCGGGCCCAGCGGATAGCGGCCGCGCAGGTCCGAGCGGACCCGGTAGGAGACCTCCCGGCGGCCGCCCGGCTCGACCCGGTCCAGGACGAAGCGCGGGCGCGGGCCGAGGACGTAGGGCACCCGGTCCTGGAGCATCAGCAGGCCGGTGGGCAGCCGTGAGACGTTGTCCATCCGCAGATGGACCCGGGCCTCGCTGCCGGCCGGCACCCGCGAGGGGGAGAGCCGGCGGCTGCCGGCCACCCGGTAGCGGGTGCGGTAGAGCACGGCCGCGCAGATCAGCGGCAGCACGGCGAGCAGCAGCCCGACCCGGCGCAGATCGCTCTGGCCGAGTATGTACGCGCAGATCACCGCCGCGATGCCGGCCGCCAGGAAGGAACGGCCACGGGTGGTCAGCCCGGCCAGAGCCGTGCGGATGCCGCCCGCCTCCTCGCGGTCGGCCTCCGCCGGGGCGCTCATCACAGACTCCGCGGCGGCTGCTGGGGATACGCCGGCACACCCTGGCCCAGACCGCCGAAGCCGCTCTGCTGCCGGGAGGCCGCCGGTACCGGGGTCTGCTGCAGGATCTCCTGGACGACCTGCTCCGCGGTGCGCCGGTTGAGCTGGGCCTGGGCGGTGGGCAGCAGCCGGTGGGCCAGCACCGCCACGGCGAGCGCCTGCACGTCGTCCGGCAGTGCGTACTCCCGGCCGCTCAGGGCGGCGGACGCCTTCGCCGCGCGCAGCAGATGCAGCGTCGCGCGCGGGGAGGCGCCGAGTCTGAGGTCGGGGTGGGTACGGGTGGCGGAGACCAGGTCCACCGCGTACCGCCGGACCGTCTCGGCGACATGGACGCCCCGCACGGTCTCGACGAGCTTCACGATGTCGTGTGCGTGCGCCACCGGCTGGAGGTCCTCCAGGGGGCTCGCCCCGCCGTGGATGTCGAGCATCTGCAACTCGGCCTCCACGCTGGGGTAGCCGACCGAGACGCGGGCCATGAAGCGGTCGCGCTGGGCCTCCGGCAGCGGGTAGGTGCCCTCCATCTCGACCGGGTTCTGGGTGGCCACCACCATGAACGGGCTGGGCAGTTCATAGGTCTGCCCGTCGATGGTGACCTGCCGCTCCTCCATCGACTCCAGCAGCGCGGACTGGGTCTTGGGCGAGGCGCGGTTGATCTCGTCGCCGATCACGATCTGGGCGAAGATCGCGCCCGGTTTGAACTCGAAGTCCCGGCGCTGCTGGTCCCAGATGGACACGCCGGTGATGTCCGACGGCAGCAGGTCGGGCGTGAACTGGATGCGTCGCACCGAACAGTCGATGGACCGCGCCAGCGCCTTAGCCAGCATTGTCTTGCCCACGCCGGGGACGTCCTCGATCAGAAGATGTCCCTCGGCCAGCAGTACGGTCAGCGAAAGCCGTACGACCTCGGGCTTGCCCTCGATCACACCCTCCACGGAACTGCGGACCCGCTCCACAGTGGCGGTCAGATCAGTAAGGCTCGCTCGATCGTCATAGGTCGTCACCCGGCCCTCCTCGGCCCTTCATTGCCCGGGCCGGCGCTCTGTCAGCGGAACCGGCCCACCCCGAAACACGGACACCACGCGTGAATAGTTCCGCGCGACGTCCCACACCGCATTCTTGCTGCCGTTACCGATTCGTGTCACTCGCCTGTGGACAACTGCCCGCACTATGTCGGTCTTGCGGCCTTTCGGCCGTGTATTCGACAGCGTCCTGACAGGGTACGGCGGTGGTTTTCGGGGCGGGCGGTCCGTCGGAGCCTGTCGGCTCAGGCCGGGTCGACCTCGCGCAGCAGACCGGTGCGGACGTCGAAGACGAAGCCGCGTACGTCGTCGGTGTGGAGCAGGAACGGCGAGGTGCGCACCCGCTGCATGGACTGCCGTACGTCCTGGTCGACGTCCCGGAAGGACTCCACCGCCCAGGCCGGGCGCTGGCCGACCTCCATCTCCAGCTCGGTGCGGAAGTCCTCGGTGAGGGCCTCCAGGCCGCAGCCGGTGTGGTGGATGAGGACCACGCTGCGGGTGCCGAGCTTGCGCTGGCTGATGGTGAGGGAGCGGATCACGTCGTCGGTGACCACACCGCCGGCGTTGCGGATGGTGTGACAGTCGCCGAGGTGCAGGCCGAGCGCCTTGTGCAGGTCGATACGGGCGTCCATACAGGACACCACGGCCACGTGCAGCACGGGCCGGGCGTCCATGCCGGGGTCGGTGAAGGCGGCCGCGTACGTATGGTTGGCGTCGACCAGGCGGTCCGTCACGGTGCCGCCGGCGGTTATGGCGCCTTCGGATCCAGTGGGAGCTGCTGCGGAAGTCGTCATAGACACGACGGTACTGGTCACGGGCGGTCGGAGCCTGCTGTGAGACGGCACAAAGAACGCCATCGTGGCTTGTTGTGAGCTAACCCACACGGAGGGCAAACCAGGGCCGTACGGGTGATTCCTTTCCAATCGTGATCCCCGCCGCCATGCCGTACGCGCCGCGCAGGCCGGTTGATTGACCGGGCGACACGGTGGACTAAAGTGACGCGAAGCGGGAGGCGAGGCTCTCCCCGCTGGTGAAATCCCCTGGAGACCCCGGCACGGCGTCCGGACCGTCTCCCCACGTGCGCGGTGCGCGTACCGAGCGGGCGGGGACCCGGCGGTGCGTATCTCCTGCGCGGACCTGAGAGGCCCCCAAGAATGCAAGGGCGCGAAGCGCTTCCGAACAAGGGCGGTGGCGGGCGACCGGAGGGCGGGAGCCGACACGTCCCGGTGATGCTCCAGCGGTGCCTGGACCTGCTGGCACCCGCCCTGGAGGCGCCGGGCAGCGTGGTCGTCGACTGCACCCTCGGCCTCGGCGGCCACAGCGAGGCGCTGCTGACCCGCTTCCCCGAGGCCCGGCTGGTCGCCCTGGACCGCGACAAGGAGGCGCTGCGCCTGTCCGGCGAACGCCTCGCCCCCTTCGGCGACCGCGCCACCCTGGTGCACGCCGTGTACGACGAGCTGCCCGGGGTACTCGAACGTCTCGGCATCGCGCGCGTGCAGGGCGTGTTGTTCGACCTCGGTGTCTCCTCCATGCAGCTCGACGAGGCGGACCGCGGCTTCGCCTACGCCCAGGACGCGCCCTTGGACATGCGCATGGACCAGACGACCGGCATCAGCGCCGCCGAGGTCCTCAACACCTACCCGGCCGGCGACCTCGTGCGCATCCTGTTCGCGTACGGCGAGGAGAAGCAGGCCAAGCGGATCGTCTCGGCGGTCGTCCGGGAACGCGAGAAGGAGCCGTTCAGCAACAGCGCCCGGCTCGTCGAGCTGATCCGGGACTCCCTGCCGCAGGCCGCCAAGCGCACCGGCGGCAACCCGGCCAAGCGCACCTTCCAGGCGCTGCGCATCGAGGTCAACGGCGAACTGGCCGTCCTGGAAAGGGCGATCCCGGCCGCGGTGAAGGCCCTCGCGGTCGGCGGCCGGATCGCCGTACTGTCGTACCACTCGCTCGAAGACCGCCTCGTCAAGCAGGTGTTCGCGGCCGGTGCCGCCACCACCGCGCCCCCCGGGCTGCCGGTCGTGCCCGAGCAGTACCAGCCCCGGCTCAAGCTGCTCACGCGCGGTGCCGAACTTCCCACCGAGGAAGAGGTCGCCGAGAACCGCCGGGCCGCCCCCGCGCGTCTTCGAGGGGCCCAGCGCATCAGGGAGTCCATCGAATGAGCGGCGTGAGCACGCGGGGTTTCCGGACCCACCGGAGGACACGTGAGTAGGAAACCCGAGCTGAAAGGGCGGGCCGCCCGGCTCGCCCGGCTCTTTCCGGTCGGCCGGGCCAACCAGGCCGCCCGCGCCCCGTTCGTCCTGCTGGTCGTCCTGCTGCTCGGCGGCGGCCTGATCGGCCTGCTGGTGCTGAACTCGGCGCTCAGCGAGGGCTCGTTCAAACTCGACGACCTGCAGAAGCAGACCAAGAACCTCACCGACGAGGAGCAGGCCCTGCAGCGGGACATCGACGCCTACTCCGCTCCCGACGCCCTCCAGCGCCGGGCCCGCGAGCTCGGCATGGTCCCCGGCGGCGACCCGGCCTTCCTAGGCTCCGACGGCACCGTCAAGGGCGTCCCCAGCCCCGCCGCTCTGCGGGGGACCACCCAGCCGCCCGCTCCCGAGGCCATCGGCACGCCGTCCGTCGCCGTACCGACGCCGGCCGTCTCCGCTCCGGTGACCGCACCGACACCCACGCCGGTCACCACACCGGTGACGGCCCCGGCGCCGGCACTCACGCCCGTGACGACCCCGACCACGACCCCCGGCAGGTGACGGAAGTGCCAGACACTTCGGGAGAAAGGCAACCGCCGCGCCGCCGCGTGCCCGGCCCCGCCAAGCCGCCCCGCCCCCGTGAGCCCAGGGGCGCCGTCCGCCGCCAGCCGGGCCCCGGCGCCCACCCGGTCCGCCGCCCGACGGTGCGGCGCCCTCCGCCCCCGCCCGCACTGCGGCTCGGCAGCCCCCGCCCCCGGCTGCGCATGGTCGGCTTCGCCCTGACCCTGGTGCTGCTGGTCTTCGTCGGACGGCTGCTCCAGGTGCAGGCCGTCGACGCCAGCGCGTACGCCGCCAAGGCGGAGCAGAACCGGTACGTCGTGCACACCCTGGCCGCCGAGCGCGGCGGGATCACCGACCGCAACGGCGTGGCGCTGGCGATCAGCGAGGACGCGTACGACATCACCGCCGACCCCACGATGTTCACCCGCAAGCAGCTCAAGGTGGACGACGGCCCCGAGCAGGCCGCCGCGCTGCTCGCCCCGATCCTCGGCAAGGACCAGGCCGACCTCGTCAAGCTGCTGCGGCCCGAGAACAGGGACCTGCGCTACGTCCGGCTCGCCGCCCGGCAGACCCCGCAGGTCTGGAAGCAGATCAAGGACCTGAAGACCGCGCTCACCAACAAGGCCGACACCGACAGCGGCGCCGTCAACGTGCTCGCCGGTGTCTTCGCCGACCCCAGCAGCCAGCGCGTGTACCCGAACGGCGACCTGGCCGCCGGGATACTGGGCTGGGTCAACGCCGACGGCAAGGGCGGCGGCGGTATCGAGCAGCAGCTCGACAAGCAGCTGACCGGCAAGGACGGCAAGATCCGCTACGCCCAGTCCGGCGGCCGTGAGGTGCCCACCGCGGGCTCCACGGAGACCCCGGCCGTGCCCGGCTCGGACGTCGAGCTGACCATCGACCGGGACATCCAGTGGGCCGCGCAGAACGCCATCACCGAGCAGGTCGAGAAGTCCAAGGCGGACCGCGGCTACGTGGTCGTCCAGGACACCAGGACCGGGCAGATCCTGGCGATGGCCAACTCGCCCGGCTTCGACCCGAACGACCTGTCGACGGCCGACGCCGCCGCGATGGGCAACGCGGCCCTCCAGGACGCCTACGAGCCCGGCTCCACCGCCAAGGTGATGTCGATGGCGGCCGTCCTGGAGGAGAACGCGGCCACCCCGCTCACCCATGTGGTGGTGCCCAACCGGCTGCACCGCGGCGACCGGCTCTTCAAGGACGACATCGACCACGCGACCTGGTACCTCACGCTCAACGGCGTGCTCGCCAAGTCCAGCAACATCGGCACCATCCTCGCCACCGGCCAGCTCGGCAAGACCCAGGAGCAGGCCAACCAGGTCCTCTACTCGTATCTGCGCAAGTTCGGCATCGGCGGCTACACCGGGCTCGGCTTCCCAGGCGAGACCCGGGGCATCCTGGCCGCCCCGGCCAAGTGGTCGACCTCGCAGCAGTACACGATCCCTTTCGGACAGGGCTTCTCCATCAACGCCATGCAGGCGGCCTCCGTCTACTCGACCATCGCCAACGGCGGAGTCCGGGTCGATCCGACCCTGGTGCGCGGGGCCAAGGGCGCCGACGGCCGCTTCACCCCGGCCGCGCAGCCCAAGAAGTCGCGCGTGGTCAGTGAGAAGACGGCCAAGACCCTGGCCCAGATGCTGGAGTCCGTCGTGGACGACGAGCAGGGCACCGGCGCCAAGGCCGCCATCCCCGGCTACAACGTCGCGGGCAAGACCGGCACCGCCAACCGAGTGGATCCGGCCACCGGCAGATACCGCGGCTACACCTCGTCGTTCGCCGGGTTCGCGCCGGCGGACAACCCCCGCATCACCGTCTACTGCGCCATCCAGAACGCCACCGCCGGCAGCTACTTCGGCGGCCAGATCTGCGGCCCGATCTACAAGCAGGTGATGGAGTTCGCCCTCAAGACCCTGCAGATCCCGCCGACCGGCGCCAAGGCGGCGAACCTGCCCGTCGACTACAAGCCCTGATCAGCGCCCCAGTTTTCCGGAAAGACCACCAGGAACGAGCCCGTGACAACGATCACCCCCGATCCCGGGAACCACCGGGCCCCGAGCCCCTCACTTCGCTCCGGAGCGAGTGCGCCCGGTACGCTCACCGCCGTGCCACATGCTGATCAGTCCCAAACCACCCAGAAGGGCGCTTCCGTGACATATCCGGGGCCGCCCAGGCCGGTTCAGGTCTCCGCCACACCCCTCGCGGAGCTCGCCGATCAGCTGGGTGCCGCCGTCCCGGACACCGCGGACAACGCGGTGGAGGTCACGGGCATCACCCACGACTCCCGCGCGGTCCGCCCCGGTGACGTGTACGCCGCCCTGCCGGGTGCCCGGCTGCACGGCGCCGACTTCGTCGCCCAGGCCGCAGGCCTCGGCGCGGTCGCCGTGCTGACCGACCCGACGGGCGCCGAACGCGCCGCCGCGACCGGCCTGCCGGTCCTGGTCGTCGACGACCCGCGCGCGCGGATGGGCGAACTCGCGGCCACCATCTACGGTCACCCGGGCCGCGACCTGCTCCAGATCGGCATCACCGGCACCTCCGGCAAGACCACCACGGCCTACCTGGTCGAGGGCGGCCTGAAGAGCACGCGCAGCACGGGACTCATCGGCACCGTCGAGATGCGCATCGGCGACGAGCGCATCAAGTCCGAGCGCACCACCCCCGAGGCCACCGACCTCCAGGCCCTGTTCGCCGTCATGCGCGAGCGTGGCGTCGAGGCCGTCGCCATGGAGGTCTCTAGCCACGCCCTGGTCCTCGGCCGGGTCGACGGCTGCGTCTTCGACATCGCCGTCTTCACCAACCTCAGCCCGGAACACATGGAGTTCCACTCCGGCATGGAGGACTACTACCGGGCCAAGGCGCAGCTCTTCACCCCGAAACGCAGCAAACGGGGGGTGGTCAACGTCGACGACGAGTACGGCCGCAGACTCGCCCGCGAGGCCGGCGTCCCGGTCGTCACCTACTCCGCCGAGGGCCACCCCGACGCCGACTGGCGGGCCGCGGACGTCCATATCGGCCCGATGGACTCGACGTTCACCGTCGTCGGGCCCGGGGACGTCCGGATCGCCGCCAAGTCGCCGCTGCCGGGCCCCTTCAACGTGGCCAACACCCTCGCCGCGGTCGTCGCCCTGGCCGCCGCGGGCCTCGACCCGCAGACGGCCGCCGACGGCATCGCCGCCGTCCCGGGTGTCCCGGGCCGCCTGGAGCGCGTGGACGCCGGACAGCCCTACCTCGCGGTCGTCGACTACGCCCACAAGACGGACGCCGTCGAATCGGTCCTCAAGGCCCTGCGCAAGGTCACCAAGGGCCGGCTGCACATCGTCCTCGGCTGCGGCGGCGACCGCGACACCACCAAGCGGGCCCCGATGGGCGCCGCCGCGGCCCGGCTCGCCGACACGGCCGTACTGACCTCCGACAACCCCCGCTCCGAGGACCCGCTCGCCATCCTCGCGACCATGCTCGAAGGCGCCGCCACGGTGCCCGCCCACGAGCGCGGCGAGGTGCTCCTCTTCGAGGAGCGGGCCGCCGCGATCGCCGCGGCCGTCGCCCGCGCCCACCCCGGCGACACCGTGCTGGTCGCCGGCAAGGGCCATGAGCAGGGCCAGGACATCGCCGGCGTGGTTCGTCCCTTCGACGACCGCCAGGTGCTTCGCGAAGCTATCCAGAAGACCCAGGGATGAACTTGTGATCGCCCTCTCCCTCGCCGAGATCGCAGCAGTCGTCGGCGGGCAGACGCACGACATACCGGATCCGTCCGTCCAGGTCACCGGGGAGGTCGTCCGGGACTCCCGTGAGGCGGGCCCCGGCAGCCTGTTCGCCGCCTTCGTGGGCGAGCGCGTGGACGGCCACGACTTCGCGGCCCAGGTCGTCGGGCAGGGCGCGGTCGCCGTGCTGGCGTCCCGCCCCGTCGGCGTGCCCGCGATCGTCGTGGACGACGTCCAGACCGCCCTCGGCGCCCTCGCCCGCCATGTCGTACGACGGCTCGGCGCGACTCTGGTGGCCCTCACCGGCTCGGCCGGCAAGACCAGCACCAAGGACCTCATCGCCCAGGTGCTGCGCACCAAGGCACCGACCGTGTTCACGCCCGGCTCGTTCAACAACGAGATCGGGCTGCCGCTGACCGCCCTGTCCGCCACCGAGGAGACGAAGTTCCTGGTGCTGGAGATGGGCGCCCGCGGCATCGGCCACATCCGCTACCTGACGGATCTGACGCCCCCGAGGATCGGCCTGGTCCTCAACGTCGGTACCGCCCACATCGGCGAGTTCGGCGGCCGTGAGCAGATCGCCCAGGCGAAGGGCGAGTTGGTGGAGGCCCTGCCCCCGGCCGAGGACGGCGGCGCCGCGATCCTCAACGCGGACGACCCCCTGGTGCGGGCCATGGCATCCCGTACCAAGGCGAAGGTGGTCCTTTTCGGAGAGTCGGCCGAAGCGGACGTACGCGCCGAGAACGTACGACTCACGGACACGGGACAGCCCGCGTTCAGCCTTCACACACCCTCCGGTGCAAGCGATGTGACCATGCGCCTGTACGGTGAGCACCACGTGTCGAACGCGCTCGCCGCGGCCGCCGTCGCCCATGAGCTGGGCATGTCCGCGGAAGAGATCGCCACCGCGCTCTCCGAGGCTGGCTCCCTCTCCCGCTGGCGTATGGAGGTCACCGAGCGCCCGGACGGCGTGACCATCGTCAACGACGCCTACAACGCCAACCCCGAGTCCATGCGAGCCGCGCTGCGCGCGCTCGCGGCCATGGGCCAGGGGCGGCGTACGTGGGCGGTGCTCGGCAAGATGGCCGAGCTCGGGGACGAGGCGCTCGCCGAGCACGACGCGGTCGGACGGCTCGCCGTCCGGCTCAATGTCGGCAAGCTCGTCGCGGTCGGGGGAGTAGAAGCCTCCTGGCTGCAACTGGGCGCATATAACGAGGGTTCGTGGGGTGAGGAGTCGGTGCACGTGTCCGACGCACAGGCGGCGGTCGACCTGTTGCGCAGCGAGTTGCGCCCGGGGGACGTCGTCCTCGTGAAGGCATCACGGTCGGTGGGCCTGGAGAGCGTTGCCCAGGCGCTCCTCCAGAGCGGTGCCGAGGGTGTTGATGCCCGATGATGAAGCAGATCCTCTTCTCGGGCGTCATCGGTCTCTTCCTGACCCTGATCGGCACCCCGCTGCTGATCAAGCTCCTCGCGCGCAAGGGTTACGGCCAGTACATCCGTGACGACGGCCCGCGCGAGCACGCCAGCAAGCGCGGTACGCCGACGATGGGCGGTATCGCCTTCATCCTGGCGACGGTCGCCGCCTACTTCCTGTCCAAGGTGATCACCGGCTACGCCCCGACCTACTCGGGTGTGCTGGTGCTCGGCCTGATGTGCGGGATGGGCCTGGTCGGCTTCCTGGACGACTACATCAAGATCGTCAAGCGGCGTTCGCTGGGGCTGCGGGCCAAGGCGAAGATGGCCGGCCAGCTGATCGTCGGCATCTCCTTCGCGGTGCTCTCGCTGCAGTTCCCGGATGCCATCGGCAACACCCCGGCGTCCACCAAGCTGTCCTTCATCACGGACTTCGGCTGGACCATCGGCCCGGTGCTGTTCGTGGTCTGGGCGCTGTTCATGATCCTCGCGATGTCCAACGGCGTGAACCTGACGGACGGTCTGGACGGTCTCGCCACCGGCGCCTCCGTACTCGTCTTCGGCGCCTACACCTTCATCGGCGTCTGGCAGTTCCAGGAGTCCTGCGCCAACGCGATGACCCTGACCAACCCCAACGCCTGCTACACGGTCCGCGACCCGCTGGACCTCGCGGTCATCGCCTCCGCGCTGATGGGTTCCTGCCTCGGCTTCCTGTGGTGGAACACCTCGCCGGCCAAGATCTTCATGGGCGACACCGGTTCGCTCGCGCTCGGCGGTGTCCTCACCGGCCTCGCGATCCTGTCCCGCACGGAACTCCTCGTCGCCCTCATGGGCGGCCTGTTCGTCCTCATCACCATGTCGGTCGTCATCCAGGTCGGCTCCTTCCGGCTCACCGGAAGGCGCGTCTTCCGGATGGCGCCACTCCAGCACCACTTCGAACTCAAGGGCTGGTCCGAGGTACTTGTGGTGGTCCGCTTCTGGATCATCCAGGGTATTTGCGTGATTGTCGGACTCGGCCTCTTCTATGCGGGATGGGCAGCGGACAAGTGACCTCCTCGGTGTCCCCGGAATTCCACGGCACGCACGTCACCGTCGCCGGGCTCGGCGTCTCCGGCGTCCCGGCGGCGAAGGTGCTGCACGCGCGCGGGGCGATCGTCACGGTCGTCAACGACGGCGACGACGAACGCGCGCGTGCCCAGGCCGCGGAGCTGGAGGCGCTCGGCATCACCGTGCGCCTCGGCGACGGAGCGACCCTGCCGGAGGGCACCGAGCTGATCGTCACCGCGCCCGGCTGGAAGCCGGACAAGCCGCTGTTCCAGGCGGCACGTGAAGCCGGCGTCGACATCTGGGGCGACGTGGAGCTCGCCTGGCGGCTGCGCGGCCCCGATGCGGCGCCCTGGCTCGCCGTCACGGGCACCAACGGCAAGACCACCACCGTCCAGATGCTGGCGTCGATCCTGAAGGCCGCGGGCCTGCGTACGGCGGCCGTCGGCAACATCGGCGTCTCGCTGCTCGACACGGTCCTCGGCGACGAGGAGTACGACGTCCTCGCGGTGGAGCTGTCGAGCTATCAGCTGCACTGGGCGCCCTCTCTGCGCGCCCACTCCGCGGCCGTGCTCAACCTCGCCCCCGACCACCTCGACTGGCACGGCTCCATGGAGGCCTACGCCGCCGACAAGGGCCGTATCTACGAGGGCAACCGGGTCGCCTGCGTCTACAACGTCGCCGACAAGCTCACCGAGGAGCTGGTGCGGCAGGCCGACGTCGAGGAGGGCTGCCGGGCCATCGGCTTCACCCTCGGCACCCCGGGGCCGTCCCAACTCGGTGTCGTCGACGGCATCCTGGTCGACCGCGCCTTCGTCGAGAACCGGCAGCAGAACGCCCAGGAGCTGGCCGAGGTCTCCGACGTCAACCCGCCGGCCCCGCACAACATCGCCAACGCCCTGGCCGCGGCGGCCCTCGCGCGCGCCTTCGGGGTGCCCGCCACGGCCGTACGGGACGGGCTGCGGAACTTCACCCCGGACGCCCACCGCATCGCGCACGTGGCCGACGTGGACGGGGTCGCGTACATCGACGACTCCAAGGCGACCAACACGCACGCGGCGGAAGCCTCGTTGGCGTCATATGAGCAGATCGTATGGATTGCGGGCGGTCTGGCGAAGGGGGCGACCTTCGACGAACTGGTCGCCAAGTCGGCAAAGCGACTTCGCGGCGTGGTGCTGATCGGCGCCGATCGCGCCCTCATCCGGGACGCCCTGGCGCGACACGCGCCGGAAGTACCCGTCGTCGACCTCGACCGGACCGACACTGGGGCGATGCTCGCGGCGGTGCAGGAGGCGCGGCGACTCGCCGTTGCCGGAGACACGGTGCTCCTGGCACCTGCTTGTGCCTCCATGGACATGTTCGCCAACTACAACAAGCGCGGTGACGCGTTCGCCCAGGCTGTTCGCGAACTCGGCGCCTGACCCGGCCGCCTGCCGGGCGACCTTGGGAGGGACGCGTGGGACGGTCGACGTTCAGCGGAGGCGTTGATGCCAGGTAGCCGCACCGGCCGACCGCCCGTGCAGCGAGCAGTCCGCAGGCCCGCCGCCGCCCGTACGCCGCGGGACAATCCGCTGCGGCGGCTCCACACGCGCCTGCACCGGGCCTGGGACCGGCCGCTGACCGCGTACTACCTGATCCTCGGCGGCAGCCTGCTGATCATCGTGCTGGGCCTGGTGATGGTCTACTCGGCCTCCCAGATCACCGCGCTGCAGATGTCGCTGCCGGGTTCGTTCTTCTTCCGCAAACAGTTCCTGGCCGCCTGCATCGGGGGCGTGCTGCTGTTCCTGGCGTCCCGCATGCCGGTGAAACTGCACCGGGCGCTCGCCTACCCGATCCTCGCTGGTGCCGTCTTCCTGATGGCCCTGGTGCAGATCCCCGGGATAGGGATGTCGGTCAACGGCAACCAGAACTGGATCTCCCTCGGCGGCTCCTTCCAGATCCAGCCCAGCGAGTTCGGCAAGCTCGCCCTGGTGCTGTGGGGCGCCGACCTGATGGCGCGCAAACAGGACAAGCGGCTGCTGACCCAGTGGAAGCACATGCTGGTGCCGCTGGTCCCGGCGAGCTTCCTGCTGCTCGGCCTGATCATGCTCGGCGGCGACATGGGTACGGCGATCATCCTGACCGCGATCCTGTTCGGCCTGCTGTGGCTGGCGGGGGCGCCGACCCGGCTGTTCGCCGGGGTGCTGTCGATCGCCGGCCTGCTCGGTGTGATCCTTATCAAGACCAGCCCCAACCGGATGGCCCGGCTCGCCTGCATCGGCGCCACCGAGCCCAAGACCGGCGTCGCCGACTGCTGGCAGGCGGTTCATGGCATTTACGCCCTGGCCTCCGGCGGACTCTTCGGCTCCGGACTCGGCGCGAGTGTGGAAAAATGGGGCCAACTGCCCGAAGCCCACACCGACTTCATCTTCGCCGTCACCGGTGAGGAACTGGGCCTGGCGGGGACGCTGTCGGTACTGGCCCTCTTCGCGGCTCTAGGCTATGCGGGTATCCGCGTGGCCGGACGCACGGAGGACCCCTTCGTGAGGTACGCCGCGGGAGGCGTGACCACGTGGATCACCGCACAGGCGGTGATCAACATCGGTGCGGTGCTCGGCCTGCTGCCGATCGCCGGTGTCCCCCTCCCGCTGTTCTCCTACGGAGGCTCCGCCCTGCTGCCGACCATGTTCGCCATCGGGTTGCTGATCGCCTTCGCGCGCGACGAGCCCGCTGCGCGGGCGGCGCTTGCGGCGCGGCAACCTCGCTTTGGTAGAAAGCGGGGAGCTGGGAGTCCTCGGGGCCCTCGGAGATGGAACACGATGCGACGGCGCGCCCCGGTGGCGCGCTCGTCCGGAGAGCGGTGAATTTCGGTGCATGTCGTACTCGCTGGTGGGGGGACCGCCGGCCACATCGAGCCCGCGCTCGCCCTCGCGGACGCCCTGCGCAGGCAGGACCCCACCGTGGGGATCACGGCCCTGGGCACGGAGCGCGGCCTGGAGACCAAGCTGGTACCCGAGCGCGGCTACGAGCTCGCCCTGATCCCGGCGGTGCCGCTGCCCCGCAGGCCCACGCCTGAACTGATCACCGTCCCGGGCCGGCTGCGCGGCACCATCAAGGCGGCCGAGCAGATCCTGGAGCGCACCAAGGCGGACTGCGTCGTCGGCTTCGGCGGCTATGTCGCCCTGCCCGGCTACCTCGCCGCCAAGCGCCTCGGCGTGCCGATCGTGATCCACGAGGCCAACGCCCGTCCCGGCCTCGCCAACAAGATCGGCTCCCGGTACGCCGCCCGGGTCGCGGTCTCCACCCCGGACAGCAAGCTGCGCGACGCCCGCTACATCGGCATCCCGCTGCGCCGCTCCATCTCCGTCCTGGACCGCGCCGCCGCCCGCCCCGAGGCCCGGCACCGCTTCGGCCTCGACCCCAACCTGCCCACGCTGCTGGTCTCCGGCGGCTCCCAGGGCGCCCGCCGTCTCAACGAGGTCATCCAGCAGGTCGCCCCCTGGCTCCAGCAGGCCGGCATCCAGATCCTGCACGCGGTCGGCCCTAAGAACGAACTGCCGCAGGTGCACCAGATGCCGGGGATGCCCCCGTACATCCCGGTAAGTTACCTGGACCGGATGGACCTCGCGTACGCCGCGGCCGACATGATGCTCTGCCGTGCGGGTGCGATGACCGTCGCCGAGCTCTCCGCCGTCGGGCTCCCGGCCGCCTATGTCCCGCTGCCCATCGGCAACGGCGAACAGCGGCTGAACGCCCAGCCGGTGGTCAAGGCCGGCGGCGGTCTGCTGGTCGACGACGCGGAACTCACCCCGGAGTGGGTGCAGCAGAACGTCCTGCCCGTGCTCGCCGACCCGCACCGGCTGTACGAGATGTCCCGCGCGGCAAGCGAGTTCGGCCGCCGGGACGCCGACGACCTGCTCGTCGGGATGGTGTACGAGGCGATCGCCTCAAGCCGTTAGGCCGTACGACGAAAGGCAAGTGAGCAGCGTGGCCGGACCGACCACCGCCGAGCGCGGTGAACGCCAGCAGGAGTCGTCCGGCCCGCCGCCCGCCCGGCGATGGAGGAACCGCCGCTTTCGTACGATCGTCATTCTGGTTCTGGTCGTTGTGCTCCTGGGATCCGGCTCCGTCTGGCTGCTGTACGGCTCCCCGTGGCTGCGCGTCCGGCATGTCTCCGTCTCCGGTACGGCCGTTCTGACGCCGGAGGAGGTGCTGGAGGCGGCCGGCGTCCCCGTCGGCGCGCCGCTGATTTCCGTCGACACCGACGGCATCGAGGCCCGACTGCGCCGGAAACTGCCCCGAATTGACGAGATTGACGTCGTCCGTTCCTGGCCCCATGGAATCGGGCTGAAAGTGACCGAGCGGACTCCGGTTCTGCTCATCGAAAAGGGCGGAAAGTTCACCGAAGTGGACAAGGAAGGCGTCCGGTTCGCGACGGTTTCGCAGGCGCCGAAAGGCGCTCCGGCGCTGGAATTGAGTCTGTCCCGGTCGGGTTCGGCCACCGCGAGCCTGCGCCGTTTCGGCACCGAGCGGCTGGTGCGGGAAGCCGTGGCTGTCGCGGGTGACATTCCGGCCGCCGTCCGCCGGGACACCCGGACCCTCAAGGTCCGCTCCTATGACGACATCACGCTGGAGTTGGGCGGCGGCCGCACCGTCGAGTGGGGCAGTGCCGAGAACGGCGCCGCCAAGGCGCGTACGCTCACCGCTCTCATGAAAGCCGCTTCCGGTGCGCGGCACTTCGACGTGAGTGTTCCCACCGCCCCTGCGTCATCGGCGAGTTGACGCACATCTGCGCAGGCCAGCACCCGGGTTGGGCACTGCTACGGCTGATCACATAGGGTGAAAAGAAAAACGGGAGGTTCGGCGTGTTCGTTGAACGCGCGCCACTTGTCGACTTAGTGTCCTGTTCAGAAGACTCCAGGGAACAGACACACTGGTAACCCTAAACTTCAGGGTTAGGGTTCGGGTCGGCGCTACGGACCGTCCCAATCGGCATCTGCCGTCCCACGCGGGCATCGCATGGCGACGGCAACGTAATTCGAGGCGAGAGGCCTTCGACGTGGCAGCACCGCAGAACTACCTCGCAGTCATCAAGGTCATCGGTGTCGGCGGCGGTGGTGTCAATGCCATCAACCGGATGATCGAGGTCGGCCTCAAGGGCGTCGAGTTCATCGCCATCAACACCGACGCACAGGCGCTGTTGATGAGCGACGCCGACGTCAAGCTCGACGTCGGCCGTGAACTCACCCGGGGACTCGGCGCCGGCGCCAACCCGGCCGTCGGCCGCAAGGCCGCCGAGGACCACCGCGAGGAGATCGAGGAGGTCCTCAAGGGGGCCGACATGGTCTTCGTGACGGCCGGCGAAGGCGGCGGCACCGGCACCGGCGGCGCCCCCGTCGTGGCCAACATCGCCCGCTCGCTGGGCGCCCTCACCATCGGCGTGGTCACCCGCCCCTTCACCTTCGAGGGCCGGCGCCGCGCCAACCAGGCCGAGGACGGCATCGCGGAACTCCGCGAAGAGGTCGACACCCTCATCGTCATCCCCAACGACCGGCTGCTCTCCATCTCGGACCGCCAGGTCTCGGTCCTCGACGCGTTCAAGTCGGCCGACCAGGTCCTGCTCTCCGGTGTCCAGGGCATCACCGACCTCATCACCACGCCCGGCCTGATCAATCTTGACTTCGCTGACGTCAAGTCCGTCATGTCCGAGGCCGGTTCGGCCCTCATGGGCATCGGCTCTGCCCGTGGTGACGACCGCGCGGTGGCCGCCGCCGAGATGGCGATCTCCTCGCCGCTCCTGGAGGCCTCCATCGACGGCGCCAGGGGCGTCCTGCTCTCCATCTCCGGCGGCTCCGACCTCGGCCTGTTCGAGATCAACGAGGCCGCCCAGCTGGTCAGCGAGGCCGCTCACCCCGAGGCCAACATCATCTTCGGCGCGGTCATCGACGACGCCCTCGGCGACGAGGTCCGCGTCACGGTCATCGCGGCCGGCTTCGACGGGGGCCAGCCCCCGGCCCGCCGGGACACCGTGCTCGGCTCGTCCTCGTCCTCGGCCCGCCGCGACGAGCCCGCTCCGGCCCGGCAGCCCGAGTCCCGCCCGTCCTTCGGCTCGCTCGGCAGCGTGACCCCGAAGGAGGAGCCGGAGCCGGCGCCCGAGCCGGTGGCCGACATCCCGGTCGCCCCGCCGGTCCCGCCGTCGCGCTCCTACACGGACAGCGCGGCCGAGGAACTGGACGTACCGGACTTTCTCAAGTGATCCTTCAGTCGTGATAGGACAGCGCGAAACCGTGAGCGGCGCGCACTTCGCTTTCACCGACAGGTGGGGCGGGGTGAGCGCCGCTCCGTACGAGCAGCTCAACCTGGGCGGGGCGGTCGGCGACGACCCCGACGTGGTGCGGACCAATCGGGAACTCGCCGCCAAGTCGCTCGGCCTGGACCCCGGCCGGGTGGTCTGGATGAACCAGGTGCACGGCAATCTCGTCGCCGAGGTCGAGGAGCCCTGGACCACCCGGCAGACCCCGCCGGTCGACGGCCTGGTGACCGCGACCCGGGGGCTCGCCCTCGCCGTGCTGACCGCCGACTGCGTGCCGGTGCTGCTGGCCGACCCGGTGGCCGGCGTGGTCGCCGCCGCCCATGCCGGACGGCCGGGCATGGTGAAGGGGATCGTGCCGGCCGCGATCGACGCCATGGAGTCGCTCGGCGCCGACCCGGCCCGGATCGTCGCCCGCACCGGCCCCGCCGTCTGTGGACGGTGCTACGAGGTGCCGGAGGCGATGCGCGCCGAAGTGGCCGAGGCCGAGCCGACGGCGCACGCCGAGACCAGCTGGGGCACTCCGGCGGTCGACGTGAGCGCCGGTGTGCACGCACAGCTCGCACGCGCCGGGGTGCTCGACCGGGCGCAGTCGCCGGTGTGCACGCTGGAGTCGGGCGATCACTTCTCGTACCGTCGCGACCGCACCACCGGGCGGCTCGCGGGCTATGTGTGGCTGGACTGATGGGACATGACGGACCGTAAGAACGAACTCGCCGCAAATCTGGCGAAAGTGGAAGAGCGCATCGCCGCCGCCTGTGCGGCGGCCGGGCGCAAGCGGGAGGAGGTGACCCTGATCGTGGTCACCAAGACCTACCCGGCGAGCGATGTACGGATCCTGTCGGGACTCGGCGTGCGCCATGTCGCCGAGAACCGGGACCAGGACGCCGCCCCCAAAGCTGCTGCATGCGCCGATCTGCCCCTTGCTTGGCACTTTGTTGGCCAGTTGCAGACCAACAAAGTGCGATCCGTGGTGGGTTACGCGGATATCGTCCAGTCCGTCGATCGTTCCAAGCTCGTCGAGGCACTGTCCAAGGAGGCGGTGCGGGCCGGGCGTGAAGTGGGGTGTCTGCTCCAGGTCGCGCTCGACGCGGGTGCGAGCGGAAGGGGTGAGCGCGGCGGCGTGGCGCCGGGCGGAATCGAAGAGTTGGCCGACCTCGTCGCCGGGGCGCCGGGACTGCGGCTCGGCGGACTGATGACCGTCGCGCCGCTCACCGGGGAGTACGCGGGGCGCCAACAAGCGGCGTTCGAGCGGTTGATGGATTTGTCGACCGACCTGCGCCGAGCCCATCCGGCTGCGAACATGGTCTCTGCAGGGATGAGTGCGGACCTTGAGGAAGCCGTGGCCGCCGGGGCGACACATGTGCGCGTCGGCACCGCGGTACTCGGCGTCCGCCCCAGGCTCGGGTAACGTCGCCAAGAAGTCGGACCACAGCAGAAAATATGGTCAATGCCGCCCATTACGGGCACAACGGCCACGTGGATCGCGGGACTTGGCAGTCGTCACCGATCCACCACAGAGCGGAGGACTCAGAGCATGGCCGGCGCGATGCGCAAGATGGCGGTCTACCTCGGCCTCGTGGAGGACGATGGGTACGACGGCCGCGGATTCGACCCCGACGACGACTTCGAGCCCGAACTGGACCCGGAGCCCGAACGGGACCACCGACGGCATGAGCCGTCACACCAGTCCCACAGCGCACACCAGTCCCAAAGGGACGATTCGGTACGAGTGGTACAGCCGTCGGCACCCCGTGAACCGGTGTCGCATTCCGCTTCGCTAGCCGCGGAATCGGGACGCCCGGCGCGTATCGCCCCCGTGGCGTCCATCACACAAGAACGCGCAAGCATGGAGAAGAGCGCACCGGTGATCATGCCCAAGGTCGTGTCGGAACGAGAGCCTTACCGGATCACCACGCTTCACCCCCGGACCTACAACGAGGCCCGTACCATCGGGGAACACTTCCGTGAGGGCACCCCGGTGATCATGAATCTGACTGAGATGGATGACACAGACGCGAAGCGACTTGTCGACTTTGCGGCTGGTTTGGTGTTTGGTCTTCACGGCAGCATCGAGCGGGTGACGCAGAAGGTGTTCCTGTTGTCGCCTGCTAACGTCGATGTCACGGCGGAGGACAAGGCCCGCATCGCAGAGGGCGGGTTCTTCAACCAGAGCTGAGACGCGATACCGGTACAAGGCATGGGACAGGGGAGAGGGAAGCACGGATCATGAGCGTGTTCCTGGATGTGATTCGCATCGCGCTGATGTGCTTCCTCATCGTGCTGCTATTCCGGTTGGTCATGGACTATGTGTTCCAGTTCGCCCGCTCATGGCAACCCGGCAAGGCGATGGTGGTCGTTCTTGAGGCCACCTACACTGTCACCGATCCACCGCTCAAGCTTCTGCGGCGGGTCATCCCGCCGCTGCGTCTCGGGGGCGTGGCGCTCGACCTGTCCTTCTTCGTACTGATGATCATCGTCTACATCCTGATCGCGATCGTTGGTCGGCTGTGATGAGCGATGTGACCTACCGTCTTGCCGATGCCGACGACTACGTTGAGGTGAAGAGATGCCGTTGACCCCCGAGGACGTGCGGAACAAGCAGTTCACGACCGTCCGCCTCCGAGAAGGCTATGACGAGGACGAGGTCGATGCCTTCCTCGATGAGGTCGAAGCCGAACTGACGCGCCTGCTGCGCGAGAACGAGGACCTGCGCGCCAAGCTGGCCGCGGCCACGCGCGCGGCTGCCCAGAACCAGCAGAACATGCGCAAGCCTCCGGAGCCGCAGGATCAGCAGGGCGGTATGCCTCAGGGCGGCATGCCTCAGCAGGGTGGAATGCCGCAGCAGGGTGGAATGCCGCAGCAAGGCGGTATGCCGCAGCAGGGCATGCGAGGCCCCGGCGCTCCGGTGCCCGCCGGCATATCGGGCCCGCCGCAGCAGCAGATGGGTGGCCCCATGGGAGGCCCCCCGCAGCTGCCGAGCGGCGCCCCGCAGCTGCCGGCCGGTCCCAGTGGCCAGGGCGGTCCGCAGGGTCCTGGTCCGATGGGCCAGGGCGGTCCGATGGGCCAGGGCCCCATGGGTCAGGGTCCGATGGGCCAGGGTGGCCCGATGGGCCAGGGCCCCATGGGCCAGGGTCCGATGGGCCAGGGCGGTCCGATGGGCCAGGGCATGGGCCAGGGCCCGATGGGCGGCCAGCCCCCCATGCAGCAGCAGATGGGTGGCCCGATGGGCGGCCCCATGGGCGGTCCGATGGGCGGCCCCGGTCAGGGCCCCGGTGGCGACAGCGCCGCCCGAGTCCTCTCGCTGGCCCAGCAGACCGCCGACCAGGCGATCGCCGAGGCCCGCTCCGAGGCCAACAAGATCGTCGGCGAGGCCCGCAGCCGCGCCGAGGGTCTGGAGCGTGACGCCCGTGCCAAGGCGGACGCGCTGGAGCGGGACGCGCAGGAGAAGCACCGCGTCGCCATGGGCTCCCTGGAGTCCGCGCGCGCCACGCTGGAGCGCAAGGTCGAGGACCTGCGCGGCTTCGAGCGCGAGTACCGCACGCGTCTGAAGTCGTACCTGGAGTCGCAGCTGCGTCAGCTGGAGACCCAGGCCGACGACTCCCTGGCGCCGCCGCGCACCCCGGCCGCGGCCTCCCTCCCGCCGTCCCCGGCGCCTTCCATGGCCCCGGCCGGCGCGAGCGCCCCGTCCTACGGCGGCAACCAGCCCATGGGCGGTCCGTCCCCCGTTCCGCCGTCCTACGGCGGCCAGCAGCAGATGACGCCGGCGATGACCCAGCCGATGGCACCGGTACGTCCGCAGGGCCCGTCCCCGATGGGCCAGGCGCCGTCCCCGATGCGCGGCTTCCTCATCGACGAGGACGACAACTGACGGCGGGCGCGTAGCGCACCGTAGGCATCGGCAGAGCACCACAGGGCGGGGCGCCCGCCAAGGTTGAGGGGGCCCCCCCGGTGGTATGGGGGTGGGGGGGCCTAGGCACGGTCCGCGGGGTCGCCCCCCCCCGCAGCGGGCCGGCCCCCCCGGGGCCGGTGGGGGGGGGGTTG
>NZ_JBHXSK010000019.1:24154-121469 GCF_042716195.1 Streptomyces sp. NPDC058683
GCGGGCGTTTTCCGCCGGTGAGGATTATCATTCCCACCTGGGGGGGGGGCCGCGGAATTTTGGGCGGGGCCCCGCCCTGTTTATGCGCGTTGCGCGGCCTTACCCAGGGAGCGCGGGGAACCACGCACGCTCAGGGTGCCGACCCGCAGGAGCGCGGAGGGGGTTGGAAGGGGCGCGGGGAACCGCGCACAGCACTTGCTCCGACCCGTGCATACGAGAAGGGCCCGATCCCCACCGTGGAGACCGGGCCCTTCTCGCAGGGGGAGGCGCCTACGCCTTCCGCAGCCGGAACGTCAGAGACAGCCCCTCGTCCACGAACGGCTCGCCGAAGGCGCCGTCGGCCTCGCCCTGCGCGAAGTCCGTCGCCAGCACCTCGTCGGCGATCAGCGCCGCGTGCTCCGCGAGCGCCGCGATCACCGCGGGGTCGGTCGACACCCACCGCAGTGCGATCCGGTCGGCCACATCCAGCCCGCTGTTCTTGCGCGCCTCCTGGATCAGCCGGATCGCGTCCCGGGCGAGCCCCGCCTGGCGCAGCTCCTCGGTGATCTCCAGGTCGAGCGCGACGGTCGCACCGGAGTCCGACGCCACCGACCAGCCCTCACGCGGCGTCTCCGTGATGATCACCTCGTCCGGGGCCAGCGTCACGGTCTCGCCGTCGACCTCCACCGACGCCGTGCCCTCGCGCAGCGCCAGCGACAGCGCGGCCGCGTCCGCCGCGGCGACCGCCTTCGCCACGTCCTGCACCCGCTTGCCGAACCGCTTGCCCAGCGCCCGGAAATTGGCCTTGGCCGTGGTGTCCACCAGCGAGCCGCCCACCTCGGACAGCGACGCCAGCGACGAGACGTTCAGCTCGTCGGTGATCTGCGTGTGCAGCTCCGGGGCGAGCGCGTCGAAGCCCACGGCCGCGACCAGCGCCCGGGACAGCGGCTGTCGCGTCTTGACACCCGACTCCGCGCGCGTGGCCCGGCCGAGCTCCACGAGCCGTCGTACCAGAACCATCTGCCGGGACAGCTCCGGGTCGATCGCGGAGAGGTCCGCCTCCGGCCAGGCCGCCAGGTGCACCGACTCCGGGGCGCCCGGGGCGACCGGCACGACGAGGTCCTGCCAGACCCGCTCGGTGATGAACGGGGTCAGCGGGGCCATCAGCTTGGTGACGGTCTCCACGACCTCGTGCAGGGTGCGCAGCGCGGCCTTGTCGCCCTGCCAGAAGCGGCGGCGCGAGCGGCGGACGTACCAGTTGGACAGGTCGTCGACGAACGCGGACAGCAGCTTGCCGGCGCGCTGGGTGTCGTACGCCTCCAGCGCCTGGGTCACCTGGTCGGTGAGCGCGTGCAGTTCGGAGAGCAGCCACCGGTCGAGCAGCGGGCGGTCGGCCGGGGCCGGGTCCGCCGCGCTCGGCGCCCAGTTCGACGTACGGGCGTACAGCGCCTGGAAGGCGACCGTGTTCCAGTAGGTGAGGAGGGTCTTGCGCACGACCTCCTGGATGGTGCCGTGGCCGACCCGGCGGGCCGCCCACGGGGAGCCGCCGGCCGCCATGAACCAGCGCACCGCGTCCGCGCCGTGCTGGTCCATCAACGGGATCGGCTGCAGGATGTTGCCCAGGTGCTTGGACATCTTGCGGCCGTCCTCGGCGAGGATGTGGCCGAGGCACACCACGTTCTCGTACGACGACTTGTCGAAGACCAGCGTGCCGACCGCCATGAGGGTGTAGAACCACCCTCGGGTCTGGTCGATGGCCTCGGAGATGAACTGGGCCGGGTAGCGGCTCTCGAACAGCTCCTTGTTCTTGTACGGGTAGCCCCACTGCGCGAACGGCATCGACCCCGAGTCGTACCAGGCGTCGATGACCTCCGGCACGCGCGTGGCCGTCTTCTGGCACTGCGGGCACGCGAAGGTGACCTCGTCGATGAACGGGCGGTGCGGGTCAAGGGCCGACTGGTCGGTGCCGGTCAGTCCGGTCAGCTCCGCGCGGGAGCCGACGACGGTGAGGTGGTCGTCCTCACAGCGCCAGATCGGCAGCGGAGTGCCCCAGTAGCGGTTGCGGGACAGCGCCCAGTCGATGTTGTTGTTCAGCCAGTCCCCGTAGCGGCCGTGCTTGACGGTCTCCGGGAACCAGTTCGTCTTCTCGTTCTCCTCGAGGAGCCGGTCCTTGATCTGCGTGGTGCGGATGTACCAGGACGGCTGCGCGTAGTAGAGCAGCGCGGTGTGGCAGCGCCAGCAGTGCGGGTAGCTGTGCTCGTACGGCAGGTGCTTGAAGAGGCGGCCGCGCTGCAACAGATCCTCGGTGAGGCGTTCGTCGGCCTTCTTGAAGAAGACGCCGCCGACCAGCGGGACGTCCTCTTCGAAGGTGCCGTCCGGGCGGACCGGGTTCACCACCGGCAGGCCGTAGGCGCGGCAGACCTTGAGGTCTTCCTCACCGAAGGCGGGGGACTGGTGGACCAGACCCGTACCGTCCTCGGTCGTGACGTACTCCGCGTTCACGACGTAATGCGCCGGTTCCGGGAACTCTACGAGCTCGAACGGACGTTGATAGGTCCAGCGCTCCATCTCGGCGCCGGTGAAGGTCTGGCCCGTGGTCTCCCAGCCCTCGCCGAGCGCCTTGGCGAGAAGCGGCTCGGCGACGACGAGCTTCTCCTCGCCGTTCGTCGCGACGACGTAGGTGACTCCCGGGTGCGCGGCGACCGCCGTGTTGGACACCAGGGTCCACGGGGTCGTCGTCCACACCAGGAGCGCGGCCTGGCCGGCGAGCGGACCGGAGGTGAGCGGGAAACGGACGTACACGGAGGGGTCGACGATCGTCTCGTAGCCCTGCGCCAGCTCGTGGTCGGACAGGCCGGTGCCGCAGCGCGGGCACCAGGGGGCGACGCGGTGGTCCTGGACCAGCAGGCCCTTGTCGAAGATCTCCTTGAGCGACCACCAGACCGACTCGATGTACTCGGGGTCCATGGTCACGTACGCGTCGTCGAGGTCGACCCAGTACCCCATGCGGGTCGTCAGCTCGGTGAACGCGTCGGTGTGGCGGAGCACGGACTCACGGCACCTGGCGTTGAACTCGGCGACCCCGTACGCCTCGATGTCGGGCTTGCCGCTGAAGCCCAGCTCCTTCTCGACCGCCAGCTCCACGGGCAGGCCGTGGCAGTCCCAGCCGGCCTTGCGGGCCACGTGGTAGCCGCGCATGGTCCGGAAGCGGGGGAAGACGTCCTTGAAGACGCGCGCCTCGATGTGGTGGGCGCCGGGCATGCCGTTGGCGGTGGGCGGGCCCTCGTAGAACACCCACTCGGGGCGGCCCTCGGACTGCTCCAGGGTCTTGGCGAAGATCTTCTGCTCGCGCCAGAAGTCGAGCACGGCGTGCTCAAGGGCGGGCAGGTCGACCTGTGCGGGCACCTGGCGGTACGTCGGCGCTGTCATCTGCGAGCTTCCTCCAACGGACTTGCTGCCTTCCGTCGGAGGGACGAGAGCCTTGTCCTGCCTACGCCGTGTGCGGCGCGCTCCCGCGGTACCACCCTCCTTGGCTCCCCGGGCGCCGTACGCGCCGGTGAGCCCCCTCATTGGGGTCGCGAAACCGGTTCTACTCGCCCGGGGGCTTTCTTCCGGCGGCTCCGGGGTGATCTTCACGTCGCGCCGGCCCCCGGGCTCCCACCGTCCCCGGGTCGCTCTGGGCTGCGTACGCCGCTACTCGTCCCCATCCACGCTTCTCGCTCCGCCCAGTGTACGGCGCCGCACGGACAGCGGCCGACCCGTTTTCCCGGCAGGGGCGGCGCCGGGCCGTCCACCTGCCGAGATGACCCGAATGGCGCGGTACGCGTGTTCGCATCCTGGGATGTCCGGCTCGGCGGATTACCGCGCGGGGAGCTGGGCACAACGGATGCATACCTGCTGCGTGGGGGGTGCGGGGCAGGCGAATCGGGCGGCGTGCCCCGTTGCCGCGGGACTGAAGTCGATTTATCGTCCCAGCACGATTCGCGTGCAAGATCACAATATGTGAAGGGGCCGCGGCCATGGTGGCGAAGAAGACCGCCGTACAGCAGTCGGCGTCCGGCCGATCCAGGGGCGCGGCTGCCTCCGACGGTGACACCAAGGGGGACGGCGGAAAGCGGGGCACGCGCGCGGGGGAGACGGCCGTGGCGGATAAAAAGGCTGGTGAGAAGGGTTCCGCCGGGAAAACGGCCGCGGAGGAGACGCCGGTGAAGAAGGCGGACGGCAAGAGAGCCGCCGGGACGGAGACGGCCGAGAAGTCGGCCGCCGGGACGAAGGCGGCGGCGAAGAAGGCGACCGCGGCTGCCAAGGGCGCCGCGGGGAAGTCGGAGAACAGCGCGTCCAAGGCCGCGGCGACGAAGACCGCGGCGGCGAAGAGCACGGCCAAGAAGAGCACGGCCAAGAAAGCGGGCGCGGCGCGGGCCGCGAAGCAGACGGGAGCCACGACGGTGGTTGCGAAGAAGACCCCTGGTACGGCCACTGCGGCGGCGGAGACCGCCCTCCCCAAGGCGCGGGTCGCCATGGCGGCTCCGGGCGAACTCGCGGTGCGTCCCGGCGAGGACCCGTGGACGCCGGAGGAGGTCGAGGAGGCGCGCACCGAGCTGATGACCGAGGCGCTGCGGCTGCGCACCGAGCTCGACGCCTCCGGCAGCGCCCTGGCCGGCCTGATGCGGGACTCCGGGGACGGCGCGGGTGACGACCAGGCCGACACCGGCACCAAGAACATCACGCGCGAGCACGAGCTGGCGCTAGCCGCCAACGCGCGCGAGATGCTGGAACAGACCGAGCGGGCCCTGGAGAAGCTTGACGCGGGCACCTACGGACTCTGCGAGAACTGCGGGAACCCCATCGGCAAGGCCCGGATGCAGGCCTTCCCGAGGGCGACCCTGTGCGTCGAGTGCAAGCAGAAGCAGGAACGCCGCTACTGAGCATCGGGGTCGCATGGGGCGTGCCGTAGTCTCGTCCCCAGGCAGGCACCTAGGTTGAGGGACTCACGTGGCAGAGGCGGAGCGCATCATCGGTACGCCGGACACTCCGGACGACGGTGGTGAGGAGACGGCCGCGCCCGGCGTATCCGGCGCGGAGCAGCAGCGGACCGAGGACGAACGGCGGCCCGGGCGTGGACGCCGGATCGCCGTGCTGTTCGCGGTGGCAGCCTTCGCGTACGCCCTCGACCTGGTCAGCAAGACGATCGTGGTCGCGAAGCTGGAGCACCACGCGCCGATCGAGGTCATCGGCGACTGGCTGGAGTTCCACGCGATCCGCAACCCGGGCGCGGCCTTCGGGTTCGGCGGCGCTTTCACGATCATCTTCACGGTGATCGCGGCGGCCGTGATCGTCGTGATCTTCCGCCTGGCCCGCAAGCTCTACAGCTTCCCCTGGGCGGTCGCGCTCGGCCTGCTGCTGGGCGGCGCGCTCGGCAACCTCACCGACCGGATCTTCCGCTCGCCGGGGATCTTCGAGGGCCAGGTCGTCGACTTCATCGCGCCCAAGGGCTTCGCGGTGTTCAATCTGGCCGACTCGGCGATCGTCTGCGGCGGCATCCTGATCGTCCTGCTCTCCTTCCGCGGCCTGGACCCGGACGGCACCGTCCACAAGGACTGACCGGGGCCGGGGGCGACTCCGGAGCGCCGGCCGGACGGGCTTGCGTACGGCGCTGTCGGTGCGGTCCGGCATACTCGACGGGTGAGCACCGTTCCCGAGATCCGAACCCTGCCCGTGCCCGACGGCCTGGAGGGCGAGCGTGTCGACGCCGCCATCTCCCGGATGTTCGGCTTCTCCCGCACCAAGGCGGCCGAGCTGGCCGCGGCGGGCAAGGTCCAGGTCGACGGCGCGGTGGTCGGCAAGTCCGAGCGGGTGAGCGGCGGGTCCTGGCTGGAGGTCGAGATGCCGGGGGCGCCCGCGCCCGTGCAGATCGTCGCGGAGCCCGTCGAGGGCATGGAGATCGTGTACGACGACGATGACGTGGTCGTGATCGTCAAGCCGGTCGGCGTGGCCGCGCACCCCAGCCCCGGCTGGACCGGCCCGACCGTCATCGGCGGCCTCGCGGCCGCCGGCTACCGCATCTCCACCTCCGGCGCCGCCGAGCGCCAGGGCATCGTGCACCGCCTCGACGTCGGCACCTCCGGCCTGATGGTGGTGGCCAAGTCGGAGCGCGCGTACACCTCGCTCAAGCGCCAGTTCAAGGAGCGCACGGTCGACAAGCGCTACCACACGCTCGTCCAGGGCCACCCGGACCCGACCAGCGGCACCATCGACGCCCCCATCGGCCGCCACCCGCAGCACGACTACAAGTGGGCGGTCACGGCCGACGGCAAGCCCTCCGTGACCCACTACGACCTCGTCGAGGCGTTCCGCGCGGCCTCCCTGCTGGACGTGAAGCTGGAGACCGGCCGCACCCACCAGATCCGCGTCCACATGGCCGCTCACCGCCACCCCTGCGTCGGCGACCTCACCTACGGCGCCGACCCGACGCTCGCCAAGCGACTGCACCTGACGCGGCAGTGGCTGCACGCGGTCCGGCTCGGCTTCGAGCACCCCGGCAGCGGTGACTGGGTCGAGTTCGAGAGCGACTACCCGTCCGACCTGAGCACGGCGCTGGACCAGGTCCGCGAGGAGACATACGGATGAGCACGCGCGCGTACGAGGTGCGGGTCGCCGAGGACCCCGCGGACCTTGAGGCGTGCTTCGCCGTACGCAAGCAGGTCTTCGTCGTCGAACAGGGCGTCCCCGAGGACCTGGAGTACGACGAGTACGACACCACGGCCCTGCACGTGCTCGCGATCCGTGAGGACGGCGTACCGCTGGGCACCGGCCGGCTGCTGTACGGCGAGACGGCCGCCGAGAAGACCGACGGCGACCTGTCCCTCGGCTCCCTGGGCCGGCTCGCGGTCTCCCAGGAGGCCCGCGGCCTCGGTATAGGCGTGGCCCTGGTGCGGGCCATCGAGGACGCCGCACGCGCGCGTGGCCTGAGCGCGGTGGACCTGCACGCACAGACGCACGCGCTGGGCTTCTACGAGCGGCTGGGCTACGAGCCCTACGGGCCGCAGTACGAGGAGGCGGGCATCCCGCACCAGGGGATGCGGCGCGCGCTGTAGCGCGGCTGCCTGAGGACCGCATGGCAGGCTTGAGGCCCGCTGTGTGATCGTCGACTCCCGGAGCGCTGGCCGTGGATCAGTTGGCCCTGTTGTTCGTGCTGCTGCTCGGGGCTTTGGTGAGCGTCCCGGTGGGGGACCGGCTGGGGCTGCCGGCGCCCGTGCTGATGACCCTGTTCGGGATCGTCCTCGCGGTGGCCGACTTCGTGCCGAACGTGAACATCCCGCCCGAGCTGATCCTGCCCGGCCTGCTGCCGCCGCTGCTCTACGCCGCCGTACGGCGGACCTCCTGGCGCCAGTTCACGGCCAACAAGCGGCCGATCTTCCTGCTCGCGGTGGCCCTGGTCTTCGTCACCACGGTGTGCGTGGCCGTCGTCGCCAGCGCGATCGTGCCCGGGCTGCCGATCGCCGCCGCCGTCGCGCTGGGCGCGCTGGTCGCCCCGCCCGACCCGGTCGCCGCGACCGCCGTCGCCGGGCAGCTCGGGCTGCCGCGCCGGCTGGTGTCGATCCTGGAGGGCGAGGGCCTCTTCAACGACGTCACGGCCATCGTCCTGTACCACGTGGCGATCGCGGCCGTGGTCAGCGGCACGTTCTCGCCGTGGCGGGCCGGGCTGGACTTCCTGCTCTCCGCCGTGGTCGCGGTCGCGGTGGGGCTGGTGCTCGGGTGGGGCGCGAACAAGCTGATGGACGTGCTCGGCGACGCGACCCTCCAGATCGGCCTGACCCTGCTCGTCCCGTACGTCTCCTACGTCCTCGCCGAGGAACTGCACGGCTCCGGGGTGCTCGCCGTGCTCACCACCGCGCTGTTCATCGCCGAGTACGCCACCGACGCCGACGACGTGATGACCCGGCTCGCCGGATACACCTTCTGGGACATCGTCGACACGCTCGTCACCGGCGTCGCGTTCGGGCTGATCGGCCTGGAACTGCACAACGCGATCCGTACGGCGTCCGGCCGCTGGGGCGAGCTGCTCGGCTGGGCGGCCGCGATCGTGGGCGTGGTCGTCGTGGTCCGGCTGGTGTGGCTGCTGCCGGCGACCTGGCTGACCAAGCGGCTGCACGCCCGCCGGGACTACGACGAGGAGATCCCGACCAGCTGGCGGGAGACCGTCGTGATGTGGTGGTCCGGGATGCGCGGGGTGGCGTCGGTGGCGCTGGCCCTGGCCATTCCACTGAAGACCGACGACGGATCCGCCTTCCCGGACCGGGACGAGATCGTCTTCATCGCGTTCGGCGTGATCATGGCGACGCTGGTGCTCCAGGGGCTGACCCTGCCGTGGCTGGTGAAGCGGCTGGGGGTGCGGGCCGACACCGATCAGGAGAAGGAGTTCGAGAAGGAACTGGCGGTGCGGGCGGCGAAGGCGGCCCGGCGGCGGCTGAAGGAGATCGAGCAGGTCGAGGACCTGCCGGAGGAGGTGACGGAGCAGATGCTGCGGCGGGCCTTCGAGATCGGGTTCCGGATCAGTCCCGAGGTGGTGGAGGACGAGCGGCGGGAGGGGCACGACAAGCGGGCGAGGCGGTTGAAGCGGTTGCGGCGGATCCAGCAGGAGATGCTGAGCGCGGCGCGGCACGAGGTGCTGGCGGCGCGGAGCGAGCCGGGGGCGGATCCGGAGATCGTGGACCGGGTGCTGCGGCATCTGGACGTCCGCAGCCTGCGCTGAGTCCGCTCTCTCCAAGCCGCCGGTGCGTTGCAAGCCTCCGGCGCGTTGCGATCGTCATACAAACGTATGGCTGCTGTGGATAAGCGGAAGCGGGGTCGGTGGTGCGCTCGTAGTCTCGGATCATGGCTCGGAACATTGTGATCAGTGGTGGTGGGACAGGGATCGGGCTCGCCACGGCGCGGGTGTTCGCCGCGGACGGGGATCGGGTGCTGCTGCTCGGGCGGCGCAGGGAGGTGCTGGAGAAGGCCGGGGTGCCGGGTGCGGTGGCGTATGCCGCCGATCTGGCCGAACCGGCGGACGTGCGCGCGGTCGCACGGTACGTCGCCGACGAGATCGGGACCGTGGACGTGCTTGTGCACAGTGCCGGAGGGAACGCGGCGTTCGCGCCCGTCCCGGAGGCCGACGATCAGCTCGATGCCGTCGCCCGCACCTGGACGGACAACTTCGCGCAGAACACGCTGACCGCCGTCCTGCTCACGGAGGCGCTGAAGGACCGGCTCGCCGACCCCGGCGGGCGGGTGCTGTTCCTCAGCTCCATCGCCGCGTACCGGGGCTCGGGGACCGGTTCCTACGCCGCCGCCAAGGCGGCCCTGCATCCGTACGCCCACGATCTGGCCCGGCAGCTGGGGCCGCGCGGGGTCACCGTGAACGTGGTCGCGCCCGGGTACGTCGAGGACACCGAGTTCTTCGGCGGCCCGGTCGAGGAGGAGCGGCGGGCGCGGCTCGTCGCCGAGACGGCGACCGGGCGGGCCGGCATACCGGGTGACGTCGCCGCCACCCTGCACTGGCTGGCGTCCCCGGCCGCCGGGCATGTCACCTCGCAGATCGTCCAGGTCAACGGAGGCGCCGAGCGCGGCCACTGACGGGCACGGGAGCGGTCAGCCGCCGCGGCCGGTGCGGGGCGGCTCGTGCAGACGGCGGGCCGTCGCCGCCCCGTCCTGGGAGGGGATGATCCCGCCCGGCGGCAGGACCGCGTCGGCCGTGTTGACCCGGGGCAGGGCGTAGGGATGCTCGGCGGTCAGCCAGGTGATCATCTGCTCGCGGACGGTCACCCGGACCTTCCAGACGTCGTCCGAGTCCTTGGCGGTCACCAGCGCCCGCACCTGGATGGTGTTCGGCGTGGCGTCGGTGACGACCAGGCTGTAGTCCCGCCCGTCCCAGGCGGGGCAGTCGCGCACGATGTCCCGGAGCCTCTCGCGCATCGGCTCGATCGGCGCCGAGTGGTCGAGATGCCAGTAGACGACCCCGGTCATCTGCGGGGTGCCCCGGGACCAGTTCTCGAAGGGTTTGGAGGTGAAGTACGACACCGGCATGGTGATCCGGCGCTCGTCCCAGGTCCGTACCGTCAGAAAGGTCAGGGTGATCTCCTCGACCGTGCCCCACTCGCCGTCGACCACGACGGTGTCGCCGAGGCGCACCATGTCGCCGAAGGCGATCTGCAGACCCGCGAACATGTTCGCCAGCGTGGACTGGGCGGCGACACCGGCGACGATGCCGAGGATTCCGGCGGAGGCCAGCAGTGAGGCGCCGGCCGCGCGCATCGCCGGGAAGGTCAGCAGCATCGCCGCCACGGCCACCACGCCGACGATCGCCGTCACCACGCGCATGATCAGCGACACCTGGGTGCGCACCCGGCGGACCCGGGCCGCGTCGGTGTTGCCGCGGGCGTAACGGGTGTACGAGGTGTCGACGACGGCCGCCGCGATCCGCACCACCAGCCAGGCGGCCGACCCGATCAGCACCAGGGTCAGCATCTGGCCGACGGCGACCCGGTGCCCCAGGAGCAGCTCGGCCTTGTCGTAGGAGCCTCTGAGCAGGGCCGCGCACAGCACCAGCTGATAGGGGATGCGGGCCCGGCGCAGCAGGCCCCACAGGGGTGTCTCGCTGTGCCGCGCGTCGGCCTTGCGCAGCAGCAGGTCGGTCGCCCAGCCGATCAGCAGGGTGAGGACGACGGCGCCGCCGACCACGATCAGCGGGCGGAGTACGTTCTCCATGTCCATGGGTCGGAACGTAACCAGATCGGCGGGGTCCTGAACATGCCGACCGGTGTCGAGGGTGTCACAAGTGCTGTGGGTGCCGGCTGGCACCATGGGCGCATGAACATCATGCTCTTTCACTCGACCTATGGCCTCAGGCCCGCGGTGCGCGAGGCCGCGGACCGGCTGCGTGCCGCGGGGCACGAGGTGTGGACGCCGGACCTCTTCGAGGGGCGCACGTTCGACACGGTCGAGGAGGGCAGGGAGTTCAACCAGGAGATCGGCAAGGAGGAGTTGCTGAAGCGGGCCGTGCTGGCGGCGGCGCCCTACTCGGAGCGCGGGCTGGTGTTCGCGGGGTTCTCGCTGGGTGCGGCCATCGCGCAGACGCTGGCGCTGGGCGACGAGCGGGCGCGCGGGCTGCTGCTTCTGCACGGCACCTCGGACATCGCGCCGAACGTCGCGGTGGACGGGCTGCCGGTGCAGCTGCACGTGGCCGAGCCGGACGCCTTCGAGCCGGACGACTGGCTGAGCGCCTGGTATCTGCAGATGGGCCGGGCCGGTGCCGATGTGGAGATCTACCGGTACGCGGGCGCCGGGCACCTCTACACCGACCCCGGGCTGCCCGACTACGACGAGGAGGCCGCCGAGGCCACCTGGCGGGTGGCGCTCGGCTTCCTCGACACGCTGTAGGTGACGGCTACACCGGGTCGTAGGTGCGCTCGACCTTCTGGGTGCCGCTGCGGGTGCGGTACGAACGCTCCCAGGACGAGGTCGCGTCGGCCTTCGTCTTGTCGGAGAGGACGTAGTAGTCCATCTGCGCCCGGGCGGTGGTGATGTCCAGGATGCCGTAGCCGTGCCGGTCGGTGTCGACCCAGTGCACATGGCGGTTGGCCAGCTGGATGATCGGCGCGGCGACGGTGGAGACGACGCCCGGGGAGACCTTGAGGAGGTCGTCCAGGTTGTCGGAGGTCACCGAGGTGACCACGAACTCGGTGGCCGCGGAGGCGGAGAGCGGGTAGGTCCCGGCGTCCACCGGCACGTCGTTGGCCCAGGCCATGTGGATGTCGCCGGTCAGGAACACCGTGTTGCCGATCGCGTTGGAGCGCAGGTGGGCCAGGAGCTCGCGGCGGTCGTCGGTGTAGCCGTCCCACTGGTCGGTGTTGAGGGCGAGGCCGTCCTGGGGCAGGCCGAGCAGCTTGGCGAGCGGCTTGAGCAGGTCGGCGGAGAGCGAGCCGATGGCGAACGGCGAGATCATCACGGAGTTGCCGACCAGCCGCCAGGTGGTGTCGGAGGCCTTCAGCCCGGCCTTCAGCCAGTCGAGCTGGGCGCGGCCGGTGATGGTGCGGTCCGGGTCGTCGACCGAGCCGCTGCCCGTGGAGACCTGCTGCGAGCGGAAGGAGCGCAGGTCGAGCAGGGAGAGGTCGGCGAGCTTGCCGAAGCGCAGCCGGCGGTAGGTGGTGCCGGTGATGGCCGGACGGACCGGCATCCACTCGAAGTACGCCTGCTTGGCCGCGGCCTGACGGGCCGTCCAGGTGCCTTCGGTGCCCTCGGTGTGGTTCTCGGCGCCGCCGGACCAGGAGTCGTTGGCGAACTCGTGGTCGTCCCAGATCGCGATGACCGGCGCCTTGGCGTGCAGGGCCTGCAGGTCGGTGTCGGTCTTGTACTTGCCGTGCCGGGTCCGGTAGTCGGCGAGGGTGATGATCTCGTGGGTGGGCGCGTGCTGGCGGACCACGGTGTCACGGGTGCCGTACTCGCCGGTGCCGTACTCGTATATGTAGTCGCCGAGGTGCAGCCAGGCGTCGAGGTCGCCCCGGGCGGCGAGGTGGCGGTACGAGGCGAAGTAGCCGGCCTCCCAGTTGGCGCAGGAGACCACGCCGAAGCGCAGGCCGGAGACGGCGGCGTCGGCCGCCGGTGCGGTGCGGGTGCGCGCCACCGCGGAGTCCGTGCCGCCGGCCGAGAAGCGGAACCAGTAGTCGGTGGCCGGGGCCAGGCCGCGGATGTCGGCCTTGACGGTGTGGTCGGAGGCGGCGGTCGCGGTGGTGGAGCCGCGGGAGACGACGTTGGTCAGCGCCTTGTCGGTGGCGACGATCCAGCTGACCTCGGTGTCGGCGCCGGCGCCGGAGCCGGGGGTCGCGTCGGCGCTCGGCGTCACCCGGGTCCACAGCAGGACGCCGTCGGGCAGCGGGTCGCCGGAAGCGATGCCGTGCAGGAAGGCGGGGGCGTCCGAGGCGGCCCGGGCCGGCAGTGCGGCGGCGAGCGGGGCGGCCAGGACAGCCGTCGCCGCCGCGGCCTTGACGACCGTACGGCGGCGCGGGGAGAGGGAGTTGGCACCCTCGGAAGCCTGAGTTGATCTGTATCGACTGGTCACGTCCGATCAGGTTACTGACCAGTATGAACAAGAGCAGGCGAACCAGTGAAAGTTCGCCTGCTCTTCACCCGGAGGTGGCGCCGTGCCTGTGCGCAGCGCCCGGGTTAGGCCTTGAGGGCCGCGTCCACCAGGGAGGTGAAGTCCGCGACCGTCATCGGCGGGTTGCCGTTGGAGTCGGTCGTGAGCATCTTGCCGTTCATGACGAAGCTCGGGGTGCCCGTCACGCCGTCCTTGTTGGTGTCGAAGGTCTTCGACATGGCCAGCGCCCAGGCGTCGTACTTGCCGGACTTCACGGCGTCCTGGAAGGTCTTGTTGTTCTTCAGCGCCGGGACGGTGTCGGCGACCTCGATGAGGTAGCTGTCGTTCTTGAACTTGTCGGCCGTCTCCTCGGGGTGCCACTTCGTGGAGTACAGCGCGGTCTTGTACTCCAGGAACGCCTCGGGGCTGACGTTCAGCGCGGCGCCCATGGCGCTCATCGCGTTCTTGGAGCCCTCGCCGCGCGAGCCGATCTGGCCCTTGCCGAGGGAGTCGCCGTCGATGAACGTGCCGCCGATGTACTGGATCTTGAACTTGCCGTCGTCGATGTCCTTCTTCACCGTGGAGCCGACGGTCTGCTCGAACTGGGCGCAGATCGGGCAGCGCGGGTCCTCGTAGACCTTGAGGGTCTTCTTGGCGGTGGACTTGCCGATGACGACCGTGGTGCCGTCGGTGCCCGTGGTGTTGGCCGGGGCGACCACCTTGGCGGACTTCTCGTCCTCCCAGTAGCCGGGCTTGTTGGCCTGGACGACGGCGTAACCTATGCCGCCCGCCGCGGCCAGCACGGCCACGACCGAGCAGGCCACGATGACCTGGCGCTTGACCTTGGCCCGCTTGGCCTGCTTCTCGCGCTCGACGCGCAGTCGTTCCCGGGCCGCGTTCTTGGAGGACTGGCTGTTCCGCTTGCTCATGTTGGTGATCTCCATATGGGACGCGCACATGTCGTACGCGGGATACGTGTGGGGGACTCGTCGTGCTCGGACGAGGGGCGTACTCGTGAGGGAGGGGCGCTCAGGCGAAGGGCAGGGCGAGCGCCCGGGAGCACGGCGGTCCACGCCGTCCCAGGGAGTGCACGAGGACCAGGTCGCGGGCGGCGGCCGTCCGCGGCGCCGGGCGCGGCAGCCGTCGTACCGGAGCCAGCCGGACCGTGCCCGCGGCGACCGCGACGAGCAGTGGGCGGAAGGTGGTGGCGGCGATCGCGCGCAGCAGCTGGGTCAGGGCGCGCTCACCGCGGCGCAGCCAGGCGGCGGCCAGCAGGCCGACGCCGACATGCGCGGCGAGCAGCAGCCAGGCCGCGGTCGGGTCGGCGTGGCCGAGCGCCTCGGCGGCCCGGGAGCCGCCGGTCATCTGGGCCAGCGGCGTGCCGACGGCGCCGCCATGGCACAGCACGTCGAAGCCGACCGCGCGCAGCGGGCCGGCGATGGGGCCGCCCGCCCTGCCGTAGCAGGCGTGCTGGCCGGTGGTGAAGACCGTGTCGGCGGCCAGTTCCAGCGGGACCAGCAGGGCCGCGATCCGGCCGAAGCCGCGCTCGCGGCCTGCCAGCGCGTACGCCGTGACGAACACGCCGGCGGCGACCGCGGCCACCGTCGTGAACGGCAGCGGGGCCCGGGACAGCAGCACGTGCGACGCGGTGCTGAGCGTCACGACGAAGGCCGTGAACAGCGCCGCGCGCACGGCTCTGAGCTGGGTCCCGGATATGTCCATAGCGGTGGAGAGTCTGTCACGTACTCATGTAGGGGACCCCTAAAAGAGCCCTGTGAATCCGCGAAGGTTACAGCCCTGGAATGCGGCCGTTGCGGAAGAGGTCGACGAAGATCTGGTGGTCGGCACGCGCGCGTGTGCCGTAGCTGTGCGCGAAGTCGGCCAGCAGGGGCGCGAAGCCCTCCTCGTCGGCCGCGATCGCCGCGTCGATGGCCCGCTCGGTGGAGAACGGCACCAGGGACTCGCCGGACTGGTCGTCGGCCGCCGAGTGCATCGAGGCCGTGGCCCGGCCGAGGTCCGCGACGACCGCCGCGATCTCCTCCGGGTCGTCGATGTCGCTCCAGTCCAGGTCGACCGCGTACGGCGACACCTCGGCGACCAGCTGCCCGGAGCCGTCCAGCTCGGTCCAGCCCAGCCACGGGTCGGCGTGCGCCTGCAGGGCACGCTGGGAGATCACCGTGCGGTGGCCCTCGTGCTGGAAGTAGTCGCGGATCGCCGGGTCCGTGATGTGCCGGGAGACGGCCGGGGTCTGGGCCTGCTTGATGTAGATCACGACGTCGTTCTCCAGGGCGTCCGTGGAGCCCTCCAGGAGGATGTTGTACGACGGCAGGCCGGCCGAGCCGATGCCGATGCCGCGCCGGCCGACGACGTCCTTCACGCGGTAGGAGTCCGGGCGGGACAGGGACGACTCGGGAAGCGTCTCCAGGTAGCCGTCGAAGGCGGCGAGGACCTTGTAGCGGGTGGCGGCGTCCAGCTCGATGGAGCCGCCGCCGGAGGCGAAGCGGCGCTCCCAGTCACGGATCTCCGTCATCGAGTCCAGCAGCTCGAAGCGGGTCAGCGAGCGGGCCGCGCGCAGCGCGCCGAGCAGCGGGCCCTCGGCGCTGTCCAGGGTGAACGGCGGCACCTCGTCGCTCTTGGCGCCGGTCGCCAGCGCGTGGATCCGCTCCCGGTACGCGCCCGCGTACACCTCGACCAGCTCGGTGATCTGCTCGTCGCTGAGCGCCTTCGCGTACCCGATCAGCGCGATGGAGGCGGCGAAGCGCTTCAGGTCCCAGGTGAAGGGGCCGACGTAGGCCTCGTCGAAGTCGTTGACGTTGAAGACCAGGCGGCCGTTGGAGTCCATGTACGTGCCGAAGTTCTCCGCGTGCAGGTCGCCGTGGGTCCACACGCGCGAGGTGCGCTCGTCCAGGAACGGACCGCCGCGCTTCTCGGCGTCCACGTCGTGGTAGAAGAGCGCCGCCGTGCCCCGGTAGAAGGCGAAGGCCGAGGCCGCCATCTTCCGGAACTTCACGCGGAACGCGGCCGGGTCGGCGGCCAGGAGCTCGCCGAAGGCGGTGTCGAAGACGGCGAGGATCTCCTCGCCGCGCTGCTCGCCGTTGAGCTGGGGGACCGACATCGCTGGGTGCCTCCTGGTACGGGTGGTGCGTGACATGTGGTGCGGATCTCTCCTCCGGACCAACGTGCGAAGGTCCGGGGGAGTGCCCGCTTTCTTCGCCTGAAGGTACGCGGGGTGGCGGGCGGATTGTCAGTGCCGAGGCATAGGATTTCGCCGTCCCACCAGACTGTCCGCAGTCGGTCCGCAGTCGGTCGGAAGATCGTCGACGCCTGTTTCCTCTGGAGGCCGAAACCGTGTCAAAGCCGCCTTTCACGCACCTGCACGTCCACACCCAGTACTCGCTGCTGGACGGTGCCGCGCGGCTGAAGGACATGTTCAACGCCTGCAACGAGATGGGCATGACGCACATCGCCATGTCCGACCACGGCAACCTGCACGGGGCGTACGACTTCTTCCACACCGCGCAGAAGGCCGGAGTCACCCCGATCATCGGGATCGAGGCGTACGTCGCGCCCGAGTCCCGGCGCAACAAGCGCAAGATCCAGTGGGGCCAGCCGCACCAGAAGCGGGACGACGTGTCCGGTTCCGGTGGTTACACCCACAAGACGATGTGGGCGGTGAACAGTACCGGCCTGCACAACCTCTTCCGGCTCTCCTCCGACGCCTACGCCGAGGGCTGGCTGCAGAAGTGGCCCCGGATGGACAAGGAGACGATCTCCCAGTGGTCCGAGGGGATCGTCGCCTCCACCGGCTGCCCCTCCGGCGAGCTCCAGACCCGGCTCCGCCTCGGCCAGTACGACGAGGCACTGAAGGCGGCCGCCGACTACCAGGACATCTTCGGCAAGGACCGCTACTTCCTGGAGCTGATGGACCACGGCATCGAGATCGAGCACCGGGTCCGCGACGGCCTCCTGGAGATCGGCAAGAAGCTCGGCATCCCGCCGCTGGTGACGAACGACTCGCACTACACGTACGCGCACGAGGCGACCGCCCACGACGCCCTGCTGTGCATCCAGACCGGCAAGAACCTCTCCGACCCGGACCGCTTCAAGTTCGACGGCACCGGCTACTACCTGAAGTCCACGGACGAGATGTACGCCGTCGACTCCTCGGACGCCTGGCAGCAGGGCTGCGCCAACACCCTCCTGGTCGCCGAGATGGTCGACACCACCGGCATGTTCGAGGCGAAGAACCTCATGCCGAAGTTCGACATCCCGGACGGCTACACCGAGGTCACCTGGTTCAAGGAGGAGGTCCGCCGCGGCATGGAGCGCCGCTTCCCCGGCGGCGTCCCGGACGACCGCCAGAAGCAGGTCGAGTACGAGCTGGACGTCATCATCCAGATGGGGTTCCCGGGCTACTTCCTCGTGGTCGCCGACTTCATCATGTGGGCCAAGAACAACGGCATCGCGGTCGGCCCCGGCCGAGGCTCCGCGGCCGGCTCGATCGTCGCCTACGCCATGGGCATCACCGACCTCGACCCGATCCCGCACGGCCTGATCTTCGAGCGGTTCCTCAACCCCGAGCGCGTCTCCATGCCCGACGTCGACATCGACTTCGACGAGCGCCGGCGCGTCGAGGTGATCAGGTATGTGACGGAGAAGTACGGCGCCGACAAGGTCGCCATGATCGGCACCTACGGCAAGATCAAGGCCAAGAACGCCATCAAGGACTCCGCGCGCGTGCTGGGCTACCCGTACGCGATGGGCGACCGCCTCACCAAGGCGATGCCCGCCGACGTCCTCGGCAAGGGCATCGACCTGGACGGCATCACCAACCCCTCGCACCCGCGGTACAACGAGGCGGGCGAGATCCGCGGGATGTACGAGAACGAGCCGGACGTCAAGAAGGTCATCGACACCGCCAAGGGCGTCGAGGGCCTGGTCCGGCAGATGGGTGTGCACGCGGCCGGCGTGATCATGTCCAGCGAGCCCATCGTCGACCACGCCCCGATCTGGGTGCGGCACACCGACGGCGTGACCATCACGCAGTGGGACTACCCGCAGTGCGAGTCGCTCGGCCTGCTGAAGATGGACTTCCTCGGCCTGCGCAACCTGACGATCATGGACGACGCCGTCAAGATGGTGAAGTCCAACAAGGGCATCGACCTCGACCTGCTGGCCCTGCCGCTCGACGATCCGAAGACCTTCGAACTCCTCCAGCGCGGCGACACCCTCGGTGTCTTCCAGTTCGACGGCGGCCCCATGCGCTCGCTGCTGCGCCTGATGAAGCCCGACAACTTCGAAGACATCTCCGCCGTCTCCGCGCTCTACCGTCCCGGCCCGATGGGCATGGACTCGCACACCAACTACGCGCTGCGCAAGAACAAGCTCCAGGAGATCACCCCGATCCACAAGGAGCTGGAGGAGCCCCTCGAAGAGGTGCTCGCGGTCACCTACGGCCTGATCGTCTACCAGGAGCAGGTGCAGAAGGCCGCCCAGATCATCGCCGGCTACTCGCTCGGCGAGGCCGACATCCTGCGCCGCGTGATGGGCAAGAAGAAGCCCGACGAGCTGGCGAAGAACTTCGTCCTCTTCCAGAAGGGCGCCCGGGACAAGGACTTCAGCGACGAGGCCATCCAGGCCCTGTGGGACGTGCTGGTCCCCTTCGCCGGATACGCGTTCAACAAGGCGCACTCCGCCGCGTACGGCCTGGTCTCGTACTGGACCGCCTACCTGAAGGCGAACCACCCCGCCGAGTACATGGCCGGGCTGCTCACCTCGGTCAAGGACGACAAGGACAAGTCGGCCGTCTACCTCAACGAGTGCCGCCGCATGGGCATCAAGGTGCTCCCGCCGAACGTCAACGAGTCGGTGCACAACTTCGCCGCCCAGGGCGACGACGTGATCCTCTTCGGCCTGGAGGCCGTGCGCAACGTCGGCACGGGCGTCGTCGAGTCGATCATCAAGGCCCGCAAGGCGAAGGGGAAGTTCGCCTCCTTCCCCGACTACCTGGACAAGGTCGACGCCACCGCCTGCAACAAGCGGACCACGGAATCCCTCATCAAGGCGGGCGCCTTCGACGCGCTCGGGCACACCCGCAAGGGCCTCACCGCCCAGTACGAGCCGATGATCGACAACGTGGTGCAGGTCAAGCGCAAGGAGGCCGAGGGCCAGTTCGACCTCTTCGGAGGGATGGGCGAGGAGGACAGCAGCGAGCCCGGGTTCGGCCTCGACGTGGAGTTCACCACCGACGAGTGGGACAAGACCTATCTGCTCGCCCAGGAACGGGAGATGCTCGGTCTGTACGTCTCCGACCACCCGCTCTTCGGCCTGGAGCACGTGCTCTCCGACAAGGCCGACGCGGGCATCGCGCAGCTGACCGGCGGCGAGCACGCCGACGGCGCGGTCGTCACCATCGGCGGGATCATCTCCGGCCTCCAGCGCAAGATGACCAAGCAGGGCAACGCCTGGGCGATCGCCACCGTCGAGGACCTGGCGGGCTCCATCGAGTGCATGTTCTTCCCGGCGACCTACCAGCTGATCTCGACCCAACTCGTCGAGGACGCGGTCGTGTTCGTCAAGGGCCGCCTCGACAAGCGCGAGGACGTGCCCCGCCTGGTGGCGATGGAGCTGGCGATTCCCGACCTGTCCGCCGCGGGCGCCAACGCACCGGTGATCCTCACCATCCCGGCCACCCGGATCACCCCGCCCATGGTCAGCCGCCTCGGCGAGATCCTCAGCCACCACAAGGGCGACAGCGAGGTACGGATCAAGCTCCAGGGCCCGACCAAGACGACCGTACTGCGCCTCGACCGGCACCGGGTCAAGCCGGACCCGGCGCTCTTCGGCGACCTGAAGGTGCTGCTCGGCCCGTCCTGCCTGGCCGGTTAGACGTCGGTCGTATACGCGCCGACGGTCTCGTAATACGCGCTGACGGCCGTACGCGCGCGGAAGGGGCGCACCCGCGAACGGGTGCGCCCCTTCTGTGTGCCTGGGCTTCAACAGCCCTGAGGGACCTGGTGAGTCCGCTCAGTTGTGGCCGAAGCGCTTCTGCTGCTTCCGGGCAACATCTGCGGGGCTGCCCTGGATGTGCGTCACCGGCGAGTCGTGGGACTCCGTCGACGTACGCTGCGCGTGCTCGTGGGTCTGCTCGGCCTGCGGCGTGCGGTTCTGGGAGCCACCCTTGCGGTTCTTGTTCTTGGCCATGGTGATCTGCCTCCTGTGGGGGATCTAGGGGCCGAATTCAGATTCACATAGGCTGACAACGGACGCATTTCGGATAATTACCGTCTGTGACAGGGTTTGTCGGAGAGCAAGGTGCCGAAACGCCACGCCGAAGATCGAGTTCGGGCCGTTAACCCCCGCGCCGTCGGGCAGACTCGAAGGAAGCCCCGAAAGCAAACCTCCCGGAAAGAGGGTGAGTCGCGTGGACCGCTGCATTGTCCTGGTGGACGCCGGGTATCTGCTGGGTGCCGCCGCCAGTCTCCTCGCCGGTGAGCCCTCCCGATCCCGGATCACCGTCGACCACGCCGCGCTCATCCAGGCGCTGCGCGACCGCGCGGAATCCGACACCGAGCGTCCACTGCTGCGCATCTACTGGTTCGACGGCGCCCCCGACCGCGTCCCGCAGCCGGAGCACCGCCGGCTGCGCGTGATGCCCCGGGTGACCGTCCGGCTCGGCGCGCTGACCCGAAGCGACGGCCGCTGGGCGCAGAAGGGCGTGGACGCGGCCATGCACGCCGAGCTGACCGAGCTGGCCCGCAACGGCGCCTGCTCCGACGTGGTGCTGGTGACCGGAGACGGCGATCTGCTGCCGGGCATGATGGCCGCGAAGGAGCACGGGGTCGCCGTGCACCTGTGGGCCGTGCAGGCCGCCGACGGGGACTACAACCAGTCCGAGGACCTGGTCGCCGAGGCCGACGAGCGGCGGGTCCTGGACCGCGCGTGGATCACCCAGGCGGTACGGGCGAAGGAGCTGACCGCGGTCTGTGCGCCGCCGCCGGCGCCGCGGCCGGAGATCGCCGCGATCCTCTCCGCGCCGCTGCCCGATTCGGGACTGTCGGCCGCGGCCGACCCGGGCGCCGAGGAGGCCGAGCGGGCGCCGGTGGCGAGCGCGGCGGAGAACGGGGCGGTCGAGCGGGTGCCGGCGCCCAAGGGGGTGCCCACGCCGAAGGACCTCGCCGCGCTGCGGGCGCCGGGCGGGCAGCCGGTGCAGAATCCGGCGACCACCGCGACCCTGCGATGGTCCTCCGACAAGGGGTGGGTGGACCGGCCGGGGACCGTCGCGGAGCCCGCGGAGGCCACCTCCATGCCGACGCTGGCGCAGCTGACGACCGCGGAGCAGCGGTGGGCCGACCGGGAGGAGGACATCACGACCGTCGGCGGGGATCCCTTCGAGGTCGGGCAGGTGTTCGCACGGCGGTGGATCTCGCGGCTGGGCGACCAGAACCATGTGCAGAAGCTGTCCGGGATGTATCCGCGGATTCCGCATCGGATCGACGGGGAGCTGCTGCGGTACGCCGCCCGGTTCGGGTTGCTGGCCCACAAGGACGACCAGATCGACGAGCACGACCGGTACGCCATTCGGGCGGGGTTCTGGAGAGAGATCGATGTGCCGGCGGGGGCGGCGGAGCATGCACCCGCCGAATGAGTGAGCGCCGGGACGCGAAGCCGACGGCCCCAAAGACGAGTAAACGGGGGCGACCCCGTAGTCTCGTCCCTTGTGAGTACGGGCGTGGGTCGGGCACTTCGGCAGCAGAGTGACGTGGTGTGTGCCGTGCGTGGGCTGACCAAGACCTACGCCGCGGTCAAAGGGCGGCGCGGGACCCCCGCGGTGCCGGAGGTCCGGGCCACCGACCGGGTGGACCTCGATGTCCGCTGCGGTGAGATCTTCGGGCTGCTCGGGCCGAACGGCGCCGGCAAGTCGACCCTCGTACGACAGCTCACCGGGCTGCTGCGGCCCGACACCGGCACCGTCGAGATCCTCGGGCACGACATCGTGCGGCACCCGGAGCGGGCCGCACGGATCCTCGCCTATCTCGGGCAGGAGTCCAGCGCCCTGGACGAGCTGACCGTGTCCCTCGCCGCCGAGACCACCGGGCGGCTGCGCGGCCTGGACGTACGGCGGGCCCGCGCCGAGCGGGACGCCGTGCTCGATGAGCTGGGGCTCGGCCCCCTCGCCGGGCAGGCGATCAAGAAGCTCTCCGGAGGGCAGCGGCGGCTGGCCTGTTTCGCCGCGGCGCTCGTCGGGGAGCGGCCGTTGCTGGTGCTCGACGAGCCGACGACCGGGATGGATCCGGTGGCCCGGCGGGCCGTGTGGGCCGCCGTCGACCGGCGGCGGGCCGAGCACGGCGCGACCGTCGTCCTGGTCACCCACAACGTGATCGAGGCCGAGACGGTCCTCGACCGGGTCGCCGTGCTCGACCAGGGGCGGGTCATCGCCTGTGACACCCCGTCCGGGCTCAAGGAACGGGTCGCCGGCGAGGTCCGGGTCGAACTGGTGTGGCGGGAGCGGGCCCCGCTGGACGTGCCCGAGGTGGCCGTCCTGCGGGAGCGTGCCGTCGAGTCCGGCCGGCGCTGGACGCTGCGGCTCGCACCCGAGGAGGCGCGTGCCGTCGTCGCCACGGTGACCGGCGGGGCCGCCTTCGCCGCCCTGGACGACTTCACCCTCGCCACGCCCAGCCTGGAGGACGTCTATCTGGCGCTGGGCGGCGCCGCACGGCAGGGGCTGGTGAAGGCATGAGCGTGAACGCCGGGGCGACCGGGCCCGTACGGGAAGGCGCGGCGGCCGTACGTGCCGTGGATGCCGTTGGGAAGAGGAGCTGCGCGACGTGAGTGTCGTACCCGCGGAGGTTCTGCCGGGCGGTGTCCTGGCCCTGGAGGAGACGGTGCCGCGCCCGGCGGTCGAGCTGGGCCCGCGTGCGCGTCTGTGGCCGTCGCTGGTGGCCGTCTACCGGGCGCAGCTGTCCCGTGCCCGGGTGGCGCGGATTCCGCTGCTGTTCGTCGCGACCTTCCAGTCCGTCGGCATCATGATCATGATGCGGGGGGTGGTGGACAGCCGCGGCGAGGCCCAGTCGGTGGTGGCGGGGTCGTCGGTGGTGGTCGTCGCCTATGTGGCCCTGAACCTGCTGGCGCAGTACTTCGGGCAGCTGCGGGCGAGCGGCGGCCTCGACCACTACGCCACGCTGCCGGTGCCGCCGGCCTCCGTGGTGCTCGGGGCGGCCGCGGCGTACGCCTCCTTCACGGTGCCGGGGACGCTGGTGACGGCCGTCTTCGGGTGTGTGCTGTTCGGGCTGCCGCTGAGCAACCTGTGGGTTCTCCTCGCCGTGATCCCGCTGGCGGGGGCGGCCCTGTCCGGGCTCGGCGCCGCCTGCGGGCTGCTCGCGTCACGGCCCGAACTCGCCACGCTGCTCGGGCAGCTGGGCATGTCGGCGGCGCTGCTGCTCGGGGTGCTGCCGCCGGACCGGATGCCGGGGATCATTCGGCTCGCGCGCGACCTGCTGCCGTCGACGTACGGCGTGGAGGCCTACGCCCGGACCTTCGGGGCACAGCCCGACTGGGCCGTGGTCCTCGCTGACCTGGGCGTGTGTGCCGGCGTGGGGGTCGTCTCGCTGGCCGTCGCCACCTGGGCGTACCGGCGGGCCGCCGTCCGGTGACGCGCCGCACAGACCGGCCTGGCACGATGTCAGGGTGACCGCACCGTTGACGCCGCCTCCGCCGCCGCACGACCAGTCCTCGCACCAGGCCTGGCAGGCGCCGCCGCCTGCCGGGACGGCCGAGGCAGAGTACGGACAGGACGGTCCCGGGATGAAGACCGAACTGCGGCAGGCCGCGGTGATCGTTCTCGCGGTGGCGGTGAGCGGGGTGCTGCTCGGGCTGCTGTGGCTGTGGCTGGCGCCGCATGTGCCGCTGGTGGGGGACGAGTCCACCAAGGGCTGGGCGGTCTACCTCAAGGACACCGAGGGGGAGCAGGCGGCGGGGGTGGACGGCACGTTCACGTTGCTGGCCCTGGCGTTCGGGGCGGTGAGCGCGGCGGTGGTGTTCCTGTGGCAGCGGCGCGGGGGTGTGCCGCTGGTGGTGGCGCTGGGCATCGGGGGAGTGCTCGGGTCGCTGCTGGCGTGGCGGCTGGGGGTGTGGCTGGGGCCGGAGCAGGACGTGATCGCGCATGCGAAGGCCGTGGGCAAGGGGGTGACGTTCTCGGCGCCGCTGAAGCTGGGGGCGAAGGGGGCGTTGCTGGCGTGGTCGCTGTCGGCGTTGCTGGTGCATCTGGGACTGATGGCGCTGTTCGGCCCACGGGACCCGGAGCCGCCCTACGAGCACGGACCGTACGCGGCTCCGCCGGCGTAGCGTCTCGTACCGCCGCTCCTGCCCGCCGGGCGGCGTGGCAGGAGCGGGTGGTCGGCAGGGTCAGGGGCGCGGGGAACTGCGCGACCGGCCGCGCACGGCCCGCGGTCGGCAGCTCACCGCACCCCCGCCCGTACTCCCTATGCCGGACGGCGACCGTGGTTCGCGTGACCCTTCTTCGTGCGCCACTTCCGTTTCCGTGTCTTCTTCGACATGTCTCCCGTAATTAACCGAGAAAGGGAGCTCCGTCGAGAGGTCACGCACGCCCGATGGGCGCCAGGGTCGCGTTCGTCAGGTCGGCCAGGGACGTCGGGGACAGTTCGACCTCCAGGCCGCGGCGGCCCGCCGAGACGCAGATCGTGGGGTGGGACGACGCCGACGCGTCCAGGACCGTGGGGAGCTTCTTGCGCTGGCCCAGCGGGGAGATGCCGCCGCGGACGTAGCCCGTCGTGCGTTCGGCCAGGGCCGGGTCGGCCATCGCCGCGCGTTTGCCGCCGACCGCCGTCGCCAGGGCCTTCAGGTCCAGACTCCCCGCCACCGGCACCACCGCGACCGTGAGCGCACCGTCCACGTCCGCGACCAGGGTCTTGAAGACCCGGTCGGGGGACACGCCCATCGCCTCCGCCGCCTCCTCGCCGTAGGACGGGTGGGAGGGGTCGTGGTCGTAGGAGTGGACGGTGAAGTCCACGCCCGCCGCGGTCAGGGCCACCGTCGCCGGCGTGCCTCCGGGCTGCTGCTTCTTGTTCGGCTTCTTCGGCATGGCAGGGACCCCGGCTCAGTTCAGACTCGTCGGCGCCCGCGTCAGCTCCGCCGCGGGCAGTGACGGCAGGTTACGGATGATCGCCGTCTCGGAGCGAAGCAGTTTCAGCTCGTCGCGGAGCCGGGAGGCGGTGTCGGGAGCCTGGAGCAGCCGCTGCTTGGTGGGGATGTCGTGCATCATCGCCGCCGCGACCAGGTAGGAGACCACGGACGGTTCGTCGGGAAGCTCGACGCCCGTCGACAGCGAGCGCTCCCGCGCCCCCGCCAGCCGCTTCTGGTACTGACGGAAGGCCCGCAGCACCCCCTCCGCCAGCGCGCCCGCCTCGTCGCCCGGTTCCTCCGGCAGCTCCTCCAGCTCGGCCGTCAGGAACGGCCCCGAGGTGTCGACGGAGAGCAGCCGCACCCGGCTGGTCCCGGTCGCCAGCACCTCGAACGTGCCGTTCGCCCGCTCCCGGATCGTCGCCGCGTCCGCCACACAGCCCACCCGGTGGAAGGACTTGAGGGGGTCGGGCCCGAAGCCGGCCGCCGGACCCCGATCGGGCTGGGCCGTCGGGTCCGGCATGCCCGGCGCGCTCGGTGCCACCTCGTGGCCGTCGCGGATCGCCACGACGGCGAACCGGCGCGGTTCCTCCTCGGGGGTCTTCAGGAGATCGCGCATCATGGCGCGATAGCGCTCCTCGAAGATGTTGAGCGGCAGCACGAGCCCCGGGAACAGCACCGAGTTCAGCGGGAAGAGGGGAAGACGGACGGTGGTCACGGCGCCACAGCCTAGTGGTCATCGGCGGGGACGTGTCCGCCGTGCTCGGCCCGTGGGCGCCCCGCGCTCTGCTGCGAGGGGATCGGTCCGGTCTCGGGGAGGGGTTCCGTGCCGGCCAGCAGGTGCGCGCGGAGCCGTACGAAATGGCCCAGCGGGTCGTCGGACAGGCGGTCCCAGGGGAACGAGGTGACGTACGGGCCGATCAGCTGCAGCTGGGTGCGGGCGGCCTCCCAGCGTTCCAGCCGGACCAGGAGATACATCAGCTTGTTGCGGACCTCGGCCGGCCAGGGGTCGGCCGCCGGGAACCGGGCGGAGAGCGCGATCGCCCGGTCGGCCGCCGCGTCCAGGCGGGCGCGCGGTACCACCGGGCCGCAGCCGTCGGTGAGATAGGCGAAGGCCGCCCGGGCCGGGAGGGCCTGTACGAGGGAGTCGGCCGGGGCGTCCTGGGCGGCCAGGTCGGCGAAGTCGAAGCACTCGCTGTGCGAGCCGTGCCAGTACGTGCCCAGATAGCGCACGGCCGCCACATGGCAGCCGTGGTGGTGCGGGGCGCGGCGGACCGCCGCCTCCCACAGCTCCTCGAAGTACTTGTGTCCGGCGTTGGAGCCGCGTGCGTGGTCCAGCGCCACCCGCCACGGCACCGGGTCGCGGTCGTCGCCGCGAGCGGCGGCCGTGATCAGCGGACTCACCGCGCGTAGCAACTCGGTCCGGGCCGGGGAGGGCCAGGCCTGGTCCACCGCCAGCTGGGCGCGCAGCAGGAGCAGGTCCGGGTCGTGAGGGGCGGCCGTGGACCAGTCGTCCAGCCACTCGGCCCGGGAACGGGCGAACAGGGCGAGCCGGTGCACGTACCGGTCCCGTACCTCCCACTCGGCCGCGGCCCTGGTGCCGGCCAGCAGCCGTGCGGCGGGCTGGTACTCGCCCCGGCCGGCCGCGACCAGCACGGGGGAGAGCCGCTCGTCGGGCGCGTCGAGGAAGACCTCGTCGTCGGCCGGCAGCGGGCCGAGGGCGGGGCGCGGGGCGGTCCTTGCGGTCCGTGCGGAACGGAACAGCGCACGCAGCGAAGCCATGGTGTCGCCATTGAAAGTCCGCAGATCGGGCGCGCGCCAGACCACCAGGCCAACTCCGTGAAAGTTGTATGGTTCCAGGTCAAGGGAAGGTAAAAGGTGAGAGGTGCTCACCTGTTGAGTACCTGTCAGTTCCGCTTCCGATCGGTGCCCGTCGGTGCCCGTGTCGGTACCCGTCAGGCGCGGCGGGCCGCGCCTACCCGCGCCTCAGCAGCCGCGTGGCCCCCGCCGCCACCGTCGTCGCCAGGATCCAGCCCAGCAGGATCATCACGGCGGCCGCCCACTGCCAGCCGCCGCTGAGGCGCCACTGGCCGGCCTGGCCCAGGTCGATCACCGGCAGCAGCAGATCGAGGACGAACAGCGCCGGGTCCCAGACCGGATGCCCGCCGGACCCCATCGGCGGGTGCGGGGCGTGGGCGAAGGCGAGCGTGCCCGCCGCCCACAGCACGGTCATCCACACCGCCGCCCGGCCCGGCCGGTAGCCGTAGGCCACCGTCAGGTCCTGCACGTACCCCCAGAACTTGGCCGCGACCGGCAGCGTCTCGCGCCGCCGGCGCTGCTTGGCGAGCTGCACCTCGCGCGCGTCCTCGTCCTCGCCGGCGGCCCGCAGCACGGTCGCGAGCCGCTCGTACGGCTCCGGGTTGTACTCGGCGGTCGCCGCCGCCACCCACTCCAGGCGCCGGGTCAGCGGGAACGGACCCTGCGGAACCAGGTTCTCGTAGACGAAGCCGCCCATGTGCAGCCGCCCGGGGCCCGGCCAGCCGGCCGCCCCGTCCACCAGGTTCACGGTCCGGGCGCCCGACAGCACCACCCGGCCACGCTGCGGCTCCTCCCCGAGGAACCGCAGCTCCGGCGCCTGCACCCGGCGCAGCGACAGCTCCTGGTCGTCCGTGAAGGTGAACCGCGCCCGCTCCAGGTCGACGGCGTCCCCGAACCGCCCGTCGTCCAGCCGGATCCCGCCCTGGCACTCGAACCGCTGGATCCGGGTCCCGTGTGCCGGGGTCGTGCCGCTCTGCCAGGGGCCGCCCACCCCGGCCGGGGTCAGGTACAGGGTGCGGCCGACGGTCAGCTGGGGCGCGTTCAGCGCGAACCGCCCGTGGGGATTGCGCAGCCGGGCCCCGCGCAGGCTCAGCGAGACGCCCACCTTGGCGCTGCGCAGGCTCAGCTCCCCGTACGACTCCAGGAGGTCCGCCTGCAGATCCTGCCCGACGGTCATGCCGTCCGCCGCGATCGACCGCCCGCTGCGGTCCCGGTAGACCACCGCCTGGTTCAACAGCAGATCGGTGCCGATGTGCGCGTCGGTCAGCCGGACCCCGGCGAGGAAACGGCAGCGCGGCAGATGGAGGTCACCCTCCGTGCGCACCCGGGCCGCCTCCAGGCGCGGCACCGCGCAGTCGACCAGCCGCACGGTGGTGAAGTGCGCCTCCGGCAGCAGCACCTCGTCGTCGAACCGGCAGCCGCGCAGCTCCACGTACGGGGTGACGGCGCCGCCCGCCAGGTCCAGGGCGCCGGTGATCCGCAGGCCGGCCAGCTTCAGCGCGGCCACCCGGCCCGCGAGCGCCGGCGGCCCGTCGAGCAGCAGCCAGCAGACGATCCGCGCCCGCACGGTCCGCTCGGGCCCCCAGGGATGGCCGCCGTGCGGATCGTCCACCTGCGCGTCACCGCTGCTCAGGTCGTACACACTGCCGTTGCGGAAGGCCTGCCACATCCCGGCCTCGGCCGCGGTCAGATCGTCCGGCAGTTCCCCGTCCCGGACCCCCTCGGTCACGGCTCTTCCTTCTTCCTCAGCTACTCGCCAGTCAGGTGTTCGCCCAGCGGTGATGCCCGCTCCGTCACCTCTCGAACACAAGAAGTGAGGGTGATCTTCCGGGTTCCGGCCAGGCTATGTACCGGCCGTCGGCTCACGTTCTGTATCAGCCATTGATACGCGCGAACGGGCCCCGAGTGCCGTCTGAGAGAATTGAGCCTGTGCTCCAACATTTCCCTATGGCTCGTATCGATCTGCGCGGCGATGCCCTCCCCGAGGGACTCGCCCTGCGCGACCTGCTGCCCCGAGCCGACTTCGACGTCTCGGCCGCCCTGGAGAAGGTGCGTCCGATCTGCGAGGCCGTGCATCATCGGGGCGACGCGGCGCTGATCGACTTCGCCGAGAAGTTCGACGGGGTCACCCTGAAGCAGGTGCGGGTGCCTGCCGAGGCCCTGGCCAAGGCGCTGGAGGAGCTGGACCCGGCCGTGCGCGCGGCCCTGGAGGAGTCCGTCCGGCGCGCCCGTCTGGTCCACCGCGAGCAGCGCCGTACGAGCCACACCACCCAGGTCGTGCCGGGCGGGTCCGTGACCGAGAAGTGGGTGCCCGTGGAGCGCGTCGGGCTGTACGCGCCCGGCGGACGGTCGGTCTACCCGTCCTCGGTGGTCATGAACGTGGTGCCCGCGCAGGAGGCCGGCGTCGAGTCCATCGCGCTCGCCTCCCCGCCGCAGGCCGAGTTCGAGGGCCTGCCGCACCCGACGATCCTGGCCGCCTGCGCCCTGCTCGGCGTCGACGAGGTGTACGCGGCCGGCGGTGCCTCCGCCGTCGCGATGTTCGCGTACGGCACCGAGTCCTGCCCGCCCGTCACCATGGTCACCGGCCCCGGCAACATCTGGGTCGCCGCCGCCAAGCGCTACTTCACCGGCCGGATCGGCATCGACGCCGAGGCCGGCCCCACCGAGATCGCGGTCCTCGCGGACGCCACCGCCGACCCGGTGCACGTCGCCGCCGACCTGATCAGCCAGGCCGAGCACGACCCGCTGGCCGCCGCCGTCCTGGTCACCGACTCCGTCGAGCTCGCGGACGCGGTGGCCAAGGAGCTGGAGCCGCAGGTCACGGCCACCAAGCACGTCGACGACCGGATCGTCCCGGCGCTTAAGGGCAGGCAGTCCGCGATCGTCCTGGTCGACGGCGTCGAGGAGGGCCTGCGGGTCGTCGACGCGTACGGCGCCGAACACCTGGAGATCCAGACCGCGGACGCCGCGGCGGTGGCCGACCGGGTCCGCAACGCGGGCGCGATCTTCGTCGGCCCCTGGGCGCCGGTCTCCCTCGGCGACTACGCCGCCGGGTCCAACCACGTGCTGCCCACCGGCGGCTGCGCCTGCCACTCCTCCGGGCTGTCCGTGCAGTCCTTCCTGCGTGGCATCCACATCGTCGACTACACCGAAGACGCGCTGGCCGAGGTCGCGCACCACGTGGTCACGCTGGCGGAGGCGGAGGACCTGCCGGCACACGGCGCGGCGATCAAGGCGAGGTTCGGGTGGAAGGTACCGGCGAGCAAGTGAACTTCGGAATCGACGATCTCCCCGTACGGGACGAGCTGCGCGGCAAGTCCCCCTACGGCGCGCCCCAGCTGGACGTCGCCGTACGGCTGAACACCAACGAGAACCCCTACCCGCTGCCCGAGCCGCTGGTCGAGCGGATCGCCGAGCGGGTGCGCGAGGCCGCCCGGGACCTGAACCGCTACCCCGACCGGGACGCCGTCCAGCTCCGCACCGAGCTGGCCAGGTACCTGACGAAGACCGGCAACCACCCGCTCACCATCGAGAACGTCTGGGCGGCCAACGGCTCCAACGAGGTCATCCAGCAGCTGCTGCAGACCTTCGGCGGACCGGGCCGTACCGCACTCGGCTTCGAGCCGTCGTACTCGATGCACTCGCTGATCGCGCGCGGCACCGGCACGGGCTGGATCTCCGGTCCGCGCGAGGCCGACTTCACCATCGACACCGAGGCCGCCACCCGCGCGATCGCCGAGCACCGGCCCGACGTCGTGTTCGTCACGACCCCCAACAACCCCACGGGCAACGCGGTGCCGGCCGAGACCGTCCTCGCGCTGTACGACGCGGCCCAGGCGGCCCGGCCGTCCATGGTGATCGTCGACGAGGCGTACATCGAGTTCAGCCACGGCGCCTCGCTGCTGCCGCTGCTCGAAGGTCGGCCGAATCTCGTCGTCTCCCGGACCATGTCGAAGGCGTTCGGCGCGGCCGGCCTGCGCCTCGGCTATCTCGCCGCGCACCCCGCGGTGGTGGACGCCGTACAGCTCGTCCGGCTGCCGTACCACCTGTCGGCGATCACCCAGGCGACCGCGCTGGCCGCCCTGGAGCACACCGACACCCTGCTGAAGTACGTCGAGCAGCTGAAGACCGAGCGGGACCGGCTGGTCGCCGAGATGCGCGCGCTCGGCCTGGAGGTCACCGAGTCCGACGCGAACTTCGTGCAGTTCGGGCGGTTCGAGGACCCCCACCGGGCCTGGCAGGGGATCCTCGACCGCGGGGTCCTGGTCCGCGACAACGGCGTGCCCGGCTTCCTGCGGGTGTCCGCCGGAACCCCCGAAGAGAACGACGCGTTCCTCGACGCGGTACGTGAAGTCAAGAAGGAGCTGGACGCATGACCCGCGTAGGGCGCGTGGAGCGCACCACCAAGGAGACCTCGGTCCTCGTCGAGATCGACCTCGACGGCACCGGGAAGACCGACATCGCCACCGGCGTCGGCTTCTACGACCACATGCTCGACCAGCTCGGCCGGCACGGTCTGTTCGACCTCACCGTGAAGACCGACGGCGATCTCCACATCGACTCGCACCACACCATCGAGGACACCGCCCTCGCCCTCGGCGCCGCCTTCAAGCAGGCGCTCGGCGACAAGGTCGGCATCTACCGCTTCGGCAACTGCACGGTCCCGCTGGACGAGTCCCTCGCCCAGGTCACGGTGGACCTGTCCGGCCGCCCGTACCTCGTGCACACGGAGCCGGAGCACATGGCCCCGATGATCGGCGAGTACGACACCACCATGACCCGGCACATCCTGGAGTCCTTCGTGGCCCAGGCCCAGGTCGCCCTGCATGTGCACGTGCCCTATGGGCGCAACGCACACCACATCGTGGAATGCCAGTTCAAGGCGCTCGCCAGGGCGCTGCGCTACGCCTCCGAGCGCGACCCGCGCGCGGCCGGCATCCTCCCCTCGACGAAGGGCGCTCTGTAAGCCATGAACGGGCTCAACACCCTGCTGATCGTCGTCGGCCTCTTCCTGGTCGGCGGAATCATCTCCTTCGTCAAGCAGAAGATGCCCACCAGCCTGATCGTGCTGCTCTCGATAGGAGCCGCGATGTGCCTGGTGGCGGGCATCATGAGGCTGGAGGTGTGGAATTGAGCGGATCCGCGAAAAAGGTCGTTGTCTTCGACTACGGCTTCGGGAACGTCCGCTCCGCCGAGCGGGCGCTCGCCCGCGCCGGGGCCGACGTCGAGATAACCCGTGACTTCGACAAGGCGATGAACGCGGACGGGCTGCTGGTGCCCGGCGTCGGCGCCTTCGCCGCCTGCATGGAGGGCCTGCGCGGGGCCCGCGGGGACTGGATCATCGGCCGGCGGCTGTCCGGCGGACGGCCGGTGATGGGCATCTGCGTCGGCATGCAGATCCTGTTCGCGCGCGGCATCGAGCACGGCGTGGAGACCGAGGGGCTCGACGAGTGGCCCGGCTCGGTCGAGCCGCTCCAGGCCGAGATCGTGCCCCACATGGGCTGGAACACCGTGGACGCACCGGCCGGCTCCGAGCTGTTCGCGGGCCTGGACACCGACGCCCGCTTCTACTTCGTGCACTCCTACGCCGTCCAGGACTGGTCGCTGGAGACGCACAACGCCTCGCTGCGGGCCCCGCTCGTGACCTGGTCGACGCACGGCAAGCCGTTCGTGGCGGCCGTGGAGAACGGCGCCCTGTGGGCCACCCAGTTCCACCCCGAGAAGTCCGGCGACGCCGGCGCCCAGCTCCTCACCAACTGGATCGGAACACTGTGAGCAAGCTCGAACTCCTCCCCGCCGTCGACGTCCGCGACGGCCAGGCCGTCCGCCTCGTGCACGGCGAGTCGGGAACCGAGACCTCCTACGGCTCCCCGCTGGAGGCCGCCCTCGCCTGGCAGCGGTCGGGCGCCGAGTGGCTGCACCTGGTCGACCTGGACGCCGCGTTCGGCACCGGCGACAACCGCGAGCTGATCGCCGAGGTCGCCGGGGCGATGGACATCAAGGTGGAGCTCTCCGGCGGTATCCGGGACGACGCCTCGCTGGCGGCCGCGCTGGCCACCGGCTGCCGCCGGGTGAACCTCGGCACGGCCGCCCTGGAGAGCCCGGAGTGGGTCGCCAAGGTCATCGCCGAGCACCGTGACCAGATCGCGGTGGGCCTGGACGTCAAGGGCACGACCCTGCGCGGCCGCGGCTGGACCCGCGACGGCGGTGACCTCTACGAGACGCTGGCCCGCCTCGACCAGGAGGGCTGCGCACGCTACGTCGTCACCGACATCGCCAAGGACGGCACCCTCCAGGGCCCGAACCTGGAGCTCCTGAAGAACGTCTGCGCGGCGACGGACCGGCCGGTCGTGGCCTCCGGCGGCGTGTCGTCGCTGGACGACCTCCGCGCGCTGGCCGAGCTGGTACCCCTCGGTGTCGAGGGCGCCATCGTCGGGAAGGCCCTCTACGCCAAGGCGTTCACCTTGGAAGAAGCACTGGAGGCAGTGTCCCCGTGAGTGAGCTGCGACGTGTCACGACGGGCGCGCCCTGGGAGGACGCCTTCGGGTACTCCCGCGCGGTGGAACTGCCCAACGGCCTGGTGCTGGTCTCCGGCTGCACCTCCATAGTGGACGGCGAGATCGCCGGGGGCGGCCCCTACGAGCAGACGGTCAACTCCTTCAACGTCGCGTTCGCGGCGCTGGGGCAGCTGGGCCTCGGCCGTGACGATGTGGTGCGGACACGTATGTACGTCACCCACGCCCGGGACGTGGACGATGTCGGACGCGCCCACAAGGAGCTGTTCGACTCCGTCCGGCCCGCCGCGTCGATGATCATCGTCTCCGGCTTCGTGGACCCCAGCCTGGTCGTCGAGGTCGAGGTGGAGGCGTACCGAGGGGAGGCCACGGCATGACCCTGGCGGTCCGAGTCATCCCCTGCCTGGACGTGGACAACGGCCGGGTCGTCAAGGGCGTCAACTTCCAGAACCTGCGGGACGCGGGCGACCCGGTCGAGATGGCCAAGGTGTACGACACGGAGGGCGCCGACGAGCTGACCTTCCTGGACATCACGGCGTCCTCCGGAGACCGCGAGACCACCTACGACGTGGTGCGCCGCACCGCCGAGCAGGTCTTCATCCCGCTGACCGTCGGCGGCGGGGTGCGCACGGCCGAGGACGTCGACAAGCTGCTGCGGGCGGGCGCCGACAAGGTGGGCGTCAACACGGCCGCGATCGCCCGCCCGGACCTGATCCGGGAGATCGCGGAACGCTTCGGCCGCCAGGTCCTGGTCCTGTCGGTGGACGCCCGCCGCACCCCCGCAGGCACCTTCGAGGTCACCACCCACGGCGGCCGCCGCGGCACCGGCATCGACGCGGTCGAGTGGGCGCACCGGGCCGCCGAGCTGGGCGCGGGGGAGATCCTGCTCAACTCGATGGACGCGGACGGCACCAAGGACGGCTACGACCTGGAGATGATCGCGGCGGTCCGCAAGCACGTCACCATCCCGGTCATCGCCTCCGGCGGCGCGGGCCGGCTGGCCGACTTCGCCCCGGCCGTCGGAGCGGGTGCGGACGCCGTCCTCGCCGCCTCCGTCTTCCACTTCGGCGACCTGCGGATCGGCGAGGTGAAGCAGGCGCTGCGCGAGGCGGGACATCCCGTGCGGTGACGCTGCGCTGAGGCCTTGGCCCCGGTGCCCTCGACGGGCGCCGGGGCCTTTTGCCGTCCTGATGCATCCCTAGATACGAAAGAGAAGTTGCGCAATATATATTGCGCAACTTCTCTTTCGTATCTAGGGTCGGTGGACATGACAGGCAGGGAGAGGGATCGCAGGATCACGGACCTGGGCACGCTCAAGGCGCTTGCGCATCCGCTGCGGATGAGGCTGGCGCGTGCCCTGAACGTTGCGCGGGTCGCCACCGCGTCGCAGCTCGCCGAACAGGTCGACGAGGCTGTCTCGCTGGTCAGCTATCACCTGCGCAAGCTGGCCGAGCACGGTCTCATCGAGGAGGCGGAGCCACAGAGCGCGGACGGCAGGGAGCGGTGGTGGCAGCCCGCCTCCGACGGCGTGAGCATCCGCGACGAGGACTTCCGCGACGCCCCGGAGAAGGCGGCCGCCCTCACCGCCGCCAGCAGGCTCTTCTTCGAACAGCGTGCCGACATGTACCGCCGCTTCCTCGACGAGCGTGCCCACTGGGGCGAGCCCTGGAACGCCGCGGCCCAGTCCTCCGAGTCGAGCATGCGCCTGACGGCGGACGAACTCACCGCACTCAACAAGGAGATGCTCGCCGTCCTGCGCAAGTACGAGGAGCAGGGCCGGGCCGCCGACGCCGCAGGTGACACCGCGGGCCGCGAGAACGTCGCGGTGCACACGTACGGCTTCCCCTTCCGCGTCTGAGAGGACCGCCCGCCCCGTGACCGCCACCGTCGTCCCCTCGGCCACCACCCCCACCGGCCGGCCCGCCCACCGCGACCCCAACGTGCTGCGCTGGCTCGGCGCCTACACCTCCTCCATGGTCGGCGACAGCGTCTACTACATCGCCCTGTCCTGGGCCGCCGTCCAGGGCGGTTCACCCGCGCAGGCCGGGGCCGTGATGGCCGTCAGCGCGCTGCCCAGGGCCGTGCTGATGCTGTTCGGCGGGGTGATCGCCGACCGGTTCGGGCCGCGCCGGGTCGTCATCGCCAGCGACGCGGTGCGCTGCGCGGCCGTCCTCGCCGTGGCCGCACTGCTCTTCCTGACCAGCCCCGGCCTGTGGCCGCTTGCCGCGCTCGCCCTGGTCTTCGGCACCGTCGACGCCGTGTTCATGCCCGCCGTGGGTGCGCTGCCCGCGCGCGTCACGAGCCGCGACCAGCTCGCGCGCGTGCAGGGCCTGCGCGGCCTCGCCCTACGCGTCGCCTCCATCCTCGGCGCCCCGCTCGGCGGTCTCGGTGTGGCACTCGGCGGCGCCGCGGCCGCCTTCGGCCTCGCAGGCCTGCTCATCGCCGTATCGGTGCCCCTGCTGATGTCCCTGCGGGTCAGGGAACTCCCGGTCGGTGACCGCACGGCCGCCACCCCCTGGCAGGACCTGCGGGCCGGCCTCGCCTACGTCCGCCGCCATCGCGTCCTGGCCCCGCTGATGCTGGCCATCGCCCTCGGCGACCTGGGTTTCGTCAGCCCCCTCAACGTCGGGCTCACCCTGCTCGCCGACCGGCGCGGCTGGGGTGCCGCCGGGGTCGGCTGGGTGGTCGCCGGGTTCGGGGCGGGCGCCGGGGCCGCCTCACTCCTGCTGACCGTCCGGGGCCGGCTGCCGCGTGCCGGGCTGGTCGCCGGGTACACCATCCTCGCCGGATCGGTCGCGATCGGCGCCCTCGCCTTCGTGCCCGGCCTCGCCGGTGCCGTCGGTGTGGCCCTGCTGATCGGTCTGCTCGCCGGCCTCAGCGGCGCGATGTGCTCCGCGCTGCTGCAGACCCAGGCCGACCCCGCCTACCTCGGCCGGGTCACCGCCGTCTCCAGCCTGATCAGCCTGGGCCTGACCCCGCTGAGCATGCCCTTCGCGGCCGCCGGCATCGGCGCCTTCGGACCCGGCCCGGTGTACGTCGTCAGCGCCGTCGTCTGCGGGCTCGGCGGGGTCGTCGCGCTGGCCGTGCCGGGGCTGCGGCGGGCCGAGCTGCCCCGCTGAGGTGCCTCAGCCCTTCGGCTGGGTCAGCTGGATCAGGTTGCCGACCGTGTCGTCGAGGACGGCCGCGATCACCGGGCCCTGTTCCTGCGGTTCGTGCGTGAACCGGACACCGAGCAGCCGCAGCCGCCCGTACTCCGCGTCGATGTCGTCCACCGAGAAGACGATCGCCGGGAGCCCGGCGTCGTACACCGCCCTGCGGTACGGCTCGGCGATGGGGCCCTGGCCGGGCTCCAGCAGCAGCTGGAGATCCTGCTGGGCGCCCTCGGGCGCGCCGACCGTGACGAACAGGGTGCCGCCGCCCAGGTCGAGACTGGCGCGGGTCTCGAAGCCGAGGACGTCCGTGTAGAAGGCGTGCGCCTTCGTGACGTCGTCGACGTACACACTGGTCATCGCGACCTTGATCATGGATGGCTCCTAGATGCCCAGCTGCTTGGACTCGTGCAGCTTGGCGATCGCGTTCTCGTCGCCGTCCACCTCGACCTTCGCCGCGTTCTGCCGGCCGAAGGCGAACATCAGCAGCTCGGAGGGTTCGCCGGTCACCGTCACCACCGGGGCGCCGCGATGGGCGACGGCCGTCTGGCCGTCCGGACGGCGCAGCACCAGGCCCGTCGGCACCCCCCTGCCCAGCAGCCGGGCGGTGCGCTCCAGACGGGACCACAGGGCGTCCTGGAAGACGGGGTCCAGCTCGCGCCGCGCCCAGTCCGGCTGGGCGCGGCGGACGTCCTCCGTGTGGACGTAGAACTCCACCGTGTTGGCCGCCTCGTCGACCTGCTTCAGCTGGAACGGCGAGAACCGCGGCGGGCCGGTACGGATCAGCTGGATCAGCTCCTCGTACGGCTTCGCGGCGAACTCGGCCGTCACCTTCTCCAGGCGTGGCGCGAGCTGCTTGATCAACGCGCCCCCGGCCGCGTCCGGCCGGCGCTCGCGCACCACCACGTGCGCGGCCAGATCCCGGGTCACCCAGCCCTCGCAGAGGGTCGGCGCCTCGGGACCGGCGGTCTCCAAGAGGTCGGCGAGCAGAAGCCGTTCACGCTTGGCGAAGGTCGACATGGAGCAAGCCTACGACCCCACGCACGGTCCGGACAGTGGACACGGTCCGTGACTGTCGGTGCCGCGCGGCACAATGGCACCCATGACCAGTACGACCGGTACGCCCCCGCCCAGCGGCCTCGCCCCGGAGATCGCCGCCCGCCTCAAACGCAGCGCCGACGGCCTCCTCCCCGCCATCGCCCAGCAGTACGACACGGGCGAGGTACTGATGCTCGGCTGGATGGACGACGAGGCGCTTCACCGCACCCTCACCACCGGCCGCTGCACCTACTGGTCGCGCAGCCGCCAGGAGTACTGGGTCAAGGGCGACACCTCCGGCCACTTCCAGTGGGTCAGGTCCGTCGCCCTCGACTGCGACGCCGACACCGTGCTGGTCAAGGTCGACCAGGTGGGCGCCGCCTGCCACACCGGCGACCGCACCTGCTTCGACGCCGACGTGCTCCTCAAGGACGGCGCCGATTCCGGCGTCCCGGCCTCCGATCAGTAAGGTCTGCCGCCATGGACCTCGAGACCTTCCGCAAGCTGGCGACCGACCGGCGTGTCATCCCGGTCACCCGCAAGCTCCTCGCCGACGGCGACACCCCGGTCGCGCTCTACCGCAAGCTCGCCGCCGAGCGCCCCGGCACCTTCCTGCTGGAGTCCGCCGAGAACGGCCGCACGGCATACCAATGGTCTCGCTACTCCTTCGTGGGCGTCCGCTCCTCGGCCACTCTCACCACCCGTGACGGCCAGGCCCACTGGCTCGGCGTCCCGCCGGTCGGCGTGCCCGTCGACGGCGACCCGCTGGCCGCCCTGCGCGCCACCATCGAGGCTCTGCACACCCCGCGCGCGGAGGATCTGCCCCCGTTCACCGGCGGTATGGTCGGCTATCTGGGCTACGACATCGTGCGCCGCCTGGAGAAGATCGGCCCGGGGGAGCGGGACGACCTCCAGCTGCCCGAGCTGACCATGCTCCTCACCAGCGACCTCGCGGTGATGGACCACTGGGAGGGCTCGGTCCTGCTGATCGCCAACGCGATCAACCACAACGACCTCGACACCGGTGTCGACGAGGCCTACGCCGACGCGATCGCCCGTCTCGACGCCATGGAGGCCGACCTCTCCCGCCCGGTCGCCCAGCCCCCGGCCGCCCTGCCCCCCTCCGAACTCCCCGAGTACACGGCCCTGTGGGGCGGTCCCGACTTCCAGGTCGCGGTCGAGGACATCAAGGAGCGCATCCGCGCGGGCGAGGCCTTCCAGGTCGTCCCCTCGCAGCGCTTCGAGACCCCGTGCACGGCGAGCGCCCTGGACGTCTACCGGGTCCTGCGGGCCACCAACCCGTCCCCGTACATGTACCTCCTCCGCTTCGAGGGCTTCGACGTCGTCGGGTCGTCCCCGGAGGCCCTGGTCAAGGTCGAGGACGGGCGGGCCATGGTCCACCCCATCGCCGGCACCCGGCCGCGCGGGGCCACCCCGCGGGAGGACCAGGACCTCGCCGACGAGCTGATGGCCGACCCCAAGGAGCGCGCCGAGCACCTGATGCTCGTCGACCTCGGGCGCAACGACCTGGGCCGGGTCTGCGAACCGGGCTCCGTCGAGGTCGTCGACTTCATGTCCGTCGAGCGGTACTCGCACGTCATGCACATCGTCTCGACGGTCACCGGAAAGGTCTCCGAGGGCCGCACCGCCTTCGACGTCCTCACCGCCTGCTTCCCGGCCGGCACCCTCTCCGGCGCCCCCAAGCCCCGGGCGATGCAGATCATCGACGAACTGGAGCCGTCCAGAAGGGGGTTGTACGGCGGCTGCGTCGGCTACCTCGACTTCGCCGGCGACTCCGACACCGCCATCGCCATCCGTACCGCCCTGCTGCGGGACGGCACGGCGTACGTCCAGGCGGGCGCGGGCATCGTCGCCGACTCGAACCCGGTCGCCGAGGACCAGGAGTGCCGCAACAAGGCGGCGGCGGTGCTGCGCGCGGTGCACACGGCCAACAGACTGGGCAAGTAGGGCGCTTCTCACCCAACCCCGGGTGACCGTTCGCCCGGGGTTCAAGCCATAGTGGAGTACGTGACTGCTGCTCCTCACCCCCGTTCCCAAGACGCCGCGCACGCCGGGTCCGGCCGCCGCAGCCTCGCCGTCGCGCTGTTGTTCGGTGCGCTCGGCGCGGCCGTGGCCCTGCTGTCCAGCCGGCAGCGCTGGGCGGAGGGCACCGCGACGGTGGCCGGCGGCGCCTTCCCGCTGACCGCGAAGGGCAGCGACGTCACGGGCGTCCCCGCGGCCCTCGCCATAGTGGGCCTCGCCGCGCTCGTCGCCGTCTTCGCCGTCCGCCGGGCCGGCCGCTTCCTGGTCTCCGGGCTCCTCGCGCTCTCCGGCGCCGGCATCGTCGCCGCCGCCCTGGCGGGCGCCTCCGACGGCTCCGCACTGGACGAGAAGGCCGCCGAGGCCAGCGGCGACACCTCCGCCACGGTCGCCGCGCTCAGCCACACCGGCTGGCCGTACGTCGCCGCGGCCGGCGGTGCGCTCATCCTGGTCGCCGGGCTGCTCGCGCTGCGCTACGGCCGCCTCTGGCCCGCCATGTCCGGCCGCTACGAGCGCGGCACGGGTGCGGAGCGGCCGCGCCGCGCGCCGAAGCCGGTCGACCCGGACCGGCCCGAGGACATCTGGAAGGCCCTGGACCGGGGCGAGGACCCTACGGGAGCGTGAGCGCTCCGCTGGGGGGCGCCGCGATGAGTTGTTCGGTCGTCTGCGGCGCGGTTGTGGCTGGTCGCGCCCACGCGGTGGCAGCCGCACATCGAACACGGCCCCGCGCCCCTTATGGGGCGCTGTACCCGATGTGGCGAATCAGACGCCACCCCCGCTCACGGCAGGCGTGTGCGTACGGGACAATGGAGGACGAGCGTCCGGAACGGACCCGTACGAGCGCGGCCACGGACGGCACGTACGACACGCACCAGCTAACGAGGAGCAAGTCATGGCGGGCAGCAGCCACGGTCACACCCCGGCCGCCTGGACCGGCGTCACCATCGCCTTCATCGGTTTCTGCGTCGCGGGCGCCTTCATGGTCATGGCCCAGCCGGTGGGCTTCTGGGCCGGCATGGTGATCGTGGTCCTCGGTGGCGTCGTCGGCATGATCATGCGGGCCATGGGCCTCGGTATGCCGAAGCAGACCGCCCTGGTGACGCGCACGGCCCCGGCCGCCGCCCCCCGCGAGCCGGTCGCCGCCGAGAGCTGATCCCCAGCGCTTCCCGAGGGGCGTCCCGAGAACATCGGGACGCCCCTCGCGCGCGTGCGGCGACCGTACGGGGCACAATGCGAGGCGTGAACGCCGACACTCCCCGCGCAGCCGCCCCGGCCCCGCCCTCCCTGCGAGGACGGCTGGCCGTGCCCGCGGGGGTACTGGCCGCCGCCGTCGGGGCCTTCGCCTACGTCGGCACGGTCGACCCCAACCAGCCCGGCCACTACCCGGTCTGCCCCCTCTACCGGCTCACCGGCCTGTACTGCCCCGGCTGCGGCGGCCTGCGCAGCGCGCACGCCTTCGTCCACGGCGACTTCCTGGCCGCGCTGCGGGACAACGCGGCGGGCGTGGCCGCCTATCTGGCCTTCGCCGTGGTGTGGACCGTCTGGGTGGCGCGCGCGGTACGCGGCCGCCCCGCCCGGATCGAGCTCAGGCCGGTGCCCATGTGGACCCTGGGCGCCTTGGTGCTGGTTTTCACCGTTGTCCGGAACCTGCCCTTCGTCGGCTGGTTGCATCCTTGATCAACTGGCGAACGCCCAGGTAGAGAGGACCGCCGTCGGCCGGATGCGAGGTCGGCGCCTTCCTGCGGATACCATCGATGTGACCATGGGTTTTGACCCGCGTGGGTTTTGACTCGCTCGGAAGAATCGTCCGGAACCGGAAGGGGACCGCTCGCGTGAGTGTGCTCGACGAGATCATCGACGGAGTCCGTGCCGACCTCGCGGAGCGGCAGGCGCGCGTCAGCCTCGACGAGCTCAAGGAGCGCGCGGCGAAGGCGCCCGCCGCCAAGGACGGCGTGGCCGCCCTGCGCGGCGAAGGCGTCAAGGTGATCTGCGAGGTCAAGCGCTCCAGCCCGTCCAAGGGCGCGCTGGCCGCGATCGCCGACCCGGCCGGGCTCGCCGCGGACTACGAGGCGGGCGGCGCGGCCGTCATCTCGGTCCTGACCGAGCAGCGCCGCTTCGGCGGCTCGCTGGCCGACCTGGAGGCGGTCCGGGCCCGCGTGGACATCCCGGTCCTGCGCAAGGACTTCATCGTCACGTCGTACCAGCTGTGGGAGGCCCGGGCGTACGGCGCCGACCTCGCGCTGCTGATCGTCGCCGCCCTCGAGCAGCCGGCCCTGGAGTCGCTGATCGAGCGTGCCGTCTCCATCGGCCTCACCCCGCTCGTCGAGGTGCACGACGAGGACGAGGTCGAGCGCGCGGTGGACGCGGGCGCCAAGGTGATCGGTGTCAACGCGCGCAACCTGAAGACCCTGGAGGTCGACCGCTCCACCTTCGAGCGGGTCGCCCCGGAGATCCCCGACACCGTCGTCAAGGTCGCCGAGTCCGGTGTCCGCGGCCCGCACGACCTGATCGCCTACGCCAACGCGGGCGCCGACGCGGTCCTGGTCGGCGAGTCCCTGGTGACCGGCCGCGATCCCAAGTCGGCGGTGGCCGACCTGGTGGCGGCGGGCGAACATCCGGCACTGCGCCACGGCCGCCCTTGATCACCCGGTAGGCTGACGCCGATGACTCTCACCGTGACGACCGTGGACCGGTACGCCCGCCTCGCGCGCGGCTGCCGCCCGAGGGGCTGCCGAGCCCCGGCGCGCAGGGTGCATGGCCGCCGGGTCCGCTACGTCATCGGTGATGAGCCCGGTCAGGTGAACGGACGTCGATGGCAGCGCGCCCTTTAGGGGCGCGGGGCTGTATCTGATGTTGCGACTCCGTCGCGCGAACGCGATCAGCCACTGACGGCGGTCAGTCGACAGACAACCCCACGCCCCACGGCGAATAGTGTCGTTCCACACACTCACCGTGAGGTTTCCGCATGCCCAGCGACTACTTCTTCCCCGCCCCAGAAGGCCAGGTGCCCTCCCCGGAGGGCTACTTCGGCGCCTTCGGCGGCAAATTCATCCCCGAGGCCCTCGTAGCCGCCGTGGACGAGGTCGCCGTCGAGTACGACAAGGCCAAGCACGACCCCGAGTTCGCCCGCGAGCTCGACGACCTGCTCGTCAACTACACCGGCCGCCCCAGCTCCCTCACCGAGGTCCCCCGCTTCGCGGAACACGCAGGTGGCGCCCGGATCTTCCTCAAGCGCGAGGACCTCAACCACACCGGCTCCCACAAGATCAACAACGTGCTCGGCCAGGCCCTGCTCACCAGGCGCATGGGCAAGACCCGGGTGATCGCGGAGACCGGCGCCGGCCAGCACGGCGTGGCGACGGCCACCGCCTGTGCGCTGTTCGGCCTCGACTGCACCATCTACATGGGCGAGATCGACACCCAGCGCCAAGCCCTCAACGTGGCCCGGATGCGCATGCTCGGCGCCGAGGTCATCTCCGTGAAGTCCGGCAGCCGCACCCTGAAGGACGCCATCAACGAGGCGTTCCGCGACTGGGTGGCGAACGTCGACCACACCCACTACCTCTTCGGTACGGTCGCCGGCCCGCACCCCTTCCCGGCCATGGTCCGCGACTTCCACCGGGTCATCGGCGTCGAGGCCCGCCGCCAGATCCTGGAGCGGGCCGGCCGGCTCCCCGACGCGGCGATCGCCTGTGTCGGCGGCGGCTCCAACGCCATCGGCCTCTTCCACGCCTTCATCCCCGACGAGGGCGTTCGCCTCATCGGCTGCGAGCCCGCGGGGCACGGCATCGAGACCGGCGAGCACGCGGCCACCCTCACCGCCGGCGAGCCCGGCATCCTGCACGGCTCCCGGTCCTACGTCCTCCAGGACGAGGAGGGCCAGATCACCGAGCCGTACTCGATCTCGGCCGGTCTCGACTACCCGGGGATCGGCCCGGAGCACTCCTACCTCAAGGACTCCGGCCGCGGCGAGTACCGCGCGGTCACCGACGACGCGGCCATGCAGGCCCTGCGCCTGCTGTCCCGCACCGAGGGCATCATCCCGGCCATCGAGAGCGCCCACGCTCTCGCCGGCGCCCTGGAGGTCGGCAGGGAACTCGGCAAGGACGGGCTGATCGTCATCAACCTGTCCGGGCGCGGCGACAAGGACATGGACACCGCCGCGCGCTACTTCGGGCTGTACGACACCGACGCCGAGGTCGCCGCCGACGCCACCGCCACCGCCGAGATCGAGGGGGACGCCAAGTGAGCGGGAACATTCAGCTGCTGTCCGACACCCTCGCGGGTGCCAAGGCCGAGGGCCGGTCCGCGCTCATCGCCTACCTCCCGGCCGGGTTCCCGACCGTGGCCGGCGGCGTCGAGGCCATCAAGGCCGTCCTGGACGGCGGCGCGGACGTCGTCGAGGTCGGGCTGCCGCACAGCGACCCGGTGCTCGACGGTCCGGTCATCCAGACCGCCGACGACATCGCCCTGCGCGGCGGCGTCAAGATCGCGGATGTCATGCGCACGGTCAAGGAGGCCTACGCGGCCACCGGCAAGCCGATCCTCGTCATGACGTACTGGAACCCCATCGACCGCTACGGCGTCGAGCGCTTCACCGCCGAGCTGGCCGAGGCGGGCGGCGCGGGCTGCATCCTGCCCGACCTGCCCGTCCAGGAGTCGGCCCTGTGGAGGGAGCACGCCGAGAAGCACGACCTCGCGACCGTCTTCGTGGTGGCGCCGAGCAGCAAGGACGAGCGGCTCGCGCAGATCACGGCGGCCGGCAGCGGCTTCGTCTACGCGGCCTCCCTGATGGGCGTCACGGGCACCCGGGAATCGGTCGGCGCACAGGCCCAGGACCTGGTGGAACGCACCCGGGCCACCGGCAGCGGGCTGCCCGTCTGCGTCGGCCTCGGTGTCTCCAACGCGGCCCAGGCCGCCGAGGTCGCCGGCTTCGCCGACGGTGTGATCGTCGGCTCGGCCTTCGTGAAGCGGATGCTGGACGCGCCGGACGACGCGGCCGGCGTGGCGGCCGTCCGGGAACTCGCCGCTGACCTGGCGAAGGGCGTGCGCGGCCAGGCGTAACGGAACAGCACACCACACTCGATCACTCGAACGGGTGGTCCTGGGACCGGGGAGGCGCGGTGCGCCTCCCCGGTTCGTTCTGGTGGTGTGAGCGAGAAGAATCGTGACGGAAAGCGGACGGCCCGCGAGCGGATCGCAGCCGACCGCGAGAAGCAGCAGTCCGCGGAGAAGCGACGGCGCGCGCTGATCGTGGGCGCGAGCGTCGTCTGCGTCCTGGGCCTGGCGGCGGTGATCGGCGTGGTCGCGGCGAACGCGGGCAAGGACAAGGGCGGCGAGAGTTCGGGCCCGGTCGTGGCGCCCTCGGGCGCGCAGGGCAAGGACGGCCTTGCGATCCCGGTCGGCAAGGACGACGCCAAGGCGACGCTCACCATCTGGGAGGACTTCCGCTGCCCGGCCTGCCAGGCCTTCGAGACGGCGTACCGCCCGACACTCCACGAGCTGGCCGACTCCGGCAAGCTCAGAATCGAGTATCACCTGGTCACGCTGATCGACGGCAACCTCGGCGGCAGCGGCTCCCGGAACGCGGCCAACGCGGCGGCCTGCGCCCAGGACGCCGGGAAGTTCCGCGACTTCCACGACGTGCTGTACGAGAACCAGCCGAAGGAAACCGACGACGCCTTCTCGAGCAACGACAAGCTGATCGAGCTGGCCGGCAAGGTTCAGGGCCTGGATACGCCGACGTTCCAGAAATGCGTCAAGGACGGCAAGCACAACGCCTGGGTCGTGAAGTCCAACGAGGCCTTCGAGGCGGCCAAGTTCGGCGGCACCCCGACCGTTCTGCTCGACGGCAAGAACATCTACCAGGACCAGACCATGACCCCGGCCAAGCTGAAGCAGCTCGTGGAGGACGCCGACAAGGGGTGAGCGGGGTAAGCATTTCTCACGCCCCTGTTATGGAGCCGTAGCCGGGCTGGTTGCCGTCGGCCCGGTCCGGCACGGTAGCGTCGACCCTGCCATGGAATATCTTGCCTACATTCCCAGCCCTTCGCGCGGAGTGATCCATCTCGGTCCCATTCCGCTGCGCGGCTACGCCTTCTGCATCATCATCGGTGTCTTCGTAGCCGTCTGGCTCGGAAACAGGCGCTGGATCGCCCGGGGCGGGCGGGCCGGCACGGTGGCCGACATCGCCGTCTGGGCCGTGCCGTTCGGCCTGGTCGGCGGGCGTCTGTACCACGTGATCACGGACTACGAGCTGTACTTCAGCGAGGGCCGTGACTGGGTCGACGCGTTCAAGGTGTGGCAGGGCGGCCTCGGCATCTGGGGTGCGATCGCGGTCGGCGCGCTGGGCGCGTGGATCGGCTGCCGGCGCCGGGGCATCCCGCTGCCGGCCTACGCCGACGCCATCGCCCCCGGCATCGCCTTCGCCCAGGCGATCGGCCGCTGGGGCAACTGGTTCAACCAGGAGCTGTACGGCCGCGAGACGCATCTGCCGTGGGCCCTGCACATCACGTCCTCCGAGGGCGGCCGGGTCCCCGGCTACTACCACCCGACCTTCCTCTACGAGTCGCTGTGGTGCATCGGCGTCGGTTTCCTCGTCATCTGGGCCGACCGCCGCTTCAAGCTGGGACACGGGCGGGCGTTCGCGCTGTACGTCGCCGCGTACTGCGTGGGCCGCGGCTGGATCGAGTACATGCGCGTCGACGACGCCCATCACATTCTCGGCCTGCGGCTCAACGACTGGACCGCGATGATCGTGTTCCTGCTCGCGGTGCTGTACATCGTGCTCTCCGCGAAGAAGCGGCCGGGCCGGGAGGCGGTGGTCGAGCCGGGCGTCTCCGACGGGGAGACCGACGGTACGGGCGACGCCGCCGAGGCTGCTGAAGCAACGGAGGCTTCCGAGGCGGAGGCTCCCAAGGCGGAGGCTTCCGAGGACGAGGCCGAAGCCGAGCACGAGGCTGAAGCCGAAGCCGAGGATGAAGCCGAAGCCGAGGATGAGGCCAAAGCCAAGGACGAGGCCGGGTCGGCGACCAAGAAGAGCTGACCTGCCGCGATACGACGAAGAGGGCGCCCGGGACGGAACCGGGCGCCCTCTTCGCGTACCAGCCGACGGGTCCCGGCGAGTCCGGCACCGCCGGACACCGCCGCGGGGGTGCTCGCCGTTGCGGCGGAAGAAGTTCGCCGGCGAGGAAATCCACCGGCGAAGGACCGGCGAAGGGCCGGAGAAGGGATCGCCGGCGGAAGGAACTCACCGGGGTAGGGGCCGACGGGGATCAGCGGCTGGGAGCCGGGAGATGTCAGCGGTGGCTCGGCAGGTGGGTCTGCGGGGTGTCGATGTCAGCGGTGGTTCGGCAGGTGGGTTTTGCGGGGTGTCGATGTCAGCGGCGGTTCAGGAGGGAGAGGGTTCTGCGGGCTGTTGCCACTACCGCCGCGTCGATGAAGCTGCCGTCCGGGAGGGCCTGGGCGCCCTGTTCCGTGGTGGCCGCCTTGAGGATCTTCTCGGCCTGTTCCAGTTCGGCCTGCGTGGGGAGGTAGGCCCGTTCGATGATCGGGAGCTGGCGGGGGTGGATGGCGGCGCGGCCCAGGAAGCCCAGGGCGCGGCCGTGGGCGCAGGAGGTGGCGAGGCCCTTGAGGTCGCGAGTGTCGGGGTGGACCGACTGGGGCGGTGGGGCGAGGCCCGCGGCCCGGGCGGCGACCACGATCCGCGAACGGGACCAGTCGAGGCCGATGTCGTCGCATACGCCCAGGTCGGCCTGTAGGTCCGCCTCCCCGAGCGAGATCCCCCGCAGGGCGGGGTGGGCGGTGGCGATGGCGTAGGCGTGCTCGATGCCGAGGGCCGATTCCAGGAGGGCGTAGAGGGGGAGGGCGGTGGTCCGGGCCGCGACGTGGTGGATGTCGTCGGGGCCGGTCACCTTGGGGAGCCGCAGGCCGGCCAGGCCGGGCCGGCCGAGCAGGGCCTGGAGGTCGGCCGCGGCCCAGGGGGTGTCCAGGCTGTTGATCCGGACGTGCACCGGCACCGGCTGCGGGTGGCCCAGGAGGTCGGCGGTGGCGGCGCGGGCGCAGTCCTTGCGGTCGGGGGCGACGGCGTCCTCGAGGTCGATCACCACCACGTCCGCGCCGGAGACCAGCGCCTTGGCGACGACATGCGGCCGGTCACCGGGGACGTACAGCCAGGTCAGCGGGAAGGGGGCGGTGGTCATACGGCGCCCTCCTCGCGCAGGGCCAGCAGCTGGGCCGGGGTCAGGCCCAGTTCGGTGAGGACCTCGTCGGTGTCGGCGCCGTGCGGACGGCCGGTCCAGCGGATCGCGCCGGGGGTGGAGGAGAGCCGGAAGAGGACGTTCTGCATGCGCAGCGGGCCCAGTTCGGGGTCGGGGACGGTGGTGACCGTGTCCAGCGCCAGGTACTGCGGGTCGTCCAGCACGTCCCGTACGTCCTGGATGGGGGCGACCGCCGCCTCCGCCTTCTCGAACTCGGCCAGCACCTCGGCGCGGGAGCGGGTGGCGATCCAGTCGCCGACGGCCGCGTCGAGGACGTCGGAGTGCGCGGCCCGGTCGGCGCCGGTCGCGAACCACGGCTCGTCGATCAGCTCAGGGCGCCCGACCAGCCGCAGTACGCGTTCCGCGATCGACTGGGCCGAGGTGGAGACGGCGACCCAGGTCCCGTCCGCCGTGCGGTAGGTGTTGCGCGGGGCGTTGTTGGCGGAGCGGTTGCCGGTGCGTGCCTGGACGTAGCCGAGCTGGTCGTACCAGGTGGGCTGGGGGCCGAGGACGGTGAGGATCGGCTCGATGATCGCCATGTCGACGACCTGGCCCTCGCCGGTGCGGTCCCGGGCGGCGAGCGCGGTCATCACGGCGTACGCGGTCGCCAGCGCCGCGATGGAGTCGGCGAGCCCGAACGGCGGCAGCGTGGGCGGGGCGTCCGGTTCGCCGGTGATCGCCGCGAAGCCGCTCATCGCCTCGGCGAGGGTGCCGAAGCCGGGCCGGTGGGCGTAGGGGCCGAACTGGCCGAAGGCGGTGACCCGGGTCAGGATCAGCCGGGGGTTGGCGGCGGAGAGTTCCTCCCAGCCGAGGTCCCACTTCTCCAGGGTGCCGGGCCGGAAGTTCTCCACGATCACGTCGGCGGTGGCGGCGAGCCGGAGCAGCGTGGCGCGGCCGCCGGGCTTGGACAGGTCGAGGGTGATGGTGCGCTTGTTGCGGCCGAGCAGCTTCCACCACAGGCCGACGCCCTGCTTGGCCGGGCCGTGCCCCCGGGAGGGGTCGGGTTTGGTGGGGTGCTCGACCTTGACGACCTCGGCGCCGAAGTCACCGAGCAGGGTGGCGGCGAGGGGGCCGGCGAAGAGGGTGGCGAGGTCGAGGACGCGCAGACCGGCGAGGGGCTGGGGCTGTGTTGTCGTACTCATGCGGTGTACTGGGCCTCGATCTCCTGACGGTACGGCATGGACGTCGACGCCCCCTCCCGCTGCACGGCGAGCGCGGCCGCGGCCGCCGCCCAGGACAGGGCCTCCCGGATCGGTTTCTCCTCGGCGAGGGCGACCGCGAGGGCGCCGACGAAGGTGTCGCCCGCGCCCGTCGAGTCGACGGCGGTCACCCGGGGCGCCGGGATGACGAGGGGCGCGGCGTCACGGGTGAGGTAGAGGCAGCCGGCGGCGCCCAGGGTGACCACGACCTGTGGCACCAGGCCGAGCAGGGCGGCGGCCGCGTCGCGCGGGTCGGCGCGGTCGGTGAGGACGGCGGCCTCGCGCTCGTTGGGCACCAACAGGTCGATGTTGTCGAGGAGTTCGGAGGGCAGGGATCGGGTGGGGGACGGGGTGAGGATGGTCCGGACGCCGTGCCGTCGGGCTGCCTGCGCACCGGCGACGACCGCGGGCAGCGGGATCTCCAGCTGGAGCAGGAGGGTGTCGGCGGAGGCGATGACGCCCTCGTCGCCGGGGGCGAGATGGTCGACGGTGCCGTTCGCGCCGGGGATCACCACGATCGCGTTGCCGCCCTCGTCGTCCACGACGATGTGCGCGGTGCCGGAGGCGCACTCGATCGTGCGCAGCGAGTCGGTGTCCACGCCGGAGTGTTCGAGGGTCTCCCGCATCCGGGCGCCGTAGGCGTCGTGGCCGACCGCGCCGATCATCGAGACGGTGGCGCCGGCGCGGGCGGCGGCGATCGCCTGGTTGGCGCCCTTGCCGCCGGGGATCGTACGGAACTCCCGTCCCGTCACGGTCTCGCCGAGCTGCGGGGCCTTCTCGACGTACGCGACGAGGTCCATGTTCGTGCTGCCGAGTACGGCGATGTGGGTCATGGGCGGGTCGCCTCCAGGTGGGTGAGGTGGGCGAGGGTGTCGAAGCCGGTGCCGTCGAAGCCGGCGACGGAGGTGGCGAGTCGGTTCTTGAGCGGGGTCGTCCAGCGGTCGGGGAGGGCGTCGGGGTCGCCGGCGAGCAGCCCGGCGACGGAGCCGGCCGTCGCGCCGTTCGAGTCGGTGTCCCAGCCGCCGCTCACCGCACGGCAGACCGAGCCGGTGAAGTCGCCGTCCGCGTGGGTGAGGGCGGCGGCGATCAGCGCGGTGTTGGGGATGGCGTGCACCCAGTGGTGGGTGGGGGAGTGGGTGCGGTGGAGTTCCGCCACGACCGTCTCGAAGTCCTCGTGGGTCTCGGCCAGCCGGATCGCCTGGTCGATCGCCTGGGCCAGGCGGGACCGGGGCGGGATCACCGTGCGGCCGGAGCGCAGGCAGGCGTGGACGTCGTGGGTTCCGCCGGCGGCGGTGGCGATGGTGGCCGCCGTGAACATCGCCGCGTAGACGCCGTTGGCCGTGTGGGTGAGGGCGGCGTCGCGGTGGGCCTGCTCGGCCGCGGCGGCCGGGTCGCCGGGGTTGGTCCAGCCGTGCACGTCGGCGCGGATCAGGGCGCCGATCCACTCGCGGAAGGGATTGCGGTGGCGGGCGGTGTGCGGGGGTTCGACGCCGGTGAGGAGGTTGCGGTAGGCGATGCGCTCGGCGGTGAAGGTACGGCCGGCGGGGAGCTCGTCGAGCCAGAGGGCGGCTACGTCGCTGGTGGTGAAGCCGCGGGTGTGGCGCTGGAGCAGGAGGAGGTTGAGGAGGGGGTAGTTGAGGTCGTCGTCCTCGGGCATGCCGTCGATGTTCTCGACGAGGGAGGTGCCGGCGGAGCGGCGGTTCCAGGGGTGGGCGGCGAGGAGGTCGTCGGGGACGCCGTGGGCGGTGAAGTAGTGGTTCAGGGGCCAGTTGCCGGTGGCCTGGGCGAGTTCGCGGATGGCGTGAAGGGGGAGCTTCTCGACGGGTTTGCCGAGCAGACAGCCGACGGCTCGGCCTAGCCAGGCGGCGTGGTAGGCGCGGGGGGTGGGCAGCGCCCCGTAAGGGGCGCGGGGAACTGCGCGATCAGCCACATCGCACCCGCAGTCGCACGACGGCCTGCACCGCCCTCCCCGGTGGGCGTTCGGCCACTCCGGACACAACGCCTTGATCGCTGCCAGATCCGTCGGCTCGTTCAACCTGCTCGGCAGGTCCGCGAGTTCGTCGAGGAGGTCCTCCGCCAGCTGGCGGAGGTAGCGGGACACCCGGTCCGGTGACGCGCCCGCCCGGTCCGGCGCGTCCGCGCCCCCCGCCGCCTTCCAGCGCGCCGCGACCGCGCCGGGCTCCCGGCCGTCCTGCCGGGCCTGGCGGATCTCATGGCCCAGCAGATCCTCCGGCTGGACCCAGGTCAGGCGGAGCATCCCGCGCCCCCGAGGCGAGCGATGGACTCCTCGTGGGCCCGCCGGAGGCCCGTGTCGCGGGTGAAGATCTCCCTGGTCACGGCGGTCAGCGTGCGCGGCGGCTCCCAGAGGTCGAGGCGGCTCGCCTCGGCGACCCGCTTCGACCACTCCTCCGGCACGGCGGAGCCCATCGCACCGGCGATCGCGCCCGCCATCGTCGCGATCGAGTCGCAGTCCCGGCCGTAGTTGACGGAACCGAGGACGGCGTGGCGGTAGTCGCCGTCGGCCACCAGCAACATGCCGAGTGCGACGGGGAGTTCCTCGATCGCGTGCAGGCGGGAGGGGCGGCGGGCGCCGAGGGAGGGAGCGCGGTAGTCGGGGCCGACCGTGTCGTAGGGGGTGACCGCCTCCCGGAGGGGGGTGAGGGCCGACTCGAAGTCGGTGTGGTGCGCGGCCACTTCACAGACGGCTTCGATCGCCGTTCGCGTGCCGTCCTTCGCCAGGGACAGGCACGCGGTGACGACCGAGTCCGGCGTGGCGCCCGGCGTGGCCGCCGCCGCCACCGCCGCCGCGAAGACGCCCGCCGCCTCCCTGCCGTACGACGACTGGTGGGCGCCGGCGACGTCCAGGGCCTCGGCGTACGCGGCCCGCGGGTTCGCCGCGTTGACCAGGCCGACCGGGGCCATGTACATCGCCGCACCGCAGTTGACGATGTTGCCGGTGCCGGCCTCGCGGGGGTCGACATGGCCGTAGTGCAGGCGGGCGGCCAGCCACTTCTCGGCGAGGAAGACCCGCTGGAGGGGGATGGTCTCGGTCTCCAGCTCCGGGATCCAGCGGGGGTTGGTCATCAGGTCGGGGACCAGGTGGTCGGCGATCGCGTACGCGTCGAGGTGGTCGCGGACGCGGTCGTACACCCGTACCAGCGCATGGGTCATCAAGGTGTCGTCGGTGACGTGCCCGTCGCCCTTGTGGTACGGGGCGAGGGGGCGGGCGGTGCGCCAGGCGTCGCCGTTCCAGGGGCCGACGATGCCGTGCACGCGGCCGCCGTGGCGTTCGAGGATCTGGTCGGGGGAGTAGCCCTCGACCGGACCGCCGAGGGCGTCGCCGACGGCGGCTCCGACGAGCGCTCCGGTGATCCGCTCGTCGAGCGAAGCTCCGGCGCTTTCTTCTCCTTTGGGCGTCATGCACCGAATCATCCACCTGGACGGGCCGGTTGTGTGGCTTCCAGGAGTTCGGCGAGTTCCACGAGGTCGGTGCCGGTGAGGCGGGGGAGGGCGCAGCCGGAGAGGGAGCGGCAGGCGTCCCGCCAGGACGGTGGGATCGAGTCGCCGCCGCCGAGGGCGCCGGTGAGCGCGCCGGCCAGGGCGGGGGCCGAGTCGGCGACCCGGGAGAGACAGGCGGCGGCGGGCACGGCCTCGGCGATCCGGCCGCGTGCGGCGGTGGCGAGGGCGAGGGCGACCGGGACGGTTTCGGCGGCGGCGATGCCGTAGCTGTAGACGTGGTCGACGATTTGGTGTTCGAGGAGGGGGACGAGGGCGAACGCGGTGTCGGCCGTGGCGGTGAGGGTCAGGGCGTGGCGGGCGTTGCGGCCGATCTCGGTGGCCTCGGGGAGTTCGGCGAGCGCGGCGGCCACGCAGGTCTCCACCTCGGCGCCGACGAGGGCGAGGGCGAGGGCCGCCGCCATGGCGCGGGCGCCGTGCACTCCGTCGCCGTCCTGGGTGTAGCGGGCGTCGAACTCGGCGAGGTCGGCGGCGCGTTGGGGGTCGCCGGGGTGGGCGACGGCGAGCGCGCAGGCGCGGACGCAGGCGGCGTCGTCGAAGTAGTGCGGGTTGTCGTGGCCGGTGGCGGGCGGGCGCAGGCCGGTGGCGAGGTTGCCGAGGCCGGCGCGGACGGAGATACGGGCGCGCAGGGGGAGGACGGCCGACTCGATCTCGGGGGCGCGCTCCGCGGCGGCGGCGACCTCGGAGGCGACGGCGGTCCAGGTGAGGTCGATGGCGGCGCGGGTACGGAGCTCACGGCTGAGGTCGGCGAGGGCGGTGTCGTCGCCGGCGCGCAGGACGGCTTCCGCGGCGAAGGCGGCCCACTCGGCGTCGTCGGAGGGGCCGAGGCGGAGGGGCTCGGGGGGCTGGTTGAGGGCGATGGGGACGGGGAGGGTGGTGGTCGCGTTCTGTTCGGCGAAGGTGTCGAGTTCTCGGGTGAGACGGCGGGTCCACTCCGGCATGCGGGCGGCGCGGTGGCGCGCGGCGGGCCAGCCGGCGGCGTCGCCTGCGGCGAGGCCGAGCAGGAGCCCCTCGATACGACGCCGGTTCACCGCAGCCCCCCGCAGCAGCCGCCCTCCAGAGGGCTCCGCCCCCTGACCCCCCAATCCCTCGCCCACCCACCACCCGACTCGGTCGGCAGAGAGGCAGAGGCAGAGGGACAGGGCTCGGCGGGTTGAAAGGCGGGCGTGGAGGGGTGTGGCTCTGTCGGCAGGGAAGCGGGCGTGGAGGGGTGCGGCTCGGTGGGTCGGTGGGTTGGTGTGGAGGGGTGTGGCTCGTTCGCTAGCGGTGCCGGTGTTGAAGGGCGTGGTTTGTTCGGTAGCCGTGTCGTAGGTCGTGACTCGGTTGGCTGGGGGGTCGGCGGCGTGGGGTGGGGCTTTGCCGCGCCCGTCAGGAGTTCTGCCACCTCCAGTACGTGTTGGCCCGCCATCGACGGGAGGCAGCTGCCGCGGGCCGGGCCGATGGCCGTCGCCCACTCCGTCGGGATCGCCGTCTCTCCCTGGGTCGCTCCCGCCAGCGCGCCGGCCACCGCCGCTGTCGTGTCCGCGTCGCGGCCCATGTTGACGGCTGTCAGCACCGCGTCCCGGAAGTCGCCGTCCGCCGCCGCGTACGCGCCGAAGGCCAGGGCCACCGCCTCCGGGGCCAGGTCGGTCCACGGGTAGCCGCCGATGACGACCGCGGAGCGGACCGCCCGTTCGCCCCGGTGGGCCACCGAGACGGCTCGGCGCAGGGAGCGGGCCGTCCAGGAGTCGTCCGGGACCACCGCCAGCGCGGCCGCGACCACCGCCGTCGGAGGTGCTCCCGCCATCGCCGCCGCCACGCCCGCCGCCACCGCCTGGCCGCCGTAGATGCCCTCGCCCTCGTGGCTCACCGAACCGTCGATCGCGACCAGCCGGGCCGCCTCGGCCGGCCGGCCCGCCGCGAAGACGCCGAAGGGCGCCGCCCGCATGGCCAGGCCGTCGCTCCAGGCGTGCCGGTGCTGGGCGGAGATGGGGGCGGCGAGGCCCCGGCGGAGGTTCTCCAGGGTGCCGCGTTCGCTGAAGCCGGCGCCCTTGAAGGGACCCTCGGCGCGGTCGGCGATCCACTCGTGCCAGGCCGCCTCGACATGGGCCGGGGTGAGTGCCGAGCCGTGGCGGGCGAGCAGGAGGCCGGAGAAGATCGCGTACTCGGTGTCGTCCGTGCCGGCCGGGGTGTCGGTGACGTACCCCGTGATGCGGCCCCAGCGGGCGCGGATCTCGGAGGGCTTCATGTTCTCCGCCGGCGCCCCGAGCGCGTCGCCCACGGCCAGGCCCAGCAGCGCGCCCCGCGCCCGGTCGTGCAGGGGGGAGGCGCGCTCTTCGGGGGCGGGGACCGACGGGGTGCAGACGATCGATGACATGGGCGGGCCTCTCCGGGAGGGGTCGCGCGCCGGGGCGCGGAACCGTTTGCGGATGTGTCCCACCAACGGCGGTTGACCGCAGCCTGTAAGGCCTCCACATCACCCGGTCGACATATGTGCACTGCCTCGCACAAGTGAGCGTAGAAGGGTAAAGCCGCAGGTTAGCCGAGCCTCTCCTTGCTGGCGGAGGGGAATGCCGGAGCGTAGTGTCGATGTTGTCGAAAGATGGAATGAGTCCAGAATTAGCTTTGCCTCAGCTTACTTGGGGCATGGTCGAGACCTTTTGGGGGACCCGCATGGCCGTCATCGAGACCCGGGCGACGCTGCACGAGGCGCACCGCGACAACCACACCCACCGGGATGTGAACGGAGGGTGGCTGCGGCCCGCGGTCTTCGGTGCCATGGACGGGCTCGTCTCCAACCTCGCCCTGATCACCGGTGTCGCCGGCGGGGCCGTCAGTCACCAGACCATCGTCATCACCGGGCTCGCGGGCCTCGCCGCCGGCGCCTTCTCCATGGCCGCCGGCGAGTACACCTCCGTCGCCTCGCAGCGCGAGCTGGTCGAGGCCGAGCTGGACGTGGAGCGCGGGGAGCTGCGCAGGCATCCGCAGGACGAGGAGGCCGAGCTGGCCGCGCTGTACGAGGCGAGAGGGGTCGATGCGCCGCTCGCACGGGAGGTCGCCCGGCAGCTGTCCGCCGATCCCGAGCAGGCGCTGGAGATACATGCCCGCGAGGAGCTGGGCATCGACCCCGGTGACCTGCCCTCGCCGCTGGTCGCCGCCGTGTCGTCCTTCGGCTCGTTCGCGCTGGGCGCACTGCTGCCCGTACTGCCGTTTCTGCTCGGCGCCACCGTGCTCTGGCCCGCTCTGCTGCTCGCGCTCGTCGGGCTGTTCGGCTGTGGTGCCGTGGTGGCCAAGGTGACCGCGCGGACCTGGTGGTTCAGCGGTCTGCGGCAGCTCGCGCTGGGTGCCGCCGCGGCTGGTGTGACGTACGCCCTGGGCAGCCTGTTCGGAACCGCCGTAGGATAGCTCGACCGCTACTTATGCATTGGGCCGCATAAGTAGCCGTTACTCGCTGGTTTCGATTGCTTAACCACTGGGCATGAGCCGTAAGCACCGCAGGCAAGGACGCCTGACGTGTACCTGTGGGGTGACGACGACGCTCACCCTCGCCCCCGCGGACCGATGGACACGGATCTGTCCGGATCGGTCCCCCACCACCTTCGCCGCCTGAGCGGCACCACGCCGTAAACCCCTGCGGCGTCCGCATGTTGGAACGGTGTATCCAGTTCCCGAGAACCGCTCCATCATGTAACCTGCGTGAAATTTCGCAACAAAAACGCAGAGGGCCAGCGTCGTCCCTCGGCACCTGCTATATGCCACTGACGACGACGGGAGAGCCGATGCGTACGCCGCGCCAGCCGTCCCAGCACTCCACGAATGGCCTGAACTGGTCGTTCATGGATGCTCGCCCTGCTGCACAGGGTATGTACGACCCCCGCAACGAGCGCGACGCCTGTGGCGTCGGCTTTGTGGCCACCCTCACCGGCGAGGCGAGCCACGCGCTGGTCGAGCAGGCGCTCACGGTTCTGCGCAACCTGGAGCACCGCGGCGCGACCGGCTCCGAGCCCGACTCCGGTGACGGCGCCGGCCTGCTCTCCCAGGTACCGGACGCCTTCTTCCGTGAGGTGGCCGGATTCGAACTGCCGGCGGCCGGTTCGTACGCCGTCGGTATCGCCTTCCTGCCGGAGGACGGCATCGAGGACGTCGTCTCGCGGATCGAGACGATCGCCGGCGAGGAGGGCCTCACCGTCCTCGGCTGGCGCGAGGTTCCGGTCGCCCCGGAGCTGCTCGGCGCCACCGCCCGCTCCACCATGCCGGTCTTCCGGCAGGTCTTCGTCACCGACCACGCCAGCGAGGGCATCGCGCTGGACCGTCGGGCGTTCGTGCTGCGCAAGCGCGCCGAGCGCGAGGCGGGCGTCTACTTCCCCTCGCTGTCCGCCCGGACCATCGTCTACAAGGGCATGCTGACCACCGGCCAGCTGGAGCCCTTCTTCCCGGACCTGTCCGACCGCCGCTTCGCATCCGCGATCGCGCTCGTGCACTCCCGGTTCTCCACCAACACCTTCCCGTCGTGGCCGCTCGCGCACCCCTACCGGTTCGTCGCGCACAACGGTGAGATCAACACCGTCAAGGGCAACCGCAACTGGATGGTGGCCCGCGAGTCCCAGCTGGTCTCTGACCTGTTCGGGCCGCAGGAGAAGCTGGACCGCGTCTTCCCGATCTGCACGCCCGACGCCTCCGACTCGGCGTCCTTCGACGAGGTGCTGGAACTCCTGCACCTGGGCGGGCGCTCGCTGCCGCACTCCGTGCTGATGATGATCCCGGAGGCGTGGGAGAACCACGACTCCATGGACCCGGCCCGGCGCGCCTTCTACGGCTTCCACTCCACGATGATGGAGCCCTGGGACGGCCCGGCCTGCGTCACCTTCACCGACGGCTCCCAGGTCGGCGCCGTTCTCGACCGCAACGGTCTGCGTCCGGGCCGCTACTGGGTCACCGACGAGGGCCTGGTCGTCCTCGGCTCCGAGGTCGGCGTCCTCGACATCGACCCCGCCAAGGTCGTCCGCAAGGGCCGCCTGCAGCCCGGCAAGATGTTCCTCGTCGACACCGTCGAGCACCGCATCATCGAGGACGACGAGATCAAGGCGGGCCTCGCGGCCGCACAGCCCTACGCCGAGTGGCTGGAGGCCGGCGAGATCGAGCTGAGCGACCTGCCCGAGCGTGAGCACATCGTGCACACCCACGCCTCGGTCACCCGCCGCCAGCAGACCTTCGGCTACACCGAGGAAGAGCTGCGCGTCATCATCGCGCCGATGGCCAAGGCCGGTGCCGAGCCGATCGGCTCCATGGGCACCGACTCGCCGATCGCGGCGCTGAGCGAGCGCCCGCGACTGCTCTTCGACTACTTCACCCAGCTGTTCGCGCAGGTCACCAACCCGCCGCTGGACGCGATCCGGGAAGAGCTCGTGACGAGTCTGCGCTCGTCCCTCGGCCCCGCGGGCAACCTGCTCGACCCGAACGCCGCCTCCTGTCGCTCCGTCGTGCTGCCCTTCCCGGTGATCGACAACGACGAGCTGGCCAAGCTCATCCACATCAACGCCGACGGCGACATGCCCGGCTTCAAGGCCGCGACCCTGTCCGGTCTGTACCGGGTCTCCGGCGGCGGCGACACCCTCGCCGCGCGGATCGAGGAGATCTGCGCCGAGGCCGACGCCGCCATCGAGAACGGCGCCCGGCTCATCGTCCTGTCGGACCGGCACTCGGACGCCGAGCACGCGCCGATCCCCTCGCTGCTGCTCACCGCGGCCGTCCACCACCACCTCATCCGCACCAAGCAGCGCACCCAGGTGGGCCTGCTCGTCGAGGCCGGTGACGTCCGCGAGGTCCACCACGTCGCCCTGCTCATCGGCTTCGGCGCCGCCGCCGTCAACCCGTACCTGGCGATGGAGTCCGTCGAGGACCTGACCCGCGCGGGCACCTTCCTGCCGGGCATGGAGTCCGAGCAGGCCATCCGCAACCTGATCTACGCCCTCGGCAAGGGCGTCCTGAAGGTCATGTCCAAGATGGGCATCTCCACGGTCGCCTCCTACCGGGGCGCCCAGGTCTTCGAGGCCGTCGGTCTGGACACCGCGTTCGTCGAGAAGTACTTCAACGGCACCGCCACCAAGATCGGCGGCGTCGGCATCGACGTCATCGCCAAGGAGGTCGCCGCCCGCCACGCCAAGGCGTACCCGGCCTCCGGCATCGCGCCGGCCCACCGCGCCCTGGACATAGGGGGCGAGTACCAGTGGCGCCGCGAGGGCGAGCCGCACCTGTTCGACCCGGAGACGGTCTTCCGCCTCCAGCACTCGACGCGTGCCAACCGCTACGACATCTTCAAGAAGTACACGGGCCGGGTGAACGAGCAGTCCGAGCGGCTCATGACGCTCCGCGGGCTCTTCGGCTTCAAGAGCGACCGTCCGTCGATTTCCATCGACGAGGTCGAGCCGGTCCCCGAGATCGTCAAGCGCTTCTCCACCGGCGCCATGTCGTACGGCTCCATCTCGCGCGAGGCCCACGAGACCCTCGCCATCGCCATGAACCAGCTGGGCGGCAAGTCCAACACCGGTGAGGGCGGCGAGGACCCGGACCGGCTGTACGACCCGGCGCGGCGCAGCGCCATCAAGCAGGTGGCGTCCGGCCGCTTCGGTGTGACCTCCGAGTACCTGGTCAACGCGGACGACATCCAGATCAAGATGGCCCAGGGCGCCAAGCCCGGCGAGGGCGGCCAGCTGCCCGGCCACAAGGTCTACCCGTGGGTCGCCAAGACCCGGCACTCCACCCCGGGTGTCGGCCTGATCTCCCCGCCGCCGCACCACGACATCTACTCCATCGAGGACCTGGCCCAGCTGATCCACGACCTCAAGAACGCGAACCCGCAGGCGCGGATTCACGTCAAGCTGGTCTCGGAGGTCGGCGTCGGCACGGTCGCCGCCGGTGTGTCGAAGGCGCACGCGGACGTCGTGCTCATCTCCGGCCACGACGGCGGTACGGGTGCCTCCCCGCTGACCTCGCTGAAGCACGCGGGCGGCCCCTGGGAACTCGGTCTCGCCGAGACCCAGCAGACCCTGCTCCTCAACGGCCTGCGGGACCGGATCGTCGTCCAGACCGACGGCCAGCTGAAGACCGGCCGGGACGTGGTCATCGCCGCGCTGCTCGGCGCCGAGGAGTTCGGTTTCGCGACCGCACCGCTCGTCGTCTCCGGCTGCATCATGATGCGCGTCTGCCACCTGGACACCTGCCCGGTCGGCGTCGCCACCCAGAACCCGGTGCTGCGCGACCGCTTCAACGGCAAGGCCGAGTACATCGTCAACTTCTTCCGGTTCATCGCCGAGGAGGTCCGCGAGATCCTCGCCGAACTGGGCTTCCGCACCATCGAGGAAGCCGTCGGCCACGCGGAGACGCTCGACGTCACCCGCGCCGTGAACCACTGGAAGGCGCAGGGCCTGGACCTGGCCCCGCTCTTCCACGTGCCCGAACTGCCCGCGGGCGCGGCCCTGCACCAGACGATCGCGCAGGACCACGGCCTGGAGAAGGCCCTGGACAACGAGCTGATCAAGCTCGCCTCGGACGCCCTGGCCGCCTCCAGCGCCACCGACGCCCAGCCGGTGCGCGCCCAGATCAAGGTGCGCAACATCAACCGCACGGTCGGCACCATGCTCGGCCACGAGGTGACGAAGAAGTTCGGCGGCGCGGGCCTGCCCGACGACACCATCGACATCACCTTCACCGGCTCGGCCGGCCAGTCCTTCGGCGCCTTCCTGCCGCGCGGTGTCACGCTCCGCCTGGAGGGCGACGCCAACGACTACGTCGGCAAGGGCCTCTCCGGCGGCCGGGTCATCGTGCGCCCCGACCGGAACGCCGACCACCTCGCCGAGTTCTCCACGATCGCGGGCAACACCATCGCGTACGGCGCCACCGGCGGCGAGCTGTTCCTGCGCGGTCGTACGGGCGAGCGGTTCTGTGTCCGCAACTCCGGTGCGCTGGTGGTCTCGGAGGGCGTGGGCGACCACGGCTGCGAGTACATGACCGGCGGTCACGCGGTGGTCCTGGGCGAGACGGGCCGCAACTTCGCGGCCGGTATGTCCGGTGGCATCGCGTACGTCATCGACCTGAACCGCGACAACGTCAACGTCGGCAACGTGGACGCCGTCGAGGCCCTGGACGACGCGGACAAGCAGTGGCTGCACGACGTGGTGCGCCGCCACGCCGAGGAGACCGGCTCCACGGTCGCCGAGAAGCTGCTCGCCGACTGGGACACGGCCGCCCAGCGGTTCAGCAAGATCATTCCTGGCACGTACAAGGCAGTGCTCGCCGCCAAGGACGCCGCCGAGCGAGCGGGTCTCTCCGAGACCGAGATCACCGAGAAGATGATGGAGGCGGCGATCAATGGCTGACCCGAAGGGCTTCCTGACCCACGGCCGCGAGGTCGCCCGGACCCGTCCCGTCACCGAGCGCGTCCAGGACTGGAACGAGGTCTACGTCCCCGGCTCGCTGCTGCCGATCATCAGCAAGCAGGCCGGCCGGTGCATGGACTGCGGCATCCCGTTCTGCCACAACGGCTGTCCGCTGGGGAACCTGATCCCCGAGTGGAACGACTTCGCCTACCGCGAGGACTGGACGGCCGCCTCGGAGCGCCTGCACGCGACCAACAACTTCCCGGAGTTCACCGGTCGCCTCTGCCCGGCCCCGTGCGAGTCGGCGTGCGTGCTCGGCATCAACCAGCCGGCCGTCACCATCAAGAACGTCGAGGTCTCCATCATCGACAAGGCGTGGGAAGCGGGCACCGTCGCCCCGCAGGCCCCGGAGCGCCTGTCCGGCAAGACCGTCGCCGTGATCGGCTCGGGCCCGGCGGGCCTCGCCGCCGCCCAGCAGCTCACCCGGGCCGGCCACACGGTCGCCGTCTACGAGCGCGCCGACCGCGTCGGTGGCCTGCTCCGCTACGGCATCCCCGAGTTCAAGATGGAGAAGCGGCACATCAACCGCCGTATCGAGCAGATGCGCGCGGAGGGCACCCGCTTCCGTACCGGCATCGAGATCGGCCGCGACCTCAAGGCGACCGACCTGAAGAAGCGGTACGACGCGATCGTGATCGCCGCCGGTGCGACGACCGCCCGTGACCTCCCGGTTCCCGGGCGGGAGCTGAAGGGCGTCCACCAGGCGATGGAGTACCTGCCGCTGTCGAACAAGGTCCAGGAGGGTGACTACGTCACCGCCCCGATCTCGGCCGCGGGCAAGCACGTCGTCGTCATCGGCGGCGGCGACACCGGCGCGGACTGCGTGGGCACCGCCCACCGTCAGGGCGCGGCCTCGGTCACCCAGCTGGAGATCATGCCCAGGCCGGGCGAGGACCGGGCGCCGCACCAGCCGTGGCCGACCTTCCCGATGCTCTACAAGGTCACCTCGGCGCACGAGGAGGGCGGTGAGCGGGTCTACTCCGTCTCCACCACCCACTTCGAGGGCGACGAGGACGGCAACGTCCAGTGGCTGCACCTCACCGAGGTGGAGTTCATCGACGGCAAGCTGACCCCGAAGCCGGGCACCGAGCGCCGGATCCCGGCCCAGCTGGTCACCCTCGCGATGGGCTTCACCGGCACCGACCGGGACAACGGCCTGGTCGAGCAGTTCGGTCTCGACCTCGACGAGCGCGGCAACGTCGCCCGCGACGCCGAGTTCCAGACCAACGTGCCCGGCGTCTTCGTCGCCGGTGACGCCGGCCGCGGCCAGTCCCTGATCGTCTGGGCGATCGCGGAGGGCCGCTCGGCCGCCAAGGGCGTCGACCGCTTCCTGACCGGAGCGAGCGAACTCCCGGCCCCGATCCGCCCGACGGACCGCTCGCTGATGGTCTGATCCACCCCGAAGAACGTCCCGTACAAAGGCGTACGGAACACATTGCGGCGCCTGCCCGCCAGTCCCCGACCGGACGACTGGGCAGGTGCCGCAGCATTTCCCCGATCAAGTAATCTCGGCTTCCTGACCGTGAACCGGGGGGAGTGGGGATGGCCGCGATCAGTCTCAGCAAGGTGGCGGAGAGCGCGCCCGCGCTGGTCGGGTCGTACCGGTCGGCGGGGATCTCCCTCACCAAGCACGGACTCGACGGACTCCGGGCCGCCGTCTACCTGGTCGTCGACTACTCCGGTTCCATGAAGCCGTACTACGCCGACGGCAGTGTGCAGGCCCTCGCCGACCGGGTGCTGGGCCTGTCCGCACATCTGGACGACGACGGCCGGGTCCCCGTCGTCTTCTTCTCCACCGGCATCGACGCGGTCACCGACATCAGCCTCGCCGAGCACCAGGGCCGTATCGAGAAGATCGCGGCCGGGCTCGGGCACATGGGCAAGACCAGCTACCACCTGGCCATGGACGCCGTCATCGACCACTACCTCGACAGCGGCGCCACCGCGCCCGCCCTGGTCGTCTTCCAGACCGACGGCGGCCCGATCAACAAGCTCGCCGCCGAACGCTACCTGTGCAAGGCGGCCAGGCTGCCGCTGTTCTGGCAGTTCGTCGGCTTCGGAGACCCGCACAGCAAACAGTTCGACTTCCTGCGCAAGCTCGACGAGCTGGCGGTGCCGGGCAAGCGGGCGGTGGACAACGCGGGCTTCTTCCACGCCGGTTCGGACCCGATGAAGGTGCCGGACGGTCAGCTGTACGACCGTCTCGTCGGAGAGTTCCCGCAGTGGCTGGCGGCGGCCCGGGCGGCGGGCATCGTACGGGCTGACTGAGCCGACGGACTTTACGCCGCACCGTTGGCTGTCGGGGTCCTGTCATGCCACCCTGAGGGGTGATCCGGCGGGGAGGCGACGCGACGTATGGACGACGCGGCACGAACGGTGAACGGCTCGGTACGGGTGGGGAGTTCGGCGAGCAGGGAGAACCCGCCGGGCAAGGGTGAGAAGCTCGCGGACTGGGCCGACGGGCGCCTCGGGATATACGGCCTGGCCAAGGCCAACATGCGCAAGGTGTTCCCGGACCACTGGTCCTTCATGCTGGGCGAGGTCTGCCTCTACAGCTTCCTCATCCTGATCCTCACGGGCATCTACCTCACCCTCTTCTTCGAGCCCAGCGGCGCCGAGGTCGTCTACCACGGCTCCTACGAGCCGATGAACGGCATCATCATGACCAAGGCGTACGAGTCGACGCTGCACATCAGCTTCGACGTACGCGGCGGACTGCTGATCCGGCAGATCCACCACTGGGCGGCGCTGGTCTTCGTCGCCGGGATGTTCGTCCACATGATGCGGGTGTTCTTCACCGGCGCCTTCCGCAAGCCGCGCGAGGTCAACTGGCTGTTCGGCTGGACCCTGCTGTTCCTCGCCATCCTCACCGGCCTGACCGGCTACTCGCTCCCCGACGACCTGCTCTCCGGCACCGGCGTCCGGTTCGCCGACGGCGCGATCCTGTCGATCCCGATCGTCGGCTCGTACCTCTCGATGTTCCTGTTCGGCGGGGAGTTCCCGGGCCACGACATCATCTCCCGGTTCTTCCCGATCCACGTCCTGCTGCTGCCCGGGATCATGCTGGGGCTGGTGGTGGCCCACCTGATCCTGGTCTTCTACCACAAGCACACCCAGTACCCCGGGCCAGGACGAGACCAGAAGAGCGTCGTCGGCATGCCCTTCCTGCCGGTCTACATGGCCAAGGCCGGCGGCTTCTTCTTCCTCACCTTCGGCATCCTCGCGATCATCGGCGCCATCGCCACCATCAACCCGGTGTGGGCCTTCGGGCCGTACCGCCCGGACCTGGTGACCACCGGCGCGCAACCCGACTGGTACCTCGGCTTCTCCGAGGGCCTGATCCGGGTGATGCCCGGCTGGGAGATCAACGGCTGGGGCCACACCCTGGAGCTGGGGGTCCTCATCCCCTTCTCGCTCTTCCCGCTCTTCCTGGTGGCCATCGGCGTCTACCCGTTCGTCGAGGCGTGGATCACCGGCGACAAGCGCGAGCACCACATCCTCGACCGCCCGCGCAACGTCCCCGTCCGCACCGCGCTCGGCGTGGCCTGGCTCAGCATCTACTTCGTCCTGCTGATCGGCGGCGGCAACGACGTCGTCGCCACCCATCTCCATCTCTCCATCAACTCGATCACCTGGTTCGTGCGGATCTCCGTCTTCGTCGTCCCCGTCCTCGCCTTCATCACCACCAAGCGGATCTGCCTCGGCCTGCAACGCCGGGACCGCGACAAGGTGCTGCACGGCCGGGAGACCGGCCTCATCAAGATGCTTCCGCACGGCGAGTACATCGAGGTCCACGAACCCCTCGGCCAGGACAGCCTGTTCGTCCTCACCCAGCACGAACAGAACCCGCCGTACGAGATCGGCCCGCTGGAGGACGCGAACGGCGTACGCCGGAAGGTCACCCTCGTCCAGCGGGCACGCGCGAGCCTGGCGAAGAGCATGTTCGGCCCGGACACCCACATCCCGAAGCCGACACAGGAGGAGTACCGGGAACTGACGAGTGGGGATCACCACTAGAGAGCCCGAGGAGAAGCGCCCCTTCAGGGGCGCGGGGCTGTATTGGATATGCGGCTGCCGCCGCGTGGGCGCGGTCAGCCCCCACCGGTCCGCAGTTCACATACGGCCCTGCAGAACCGTATTTCTGCACTCCTCCGGCGTCCCCCAAGCCCCCCGCAACGCCCGCGCCTTGGTCAGCCACAACGACAGGTCGTACTCCGCCGTGTAGCCGATCGCCCCATGCAGTTGCAGCGCGGCCCTGGAGCTGAGATACGCCGCCTCGCACGCGCTGAGCTTCGCCGCGGCCACATCCGACGGAGTCATCGTCACCGCCGCCCCGAAGACCACCGGCCGGGCGAACTCCAGCGCGATCTTCACGTCGGCCAGCTGATGCTTCACCGCCTGGAACGAGCCGACGGGCACCCCGAACTGACTCCGCTGTCTGACGTAGGCCACCGTGCGGTCGAGCAGTGCCAGCCCGACCCCCAGTGCCTGCGCGGCCACCGCCAGCCGGGCCCAGGTCAGCGCATCCGCCCACGCCGGCTCCGCGCTGATCAGCTCACCGACCGGGGCGAGCGGTGTGAGCCGGCGCGCGGGGTCCAGGGACCGGCGTACCGCACCGGCGCCGGGGGAGAGCCGCAAGCCCTCCGGCGTCGCGGCCAGTCGCACATCCGCCGCGTCCCCGTCCAGCGCGTACCCGTACCCGTGCTCGGCGACCGTCACCGTCGCCAGGGTCTCTCCCGAGGCGATCCCCGGCAGGAACCGCTTCGCGAGGTCGGTCCGCTCACCGAGCAGCACCGCCGCGGCCACCGTCTCCACCAGCGGACCGGGAACCGCATACCGCCCCAACTCCACGAGTGCGAGCGCGAGTTCCACAGCCCGGAGCCCTGCCCCGCCGTACTCCTCGGGCACCGCGAGGCCGAACACCCCCGCCGCGCCGATACGTCCCCACAGCGCCCGTCCGCTCGTGTGCTCCCCGCGGCTCCACTCCCGTATCACCGCCGGTGTGTCCGCTGCCGTCAGCAGCGCCCGCAGGGAGGCGGCGAAGTCACGCTGCTCGGTGTCGAGGAGGAAACGCATGTCAGCGGCGTCCCTTCGGCAGGCCGAGCAGGCGCTCGGCGATGATGTCGCGCTGGATCTCGTTGGTGCCCGCGTAGATGGGCCCGGCGAGCGAGAAGACGTATCCCTCGGACCACGAGGTGTCCGCCAACTCACCCTCCGCGCCCAGCAGATCGAGTGCCGTCTCGTGCAGCGCCAGGTCCAGTTCGGACCAGAACACCTTGTTCAGGCTGGACTCGGGGCCGAGCGACTCGCCGTCCAGGAAGCGGGAGGCGGCCGCGTAGGTGAAGAGCTGGTAGGCGCGGGCGCCGGCGACCGCGTCGGCGACCCGGCCCGCGGCGGACTCCGGGGCGCCCCGCGCCCGCCACAGCTGCAGCAACCGGTCCGCGGCGGCCAGGAACCGGCCCGGTGACCGCAGCGTCAGCCCCCGCTCGTTGCCCGCCGCCGACATCGCTATCCGCCAGCCCTCGCCCGGCTCGCCGATCACGTCCTCGTCGGGGACGAACACCTCGTCCAGGAAGAGTTCCGCGAATGCCGGCCTGCCGTCGAGGCGGCCGATCGGGCGGACCGTGACCCCCGGTGCGCGCAGGTCGAACATCAGGTAGGTGAGCCCCTGATGCGGCTTGGGGGCATCCGGATGGCTGCGGAACAGGCCGAACGCGCGGTCGGCGAACGCGGCCCGTGACGACCAGGTCTTCTGCCCGCCGAGCAGCCAGCCGCCGTCCGTCCGCACCGCCTTGGAGGTGAGGGAGGCCAGATCGGAACCGGCCCCCGGCTCGGACCACGCCTGCGCCCAGACCACCTCGCCGGTGGCCATCGGCGGCAGCACCCGCGCGCGTTGCTCCTGCGTGCCGTGGTCGAAGAGGGTCGGCGCGAGCAGGCTGATGCCGTTCTGGCCGACCCGGCCCGGCGCGCCCGCCGCGTGGTACTCCTCCTCGAAGACCAGCCAGCGGATCAGCCCCGCGTCCCGGCCGCCGAACCGCTCGGGCCAGGACACCACCGACCAGCGGTCCGCGGCCAGTTCGGCCTCCCACGCGCGGTGCGCCGCGAAGCCCTCCGCGGTCTCCAGGGAGGGCAGCGGTGTGCCGGGCACGTGCGCCGTGAGCCAGGCGCGGGCCTCGGCGCGGAACTCCTCGTCGGCCGGTGTGTGGGTGAGGTCCACGGTCGCCGTCACCATCCTTCCCTAACAAGTGTTTGGTAGGTTAGCGTGGCCCTATGACAGGCGTCGAGAGTCCGGAGTACGTACCCGGGCACGGGCTGCTGACAGGGCGCACCGCCGTCGTCACCGCCGCGGCCGGGGCGGGGATCGGCGGTGCCACCGCACGCCGCTTCCTGGAGGAGGGCGCGCGCGTACTGATCAGCGACGCGCACACGCGACGGCTGAAGGAGTACGAGGCCGAGCTGGCGGGTGCGCATCCGGGCGCCGTGACCGCGGTGCCCTGTGACGTGACCGACGAGGGGCAGGTGCGGGCCCTGTTCGAGACCGCCGTACGGGACCACGGGCGGCTGGACATTGTCGTCAACAACGCCGGTCTGGGCGGTACTTCGGCCCTGGTCGACATGGACGACGAGCAGTGGGCGCGAGTCCTGGACGTCACTCTCAACGGCACCTTCCGGTGCCTGCGCGCCGCCCTGCGGCTCTTCCGCGAGAGCGGACGGGGCGGGGTCGTCGTCAACAACTCCTCCGTCGTCGGGTGGCGTGCCCAGGCCGGCCAGGCGCACTACGCCGCCGCCAAGGCCGGGGTGATGGCGCTGACCCGGTGCGCGGCGATCGAGGCGGCCGAGTACGGGGTGCGGGTCAACGCCGTGGCGCCCAGCCTCGCCATGCATCCGCACCTGGTGAAGGTGACCTCCGCCGAACTGCTGGAGGAGCTGACCGCGCGCGAGGCCTTCGGGCGGTACGCCGAGCCCTGGGAAGTGGCCAACACGATCGTCTTCCTGGCGTCCGGCTACTCCTCCTACCTCACGGGAGAGGTCGTCTCCGTCAGCAGTCAGCATCCCTGACCACCGGAGTGCTCACAATGGACCCGTGCCGACCAAGAAGAAGCCCCAGGTGACCGCGGCCCCCGCCCGGCGCCGCGAACTCCTCGAAACCGCCGCCGAGGTCTTCGCCGAGCAGGGCTACAACGCCACCACCGTACGCAAGATCGCGGACCACGCGGGCATGCTCGCGGGCAGCCTCTACTACCACTTCGACTCCAAGGAATCGATGCTGGAGGAGATTCTGCGGACCTTCCTCGACGAGCTCTGGGGCGGCTACGACACCGTCCTGGACGCCGGACTCGGTCCCCGCGAGACCCTCGAAGCCCTGGTCACCGAGTCCTTCCGGGAGATCGACCGGCACCGCGCCGCCGTCGCGATCTACCAGAAGGAGAGCAGGCAACTGGTCGCGCAGGAGAGATTCACCTTCCTTGCCGAGTCGCAGCGCAAGTTCGAGAAGGCGTGGCTGTCCACGCTGGAGCACGGGGTCGCCGCACGCGTCTTCCGCGCCGACCTCGACGTCCGCCTCACCTACCGGTTCGTGCGCGACACCGTGTGGGTCGCCGCCTCCTGGTACCGGCCCGGCGGACAGCACAGCCCGGAGGAGATCGCCCGGCAGTACCTGTCGATGGTGCTGGACGGGATCGCCGTCCGTGAGTAGCTCACCCATTCGCTGAAAACCCCTTTCTGGTCAGGGAGTTGCTGACATGGCCGAGGCCTACATAGTCGAAGCGGTGCGTACGCCCGTCGGGCGGCGCCGGGGCGGACTGAGCGGGGTCCACCCGGCCGATCTGGGCGCCCATGTGCTGACCGCCCTGGTCCAGCGGTCGGGCATCGACCCGGCGGCCGTCGAGGACGTCGTCTTCGGCTGCCTCGACGCGGTCGGACCGCAGGCCGGTGACATCGCCCGGACCGCCTGGCTGGCGGCCGGGCTGCCCGAGGAGGTGCCGGGTGTGACCGTCGACCGGCAGTGCGGCTCCTCCCAGCAGGCCGTGCACTTCGCCGCGCAGGCCGTGCTCTCCGGCACCCAGGACCTGGTGGTCGCGGGCGGTGTCCAGAACATGTCGCAGATCCCGATCGCCTTCGCCTCCCGGCAGGCCGCCGAGCCGCTGGGGCTGACCGAGGGCCCCTTCCTGGGCAGCGAGGGCTGGCGGGCCCGGTACGGCCGGCAGCCCGTCAACCAGTTCGCCGGCGCCGAGATGATCGCCGCCAAGTGGGGCATCACCCGCCGGGACCAGGAGGAGTTCGCCCTGAACTCCCACCGGAGGGCACTGCGCGCCATCGACGAGGGCCGCTTCGAGCGCGAGAGCGTGCCCTACGGCCCGGTCGCCGTGGACGAGGGGCCGCGCCGGGACACCTCCCTGGAGAAGATGGCCGCCCTCAAGCCGGTCGTCGACGGCGGCACCATCACCGCCGCCTGCTCCTCCCAGGTCTCCGACGGCGCCGCCGCGATGCTGCTCGCCTCCGAACGGGCCGTCCGCGAACACGGACTGCGCCCCCGCGCCCGCGTCCACCACCTCTCCGTCCGCGGCGAGGACCCCATCCGGATGCTCTCCGCCCCCATCCCGGCCACCGCGCACGCCCTGAAGAAGACCGGCCTGACCATCGACGCCATCGACCTCGTCGAGATCAACGAGGCCTTCGCCCCGGTCGTCCTGGCCTGGCTCAAGGAGACCGGCGCCGACCCCGCCAAGGTCAACGTCAACGGCGGCGCGATCGCCCTCGGCCACCCCCTCGGCGCCACCGGCGTCAGGCTGATGACCACCCTCCTGCACGAACTGGAACGCACCGGCGGCCGCTTCGGCCTCCAGACGATGTGCGAGGGCGGCGGCCAGGCCAACGTGACGATCATCGAGCGGCTCTGAGCCCCTCCAGTCCCCGCACCACCTCGTCCGCCTCCTTCATGACGCGTGCTATCAGCTCCGCGCACGACGGCAGGTCGTCGATCAGCCCGGCGACCTGCCCGGACGCCATCACCCCGAGATCCGTGCGGCCGTCCACCATCGCCGATCTGAGCAGCATCGGGGTGTTGGCGGCGAGCAGTACCTGACTCCAGGACAGGTCCTTGCCGTGCCGCAGGGCCAGACCGTCGCGGACCATCTGCCGCCAGGTCAGCCCGGAGAGTCTCCGGAAGGCGGCCGCATGGCGCACGGCCCGCAGCAGCCGTCGCGTCCGGCCGGTGTTCTCCAGGGAGTCGACCAGCGGGGTCCGCAGCATCCGGTGCGGCAGCCCGTCCACCGCCCTGGTCACCGTGACGTCCTTGACCGTCGCCGCCAGATACCTCGCCTTCACCGCGTTCGGCACCGTCGAGTCCGAGGTGAGCAGGAAACGGGTCCCCATCGCGACCCCCGCCGCCCCGTACGCCAGCGCCGCCACCAGTCCACGCCCGTCGAAGAAACCCCCGGCGGCCACCACCGGTATCCGCACCGCGTCCACCACCTGCGGCAGCAGCACGCTCGTCGCCACCTCCCCGGTGTGCCCGCCGCCCTCACCGCCCTGCACGATCACCGCGTCCGCGCCCCACGCCGCGACCTTCTCGGCGTGCCGCCGCGCCCCGACGGAGGGGATCACCACCACGCCCGCCCCCTTCAACTCGGTGATCAGCTCGGGGGAGGGCGCGAGCGCGAAGGACGCCACCCGCACGCCCCCGTCGACGATCAGCCGGACCCGGTCGCCGGCGTCGGCCGCGTCCGCCCGCAGATTCACCCCGAACGGGGCGTCCGTACGGCATCGCACCTCGGCTATCGCGGCACGCAGCTGGTCGAGGGTCATCGTCGCGGAGGCCAGGATGCCCAGAGCCCCGGCGTTGGCCGTCGCGGAGACCAGACGGGGGCCCGCCACCCAGCCCATCCCCGTCTGCACGATCGGATACCGGACCCCGACCAGCCGGGTGAGTGCGGTCTCCATCAGCCCGCGACCTCCTTCGTCCGCGCCCCGCCGGGATCCAGCACCTCATGGATCAGCCGCAGCTCCTCCGGGCCCGGTTCGCGGGTGTACGGCACCTCGTCCGGGACGGCGAGCTCGAAGTCCGTGGCCTCCCGCACCTGGCCGACGCTCACCCCCGGATGCAGTGCGGCCAGCCGCATCGAGCGGTCCGGGGTCTCGAAGTCGAAGACGCCGAGGTCGGTGACGACCCTCGGGATGCGGTGGAAGCGTTCCGTGCCCGGGTGCTCGGCCACCCGGTCGTACCCCACCCCGCACACCATGTCGACCTTCGCCACGAACACCCGCCGGGAGTGCTTCGGGACCCAGTAACTCGTCGGGTTGTTCAGTGTGTTGAGGGGAGCGCCGCGCACGCCGAGCAGCTGGCGGCGGGGCCGGGACCAGTCACCGATGGCCGAGATGTTCTGGTTGCCGTACCGGTCGAGCTGGCTCGCGCCCATCATCACGTGCCGGCGGCCACCGGCCACCAGGGTGAGGTGCTGCCGGTAGGGCAGCCAGCCCTCGGGGGTGCCGTCCGGGCGGACCAGCAGGGCCTCGCCGTCGGTCAGCAGCAGGTCGGGGGCGAAGGTGAGCCGGGCCAGCCGGGCGCCCAGGGAGGGGATCAGACCCATCGGGCTCGCCAGGATCTCACCGGAGCCGCGCCAGGCCTCGGCGCAGGCGATGACACAGTAGTCGGCGCGCAGTACGTCCATCAGCCCTGCTCCTCCTGCCAGTCCCGCACCGCCGAGCGGTAGGCCTGCTCGTCCCCGGCCAGGAACCGCTCGGAGAACTCCGCCCACGGGGTCCTCGCGTACAGCCGCTGGAAGCCCTCGTCCCGCCCGTAGTCCGGGGCGCAGGAGGTGAAGTGCGCACCGCCCGGGGCCTCCACGACCCCCGTCACGTGCAGCCGCTTGACCAGCAGCGACTGCGCGGCCGCCGCCTTCGTCAACTCGGCCGTGTCCACGATCTGTTCGCAGGAGACATAGGCGGTGTCCGCCGCCTCGCAGAACAGGTCGTCGAAGTACGGGTCCGGGCCCAGATACTGCCCGTTGCCCAGCCGGTCGGCGCGGTTGACGTGGACCAGGGCCGCGTCCAGGCGCAGGGCGGGCATCGCCACGAACGTCTCCCCGTCGTCGTACGGCGACGTCACCGTCCGCAGGCCGGGGTTGACCCGCATGACGTCCGAGCCGAGCCCCGCGCGCACCGGCAGGAAGGGCAGCCGGTTCGCGGCCGCGCGCAGGCCCCACATGAACATGCCCTCGTCGACCTCCGTCAGCTCGAACGCCGCGCGCTCGCGCGCCGCCCGGTAGTGCGGTTCCAGCGGGATGGAGTCGAGGGTGACGAAGGCCGTCACCAGCCTGCGCACCCGGCCGGCCGCGACCAGCATCCCGACGTCCGGGCCGCCGTAGGAGACCACGGTGAGGTCGTCGATGCCGCTCCGGAGTACGGCTCTGACCAGGGACATCGGCTTGCGTCGGGAACCCCAGCCGCCGATGCCGAGGGTCATGCCGCTGGTCAGCCGGGCGACGGCCTCGTCGGCGGTCATCGTCTTGTCAGTCACTCCCCGCACCCTCCTTCCCGAAGGTGTCACGGACCCGGTCGGCCACCCCGCTGAGGGCGGCCTCGAAGGTGAAACCCTGTTCCCATCGGTAGCTGCGCCGCACGTCGACGGGGTCGATGCCGTTGATGGCGGCCTTGGCCAGGCGCAGCAGCCGGCCGTCCTTGGCGGCTATCTCCCGGGCCAGCTCCAGTGCCGCCGAGAACAGTTCCCCGCGCGGCACCACCCGCCACACCGAGCCGTGGGCGTGCAGCTGGGCCGCCGTCGCTGTGCGCGAGGTGTAGTACAGCGTCCGCATCAGATGCGGCGGGACCAGCCGGGCCAGATGCGTGGCCGCGCCCAGCGCGCCCCGGTCCAGCTCGGGCAGCCCGAAGACGGCGTCCTCGCTCGCCACGATCGCGTCCGCGTTGCCCACCAGGCCTATCCCGCCGCCCAGACAGAAGCCGTGCACGGCCGCCACCACCGGGGTCTCGCACTCGTACACCGCCGCGAAGGCCTCCGCGCAGGCCCGGTTGGCGCCGAGCAGCGCCTCGTTCCCGTCCGCCTGTATCTCCTTGATGTCCACGCCCGCGTTGAAACCGCGGCCCTGCGCGGCCAGCACCACACACCGGGTTTCGGGGTCGCGGCCCGCCGCGCGCACCGCGTCCGCCAGCGCGAACCAGCCGCGCACCGGCAGCGCGTTCACCGGCGGGTGGTCGACCGTGACCAGCGCGACGCCCTTTTCCGGAAACGAGGTGGAGACACCCATGGACGCATCAGCTACCTTCGCACTCAGCTGCCTTTCCACCAAACATTTGTTAGGTGTGAGGCTTCGAAGCTAGCAGCCGCTGCGAGCAAGCGGGAGGCCCTGTGGAAAACCCGGAACGAGGCCCTGTGGACGACTCGCTGCGCGGCCGGACCGTCGTGGTCACCGGCGGTACCAGGGGCGTGGGCGCCGGAATCGCCCGGGCCTTCGCCGAGGCCGGCGCACACGTTCTGACCTGTGCCCGCCGGCCGCCCGGACAACCCCTCGACGGCATCGAGTTCACCCCCCTCGACCTGCGCGACCCGCCCGCCGTGCGCGCCTTCTTCGACGCCCTGCCCCGGGTCGACGTGCTCGTCAACAACGCGGGCGGCACCCCCTACCGGCGGCTCGCCGAAGCGGACGCCGAGCGGCACGCCCGGGTGATCGAGCTGAACCTCCTCACCCCGCTGACCGCCTCCCTCGCCGCCTACGAGCACCTGCGACGGGCCCGGGGCGCCGTGGTGATGATCGGCAGTGTCAGCGGCGGCCGCCCCTCGCCGGGCTCCGCCGCCTACGGCGCGGCCAAGGCGGGACTGGAGAACCTCGCCCGGTCCATGGCGGTGGAGTGGGCGCCGGAGGTCCGGGTCAACACGCTGGTCGTCGGCATGGTCCGCACCGAGCTGGCCCACCTCCACTACGGCGGCCAGGACGGCGTCGACGCCGTCTCCCGCACCGTCCCGCTGGGCCGCCTCGCCGCCCCGTCCGACATCGGCGCCGCCGCCGTCTTCCTCGCCTCCGACGCGGCCGCCTACATCAGCGGGGCGAGCCTGCTCGTGCACGGCGGCGGGGAACGGCCCCCCTTTCTCGACGCCGCGACTGCCAACAAGCCGTCCGACAAGGAGGACTGAGATGAGCGGAATCTGCACGGGCCGGGTCGTGGTCGTCACCGGCGCCGGGCGCGGGCTCGGCCGGGCCCACGCGCTGGCCTTCGCCGCCGAGGGCGCCCGGGTCGTCGTCAACGACCTCGGTGTCGGCCTCGACGGCGTGCCGGGGCCGGACCATCCCGCCGGGGCCGTCGTGGACGAGATCCGCGCGGCCGGCGGCGAGGCGGTCGCGCACGGCGGTGACATCGCGACCACCGCCGGGGCCGCCTCGCTGATCGGAACGGCCGTCGAGACCTACGGCCGGCTCGACACCCTCGTGAACAACGCCGGGTTCCTGCGCGACCGCATGCTCGTCAACCTCGGCGAGGACGACTGGGACGCGGTCATGCGGGTGCACCTCAAGGGTCACTTCCTGCCGCTGCGGCACGCGGCCGCGCACTGGCGGGCCGAGGCCAAGGCGGGCCGCACCCCGGTGGCCCGGATCGTCAACACCAGCAGCGGAGCCGGCCTGCTGGGCTCGGTCGGGCAGGGCAACTACAGCGCCGCCAAGGCCGGCATCGTCGGCCTCACCCTGGTCGCGGCCGCCGAACTGGCCCGCTACGGCGTCCAGGTCAACGCCGTCGCCCCGGCCGCCCGCACCCGTATGACCGAGCGCACGTTCGCCGCGACCATGGCCGCCCCCGGCTCCGGCTTCGACGCCATGGCCCCGGAGAACGTCTCCCCGCTCGTGGTCTGGCTGGGCTCCGCCGCGAGCGCCCAAGTCACCGGGCGGGTGTTCGAGACCGAGGGCGGCCGGATCACCGTCATGGAGGGCTGGCGAGCGGGGCCGACCGCCGACAAGGGAGCCCGCCGGACCCCGGCCGAGGCGGGGGAGACCGCACTGAAACTGCTGGCCGAGGCGGCGGCGCCGGGGGCGGTGTACGGAGCCTGACCGGCGGGCCGGTCTCTACGTGTCGCACTCCAGTACCGTCCGGCACAGCGAGCAGCGGGCCCGGACCCGGCCCCGTACCGGCACCCTGATCCGCTGGTGGCAGGTCGGGCACGGGAACGAGACCCGCAGTCGACCGACGCCGTCGGGGGTGAAGGCGTAGGGGGTGCCGGACTGCGGGGCCGGGGCCGCGGGGGCGTGCCGGCGGTCCCGGGCGTAGCGGCGGCGGCCCGCCCAGCCCGCCGCGGTCAGCGGCGGCTGCTCCTCGTCCCGGCGGGCCCGGGCCATGCCCTTCTCGTACGCCGTGTAGGCCTGCGGGCTGGTGAACCACACGGACGGGTCCTCGTGGAAGACGAGGGAACGCTTGGCCAGGACGTAGCCGAACTCCTCCGGGGTGAGGTAGCCGAGCTTCTGGGACGCCTCCCCGTGCTCCCGGTAGGCGTCGAGCAGCAGCCAGCCCGCGCCCAGGTAGGTGGTCGCCGTGTCCGTGAGGATCTCGTTCGCCGGGGTGCCCGGGAAGGACAGGTCCAGCCGGTGCAGATAGACGTGCATCACCTCGTGGGCGAGGGCCGCGCCGATGTCCCTGCGGTGGGTGCGGAAACGGTCGTTCAGCTCGACGAAGTACTCGGGGCCCGCGGTGAGTTCGACGTTCGCCGCGTGCGTCATCTCCCGGAAGCCGACGATCATCCGGGCGTCCGGCAGCCGGAAGTGCCGGACCATCTCGTGGGCGACCCGCTGGGCGCCGAGGTGGAGGTCGTCGGTGTCGCAGAACGCCACGTCGGCGGGGAGCACGCTGGTGGCGAAGGTCTGGACGGTGTCGTACGACAGGCGCCGGTACAACGCCGTGATGGCGGCCCGCACGGTGTCCAGGTGCGGGTAGCCGTGTTCTACCGGGCCGCCGTTCGCCACGTCACCCCCACAGACGCCGCCGGAGCTTTTTTCCACTGTATGCGGGGGTGGACGAAAACGGGGGCCGGAGGGTTGTTCGGAACCTGCTGGCCGGTGGGGGTTGATCGCGCAGTTCCCCGCGCCCCCGAAGGGGCGCCACCCGCGCGCCCCTAAAGAGGCGCCACCCGCGCCGTTTGCTGCTCAGATCCCTGAAGTTCCAGAACCCACACCTCGTTCTCGCCCTCCCTCAGCACCGGACCCGGCACGTACAGCGACTCCTGCGGGCCCGCCGACCAGTACCGGCCCAGGTTGAAGCCGTTGATCCAGACGAAGCCCCGGGTCCAGCCGGGGAGTTCCAGGCGGGCGTCCCCGGCGCCGTGGACCGTCACCGTGCCTCGGTAGAGCCCGGGCGTGCCGTCCTCCGGGAGCGAGCCGAAGGCAACCGCCTCCACACCCCCCTCGAATGCGTCCAGATCCAGCCCCCGCGCGCGTACCCCGTGCAGGAACTGGCGTTCGTGCAGGAGGCCGCCGGTGATGCCCTTCGTCTCGCCCGAGCGGGGGCCGTAGTTGACGCGGCCCAGGGACTCCACCCAGAGCTCCACGCGCGCGGGGCCGGCGATCGGCTCCTTGAGCTGGGGCTCCTCCTCGGTGAGCACGCCGGCCCGCTCCCCGTCGACGTACACGACGGCCAGATCGCGCAGCCCTCGCGCGGTGAGCGGATACGGCCGGCGGGGTCCCGGCACGTCCGCCGCGTAGCGGACCAGGCCCCGGCCGATGCCCAGCTCCTCGAAGGTGGGCGGGACGGCGTGGACGCGTTCCGGGCCGCCGAGCGCTTCCAGGACGCCGGCCAGGGAGGCCCAGCCGGTGACCGTCACGTCGGCCGCCGCGACCAACCCGGCGGGCGCGGGCGGCGGTTCGGGCAGGGGCCCGGCGTGGTACTCGGCCAGCACCTCGCGGAAGCGCCGGAACTTCTCCGTGGGGCGGCCGTACTCGTCGATCGGCGCGTCGTAGTCGTACGACGTCACGTCCGCCTCCAGCGGGCCCTCGTGCAGGTCGCCGCCGGGCCGGTTGGCGCCCGCCCAGCCGGCGAAGTTGGTGCCGCCGTGCGCCATGTAGACGTTCACGGAGGCCCCGCAGTCGAGGATCTCCCGCAGTGCCGCCGTCGCGTCCCCGGCGTCCCGTACGACGTGTTCGCCGCCCCAGTGGTCGAACCAGCCGCACCAGAACTCCATGCACATCAGCGGGCCCCGCGGCTGGTGCCGGCGCAGGGTCTCGAAGGCCACGCGCGCGTGGGAGCCGAAGTTCACCGTCGCGAGCAGCCCCGGGACCGAGCCGCCGGTGAGCATGTGGTCCTCGGGGCCGTCCGAGGTGAACAGCGGCACGGTGACGCCCTGCGCGCGCAGCAGCTCGGTGAGATGGGCCAGGTAGTCGGCGTCGGAGCCGTAGCTGCCGTACTCGTTCTCGACCTGGACCATGATCACCGGGCCGCCCCGGTCCAGCTGCCGGGGCACGACCTCGGACAGCAGCCGCTGGAACCAGCGGTCCACGTACTGGAGGAAACGCTCGTCACGCGTGCGTGCCCGCGCGCCGAGCTCGCCCGTCACCCAGTGCGGCAGACCGCCGTTCTCCCACTCCGCGCAGATGTACGGCCCCGGGCGCACGATCGCCCACAGGCCCGCCTCCCGCGCCGCGTCCAGGAAGCGGCCGAGGGCCCCGACGTCCTGGAAGGAGCCCGGACGCGGCTCGTGCAGGTTCCACGGGACGTACGTCTCCACGCAGTTCAGCCCCATGGCCCGCAGCAGCGCCAGCCTGTGGTCCCACTGCTCCTCGTGCACCCGGAAATAGTGCAGCGCGCCGGACAGCACGCGTACCGGGCGGCCGTCGAGCAGGAAATCCGTTTCGCCCACCGTGAAGTCGCTCATAGGCTCACCTTGGCCCCCTGGCGGGCGCCGAGACCATGGACAAAGATCGGCAGCAGTTGGACTGAAGAGCCGAGCAGAAGGAGCGCGCAGTGCCGGCAGGGGCGCCGATCTTCCGCACCTGGATGCGGTTCTTCACACCCGGCCCCGTCCACCACCGCCTCGGCCTGGTCTGCCAGGGCGTCGGCCTCCAGTACGGCGCGGTGCCCGCCGTCGGCCCGCGCGTGCTCGACGGGCACGTCGCCGTGGTGATCAGCTCCGGCCGGGGCTGGTACCGCACACCCGACGGGCGCCGTACGCCGGTCACCGCGCCCGCGCTGGTGTGGCTGACGCCGGGCGTCCCGCACCACTACGGGCCCGACCCCGACAGCGGCTGGGACGAGGCCTTCGTGACCTTCACCGGGCCCGACACCGCCACCTACACGGAGCTCGGCTACATCGAGCCCGAGCGGCCCGTGGTGCCCCTGGCGGACGCCGCCGGACCCCGGGACGTCATCGCCCGTATCGCCAGGGCCGCCCGCCGCGGCAACCCCCTCCTGGAGGTCGAGACCGGTGCCGCCGTGCACGAACTGCTGGTCGCCCTGCGCCGCGCGCGTGCCGACCTCGCCCCCGACGGCGACCCGGTGCTGCCGGCGCTCGCCCGGGACGCCTGCACGGGCATGACCGTCGCCGACCATGCGGCCCGGCACGGCATGACCCCGGCCGAGCTGCGTACCGCCGTCCGCCGGATCGCCGGGTGCAGCCCCAAGGACTATCTGATCGGCATCCGGCTCGGCCGCGCCCAGGAACTCCTCGCCACCACCGAGCTCGCCGTCGCCGCCGTCGCCCGCCGCGTCGGCTACGACGACCCGGCCTACTTCTCCCGCCTGTTCACCCGCCGCGTCGGCATGGCCCCCGTACGCTTCCGCGCCCAGCAGAGCCGCGCCGTCCCCGACGACTGGAACGACGCCCTGGACGAGGACGGCCTCGACGAGGGCCCTTAGTGATCACGCGGTCGTCCCCTTAGGGTTGACGCCCATGACCACCAGCAACACCGGTACCGGTGACGTCGACCCTGCCGTCCGCGCCGAGCTCGGCCGGCTGCGCGACAGCATCGACAACATCGACGCGGCCGTCGTCCACATGCTCGCCGAACGCTTCAAGGCCACCCAGCAGGTCGGCCGCCTCAAGGCGGTCCACCGGCTGCCCCCGGCGGACCCGGCCCGCGAGGCCCGCCAGATCGCCCGGCTGCGCGCCCTCGCCGAGAACGCCAAGCTCGACCCCGCCTTCGCCGAGAAGTTCCTGAACTTCATCATCGCCGAGGTGATCAGACACCACGAGTCCATCGCCGAGGACACCGTCGGCGGCCGGCCGGCGGACGCGCACTGACCCGGCCCCACGCCCCGTAGAGCGCCCGGCCCCGCCGGGCCACCGGCGGTTGCGAGGCGCTCGGACAGGTGCTCAACGGCCGGGCCGGCCGCCGGCCGCACCGCGCCCACCAGCGCCGCCCCGTCCCGCCGCACGGCCGGTGAGCGGACATAAGCCGCGTACCGCTCCCGCCTCTGTGCGTTGTCGGTGTCATCGGGCAGCATGGCCCGCATGTCCGTACTGACTCGCGACGAAGCGCAGAGCCGCGCCGAGCTCCTCGACGTCCACCGCTACACGATCGACCTCGACCTGACCACCGGGGACGAGACCTTCGACTCCCGAACAGTGATCAGGTTCACGGCCCGGTCCGACGGCGACACCTTCGTCGAGATGAAGCCCGTCGAACTGCGCGCCGTCAGTCTCGACGGACAGCCCCTCGACCCCGGGGCGCTGGACCAGGACCGGCTGCCCCTGAAGAACCTCACCGCCGGGGAGCACGAGCTGCGCGTCGACGCCACGATGCGCTACTCCCGCACCGGCGAGGGCATGCACCGCTTCACCGACCCCACGGACGACGAGACGTACGTCTACACGCAGCTCTTCCTGGACGACGTACAGCGCGTCTTCGCCGCCTTCGACCAGCCCGACCTGAAGGCCGTCTTCGAGCTGTCCGTCAAGGTCCCCGAGGACTGGACCGTGCTCGCCAACGGGGTCACCGAGCACCTCGGCGAGGGCCGCTGGCGGGCCGCCGCCACCCCGCTGATCGCCACCTACCTGGTCGCCGTCGCCGCCGGCCCCTGGCACTCGGTGCGCACCGAGCACCGCGGCCTGCCCTTCGGCATCCACTGCCGCCGCTCGCTCGCACCGCACCTCGACGCCGACGCCGAGGAGATCCTCGACATCACGCGCGCGTGCTACGACCGCTACCACGAGAAGTTCGAGGAGCCCTACCCCTTCGACTCCTACGACCAGGCGTTCGTCCCCGAGTTCAACGCCGGCGCCATGGAGAACCCCGGCCTGGTCACCTTCCGCGACGAGTACGTCTACCGCTCCGCCGTCACCGACACCGAGCGGCAGACCCGTGCCATGGTCATCGCCCACGAGATGGCCCACATGTGGTTCGGCGACCTCGTCACCCTGAAGTGGTGGGACGACATCTGGCTGAACGAGTCGTTCGCCGAGTACATGGGCTACCAGACCCTCACCGAGGCCACCCGCTTCACCGAGACCTGGGTCGACTTCGGGGTGTCCCGCAAGGCCTGGGGCTACGACGCCGATCAGCGCCCCTCCACCCACCCGGTCGCCCCCGAGGCCGTCGACGACACCGCCGCCGCCCTGCTCAACTTCGACGGCATCTCCTACGCCAAGGGCGCCTCCGCGCTGCGCCAGCTGGTCGCCTGGATGGGCGAGAAGGACTTTCTCGCCGGCATCAACATCCACTTCCGGCGGCACCGGTTCGGCAACGCCACCCTCGCCGACTTCATCGACTCCCTCGCCGCCGCCACCGAACGCGACGTGCACGCCTGGGCCGACGCCTGGCTGCGCACCACCGGCGTCGACACCCTCACCCCGGTCCTGGCCACCGCCCCCGACGGCACCCGCACCCTCACCGTCGAGCGCACCGGCAGCCGCCCGCACCGCGTCTGCGTCGGCGTCTACGACCGGGACCTCGCCGACGAGGGCCGGCTCACCCTGCGCGAGCGCATCGACCTCGACATCCCGCAGAGCGCCCCGCAGGACCTCGGCAAGCGCCCCGCGCTGCTCCTGCTCAACGACGGCGACCTGACCTACGCCAAGATCCGCTTCGACACCGAGTCCGCCAGGACCGTCCGCGCCGCCCTGTCCGGCCTGCCCGACCCGCTCGCCCGCGCGGTGGTATGGAACGCCCTGCGGGACGCGGTCCGCGACGGCGAGCTCCCGCCCGCGGACTACCTGGAGACCGCCCGGGCCCATCTCCCGCGCGAGACCGACCTCGCCCTCGTCCAGGGCGTGCTGGCCTTCACCTCGGTCCATGTCGTCGACCGGTACCTCAGGCCGGAGGACCGCCCGGCCGCCCTCGCCACCGTCTCCGCCCTGTGCCGCGACTTCATCCGGCGCACCGAGGACGGCGACAACCCCGGCCTGCGCCTGATCGCCGTACGGCACTTCATCCGCGCGGCCGCCCACCCCGACGCCATCGCCGCCTGGCTCGCCGAGGGCACCGTGCCGGGCGGGCCCGAGCTCGACCCCGAGCTGCGCTGGCGCATCCTGAGCCGGCTCGCCGTCCTCGGCGCCACCGACGAGACGCAGATCGCCGCCGAGCTGGCCCGCGACCCCAGCGCCAGCGGCCAGGAGGGCGCCGCCCGCTGCCGGGCCGCGCTGCCCGACCCCGAGGCCAAGCGCAGGGCCTGGGAGGCGATGTTCACCGGCGACGACCTGTCCAACTACCTCTTCACCGCCACCGCCCAGGGCTTCTGGCACCCCGAACAGGCCGACCTGGTCCGGGAGTACGTGCCGCGCTACTACCAGGACGCGGCCGCCGTCGCCGCCCGGCGCGGCCCCGCCATCGCCGCCGTCGCCGGCCGCGAGGCCTTCCCCTCCCACGCCGTCGACGCCGAGAACCTCGCCCTGGGCCGGGCCTGTCTGCGCGACGCCGACCCGGTCACGGCCCTGCGCCGCCGCCTGACCGACGAACTCGACGACCTGGAGCGGGCATTGCGGGTCCGCGAGGCGTAGGGCCGCCGACGTAGGGCGACACGGGTGCGGCTGGTCCCTGATGACGATGCGGGGGCCGGCCGCCGCTCCTAGGCTCGGTCGTCAAGAACGGCCAGAGCCCCAAGGAGAGACCTGTGATCGTAGTGACCGGTGCCACCGGCAACGTCGGCCGTGCCCTCGTCGGCCGTCTCGTCGCCGCCGGGCGGCCCGTGCGGGCGCTCACCCGTGCCCCGGAGCGGGCCGGACTGCCCGACAAGGCCGACGTCGTGGAGTTCCGGCCCGACGACCTGGGCGCCCTGTTCGAGGGCGCGGACAAGGTCTTCCTGTACGTCCAGGGCGCCGGCGGCCGGATGCCCGAGCTGCTGGACGCGGCCCGCACGGCCGGAGTGCGGCAGGTCGTCCTGCTCTCCTCCGGGATCATCCGCGAGGGAGCCGACGCGACCCACCCGATCCACGCCATGCACGCCACCGCCGAGCGGCAGATCCGCGACAGCGGCCTCGCCTGGACGTTCCTGCGCCCCAACGCGTTCGCCACCAACGCCCTCCAGTGGGCGCCTCAGATCCGGGCCGGCCACACCGTCCGCGGTGTCTTCGCCGACATGCTCACGGCACCCATCCACGAGGACGACATCGCCGCCGTCGCGGAACGCGCCCTCCTCGACGACGGCCACGAGGGCGCCGTCCACCGCCTCACCGGTCCCGCCGCCACCACCAACACCGACCAGATCGCCGCGATCGGGCGGGCCGTCGGCCGGGACCTGACCTTCGTCGAGGTGGGGCCGGCGGAGGCGGGCCCGCTGCTCTTCCCGCAGACACCGCCGGAGCTGGTGAGGGGCCTCCTGAAGACCTTCGCGGACACCGTCGGCGTCGCTCCCGAGATCACCGCCGCGGTCGAGGAGATCACCGGCAGCCCGGCCCGCACCTTCGAGCAGTGGGCAAAGGACCACACGACCGACTTCCAGCCCTGAAGGCCTGACCAGAGCCCTCAGCCCGCCGCCAGTCGCAGCTCCGCCCGGCGCACGCCTCCTTCCCGGGGTCCCGCGCGCCGGTTGCCCACCTCGGCCGCCCTGGGCGCCTCCGCGCCCAGCGTGAAGCCGAGGCGCTCCAGGAAGCACTCCCCGGACCGCCAGCCCGGCGGCACGCCCGCCGTCACCAGGGAGACCCCCTCGGCATGCGCGAGCAGCGACTCGGCCAGCGCCCGCCCGAGACCCCGGCCCCGCGCCCAGGGCGCCAGCAGGAACAGGCCCACCGCGACCGCGCCGGGCACCGGATGGTTGCGTACCGCGTCCACCAGCCCCGAGACGACCCCGTCCCGCTCCAGCACGAGCAGCACCTTGTCGTCCGGGGCGGCGCCCTCGGGCAGCCCGTAGAACAGGCTCTGCACGTCGCCCGGCCCCGACGGCAGTCCCGTCGCCGCCACGAACCAGTCCTCGCACGCCTCGAACAGGTCGAGGAGCGGCCCCTCGTCCGAGGGCAGCGGCTCCCGCACCAGCACCCGCTCACCGGGCACGTCGATCATCCACGCGTCAACCACCCGACCGACGTTAACCCCGGTCAGCCCCGGTCTCAACGCCCTGTCACCGCCTGCTCCGACGCGCCCCGCGCCCACCGCCCCCGACACGTTTTCCCCGCACGGCAGTACCCACTTTCGGGTTTCGATCGTTGAGCTTTGGGGGCGCGCAGACCCAATCCCGTACAAGCTGGAACTCCCCCCGCGGACAACCCCTTTCGGCCGGCGCCCCGAGGAGACCCATGAGTACGCCGCCTCTCGCATCCGGACCCCAGGGCCCCGACGCCCTGCGGCCCCTGCTCGACACCGTGCTCGACGCGCTGCGCGACGGCGGCCGGGCCCGCGGCGGACCGCTGCCGGCGGGCGGACCGGAGGCGGTGGCCGAGCGGGTCGCGGACGCCGTCGGGGACGTACTCCCGGACGACGGCGACCCCGACGCCCTGCGCACCCTGGTGACCGCCCTCGCGGCGGGCGCGGCCGACCCCGCCGACCCGCTGTGCGCGGCGCATCTGCACTGCCCGCCGCTCGCCGTCGCCACCGCCGCCGACCTCGCCGCGAGCGCCCTCAACCCCTCGCTGGACTCCTGGGACCAGGCCCCGGCGGCCTCCGCCCTGGAAGCCATGGTCACCCGCGCCCTCGCCCATGCCATCGGCCTCTCCGACGCCGTGGTCACCAGCGGCGGCACCGAGTCCAACCAGCTCGCCCTGCTCCTCGCCCGCGAGGCCCTCGGCGGCGGTGTCCGGCTGGTCTGCGGCGCCAACGCCCACCACTCACTGCCCCGGGCCGCCTGGCTGCTGGGCCTGCCCGACCCGGTCGTGGTCCCGGCGCCGAACGGCACCCTCGACCCGGCCGCCCTGCACGCCGCCCTCACCCACCTGCCGAAACCGTTCGTCGTGGCCGCGACCGCCGGTACCACCGACGCCGGCCTCATCGACCCGCTCCCCGAGATCGCGGGCCTGTGCGCGGCCCACGGCGCCCGGCTGCACATCGACGCCGCCTACGGAGGCGCTCTCACCTTCAGCGACCGGCACCGGGACAAACTCGCCGGCCTGGAGCGCGCCCACACCGTCACCCTCGACCTGCACAAACTCGGCTGGCAGCCGGTCGCCGCCGGCCTCCTCGCCATCGCCCGCCCGGCCGAGCTCGGCGTACTCCACCACCGCGCCGACTACCTCAACGCCGACGACGACACCGAGGCCGGCTACCCCGACCTGCTCGGCCGCTCCCTGCGCACCACCCGGCGCCCCGACATCCTCAAGATCGCGGTCACCCTCAGGACCCTGGGCCGCTCCGGACTCGGCGCGCTGATCGACCAGGTGTGCGCACGGGCCCGGGAGTTCGCGGCCCTGGTCCGGGAGCACCCCGGTTTCGAACTCTACGACCGGCCGAACATCAGCACGGTGCTGTTCCGCCCCACCGGAGCCACCGACGACGACATCGCCGGCATACGGCGCAGGCTGCTGCACGACGGCCGGGCCGTCCTCGGCCGGGCCCGGCTCGACGGCCGGCTCTGGCTCAAGGCCACCCTCCTCAACCCCCACACCCGGCCGGACGACCTGGCCGTCCTCCTCAAACTCGTGGAAGGAACGACGCCCCAATGAGCTCGCTGCCCAACCCCCCACACCAGGAGCCGGAAGCACCCCGCGACCTGGTCGGCATCGGCGTCGGACCGTTCAACCTCTCCCTGGCCGCCCTCGCCCACCCGCTCGCCGAACTGGACGCCGTCTTCTACGAGCAGCGCCCCGGCTTCGACTGGCACCCCGGGCTGCTGATCGACGGCGCCACCATCCAGGTCCCGTTCCTCGCCGACCTGGTGACCCTCGCCGACCCCGCCAGCCCCTGGTCGTTCCTCAACTACCTCAAGTCCCGCGACCGGCTCTTCCCGTTCTACTTCGCCGAGCGCTTCCACATCCAGCGCGCCGAGTACGACGCGTACTGCCGCTGGGTCGCCGAGAGCCTGCCCGGCCTGCGTTTCTCGCACCAGGTGGACGCGGTCCGCTGGAACTCCGAACGGGACCTGTTCGAGGTCGACTTCACCCAGCTCGACGCCGAGGGGGAGGCCGAGTCCCTGGGCCGTACCTACACGAAGAACGTCGTGCTCGGGGTCGGCACCGTTCCCCATGTGCCCGACCCGCTCAAGCCCCTGGTGGAGGCACCGGGCGTGCCCGTCGTGCACGCGGGCGACTACCTCGACCACCGCGAGGCCTTCCTCGCCGCCGAGCATGTCACCGTCGTCGGCTCCGGGCAGTCCGGCGCCGAGGTCTTCCTCGACCTGCTGCGGCACCGCCCGGCAGGCCGCGAGAAACTGCACTGGATCGGCCGCAGCGAGGCCTTCGCGCCCATGGAGTACTCCAAACTCGGCCTGGAGCACTTCACGCCCGACCACACCCGCTACTTCCACGCCCTGACCGAGCCCGTCCGGGACCGGCTGGTCGCCTCCCAGTGGCGACTGCACCGCGGCATCGACGCCGACACCATCGCCGCCATCCACGAGGAGCTCTACCGCCGCACCCTGCACGGCGGCTGGCCGGACGCCGTTCTCACACCCGGGGTCCAGGTCCGTACGGCCGGACGCATCGCCACCACCAAGATCGAACTCCACCTGGAACACCTCCAGCAGGGCAGCCGCTCCCGGCTCGCCACCGACGCCGTGGTGCTGGCCACCGGCTACCGCGAGCGCCCCCTGGGCCGGCTGCTCGCCGGACTCGACCCCTATCTGCGCCGGGACAGCAGTGAACGCCCGCGCGTGGACGAGCGGTTCCGGCTCCTCCTCGACCCGTCCGTGACCGGATCGGCATACGTGCAGAACGCCGAGCTCCACACCCACGGCGTCGGCGCGCCCGACCTGGGCCTCGCCGCCTGGCGCAGCGCCACCATCCTCAACTCCCTCACCGGCAAGGAGCCTTACCCGCTGCCCGCCCGCACGGCCTTCACCAGCTTCGGCCTGGAGCGGTCGGAGGAGAGGGTTCCGACGCAGAACGGGCAGCGGCCGAGGCAGCTCACCCCCCTGGCCGACTGAGTGACGGGCGCCGGTCCCAGGACCGGCGCCCGCCGCCCCCCGTCAGAACACCGGCGTGCCGTCACGGGTCAGCTTCCAGTCCGCCGACGCGAAGTCCTTCGGGTCCAGGACGCCCTTGGCGGTCACCCACTCCGCGATCCGGGTGCGGATCTCCGTCGACTCCGACCACAGCTCCTTCGCCGAGGCGACGTGCGGGAAGGCGCCGCCGCCGTTGGCGCGGTAGTTGTTCACCGCCAGCACGAACTGCTGGGCGTCGTCCAGGGCGGCACCGTTGTAGGTCAGGTTCTTGATCCGGGACCCGGCCGCCTGGGCGATGTCGATCTCGTACCCAAGGCCCGAGACATAGTCGTAGTTGTAGTCCGGGCGGTTGTTCGCGTTGGTCAGCTTGTCCACGTCGACGACGGCGCCGGCGGCCGTCTGCACGAAGTACTGCGCGGAGTACTCCAGGTACGCCCGGACCTGAGCGCCCGTCATCAACTTGGCGACCAGCGTGTTGTCGTACACGTACAGGCTCGACAGGTCCCGGATGGTGACCTCGCCGGCCGGGATCTGGGAGGTCCGGGAGAACGGCGAGGCCTGGGCGAGCACCGCGAGCGCGGCGTACTCGGTGCCCGCCAGGGCCGCCTTGACCACGTCCTCCTGGACCTTGGTGATCAGGTCGATGATCGGGGCGTCCTTGTAGCGCGCCTCGACCGTGGTGAGGGTCGCGGTCGCGGTGCCCACGACCTGGTTGACGTACTCGACGACCTTCGCGTGCTCGTCCTTCAGCAGCCGGGTGATCTTCGGGTCGTCGGCGACGGTGTTGGAGTTGCGCAGCGAGGCGGCGACCGACTCCACCTCCCACCCGCCCTTGGAGAACACCAGCTCGATGTCGAAGACGGTGAGGCGCTCGGCATAGCACAGCGGCTCGGAGAGGACGACGGTCTTCCCGGTGGCCTCGTTGGTGACCTTCAGCTCCGGGATCTCCACATGCGCGTGGCCCACCAGGATGGCGTCGATGCCCGGCACCTGCCTCGCCACGTTCGCGGCCGCGTTCTCGACGTACGGCACCTGGTCGCCGTAGGACGAGGTGCCCGAGCTGCCGGAGTGGGCCGAGACCACGACCACGTCCGCGCCCATCGCCTTCAGCCTGGGCACCCACTTCGCGGCCTGCTCCTCGAGACCCGGGAAGGCCAGCTTGCCCTGGACGTAGGCCTTGTCCCAGATCGCGATGCCCGGGTTGGTCAGACCGAGCACGGCGACCTTGACCGGCGGGGCGCCCGGGACATGGAACTTCTTCATGAAGTACGGCGGGAAGGCGGGCCTGAGGGTCTTCGCGTCGACCGCGTTGGCACCGAGCAGCGGGAAGCGCAGCTGGTCCTCGAACCTGCGCAGGGTCTCGATGCCGTAGTTGAACTCGTGGTTGCCGAGCGCCGCCGCGTCGTACCCGATCGCGTTCATGGCCTGCGCCATCGGGTGCACCGGGCCGCCCTTGGCGGTGATCGGGTCGACCTTGGCGTAGTAGTACGCCAGCGGCGTGCCCTGGATGGTGTCACCGGCGTCCAGCAGCAGGGTGTTGCAGCGGCCCTTCTCCTCGCGCACCTGGTTCACCAGGGTCGAGACCCGCGCCAGACCCAGCGCGTTGCCCTTGGCGTCCGTGTACTCCGCGTCCTTGAAGTAGTCCCAGTTGAAGACGTTTCCGTGCAGGTCGGTGGTGCCCATGACGGTCAGGGAGTACCGCTTGGGGTGCTTGGCGGGCCTCGGGGCGGCCTGCGCGGCCTGCGCCGGAGCCGCCGCCGCTCCGGCGACCGCCATTCCCGCCCCGGTGGCGGCGGACTTCTTCAGGAACTTCCGGCGATTCAAGGGCATGTCTTGATCTCCTCGGGAAATGGTCAACGACGCGCGTAGATTCTGTCTTGAACATGACCTACGGCAACAGGTCCGGGAGGTTGCGATCTGGTGACCCGGACTGTGAACTCCACTGCGCACACCCGGGGATGGCGTGACAGAGTGGGGCGTATGACCGCACCCTCGCCCGAGGACCGCCGACCGGCCGGCACACCCGAGGCCCCCCTGCTCGTCGTACGAGGCGAGGCCGAGCTCGAGGTCGAGCCCGAGCTGGCCCGGATCGGCGTCATGGTGAGCGCCCGCGGCCGCGACCGCCGCTCCACCCTGGACGACCTCACCCGCCGCAACAGCGCCGCCCTCGACCTGATCAAGTCCTACGGCGAGGCGGTGGCCCGTCTGTCGACCGGCGCCTTCTCCATCGCCCCCGAATTCGCCGAACGCGGCCGCGGCGAACGGGTCCGCAGCTACCAGGGCCGGGTCCAGCTCACCGCCGAGCTCACCGACTTCACCGTCCTCGGCGAACTCACCACCAGACTGGCCGACTTGGAGCTGACCCGGGTCGACGGCCCCTGGTGGTCGCTGCGCCCCGACTCACCCGTGCACGGCGAGGCCCGGCGGCAGGCGGTCGCCGAGGCGGTACAGCGCGCCCGGGAGTACGCGAGCGCCCTCGGCACCTCCCTGGCCGCCCTGGTCGAGCTCGCCGACACGGGCGCCGACGGTCCTCAGCCGCGCCGGCCGGCTTTCGGCGGCGGGGTCCGCCGAATGGCGGCCGCCGCCGAAATGGCCGAACCCGCCGAGCCCCTCGATCTCGAACCTCCGCAACTGCGCGTGACCGCTCAGGTCAGCGCGCAATTCACGATGGCGCCGCCGGAGCTGTGACCCCGAAGCGAATGTTCGGTATTTCGAATGGATGAGCGCCGGGATCTCCGCATTCAACAAATGCGAGATGCTCATCGGAGCGGGCCACCGCACAATTCAACACTTGTCAATAGGCCTTCACGCAAAGGTTGTTGGGTCGTCATGTACGGCCAATTCTCTACCCGCCGGTAAGGCCTAGGCTCGAAGCATGCGCCGAGCAAAGATCGTTTGTACTCTGGGGCCCGCCACCGACTCGTACGACCAGATCAAGGCCCTGGTCGAGGCCGGAATGGACGTCGCCCGATTCAACCTCAGCCACGGCAACTACGCCGAGCACGAGGAGCGCTACCAGCGTGTCCGCAAGGCCTCCGACGAGACCGGTCGCAGCGTCGGGATGCTCGCCGACCTTCAAGGCCCGAAGATCCGCCTCGGCAGCTTCACCGAGGGGCCGGTACTCCTCGAACGCGGCGACACCTTCGTCATCACCGTCGAGGAGGGCGCCGAGGGCGACCGCCGGCAGTGCGGAACGACGTACGCCGGCCTGGCCGACGACGTCACCCCCGGTGAGCGCGTCCTCGTCGACGACGGCAAGGTCTGCCTGGAGGTCACCCACGTCGACGGCCCCCGGGTGCACACCACGGTCGTCGAGGGCGGCATGATCTCCGACCACAAGGGCCTCAACCTTCCCGGCGTCGCCGTCTCCGTCCCGGCCCTCTCCGACAAGGACGAGGCCGACCTGCGGTGGGCACTGCGCACCGGCTTCGACGTCATCGCCCTGTCCTTCGTGCGCAGCGGCCGCGACGTCGAGGACGTCCACCGCATCATGGCCGAGGAGGGCCGCCGCCTCCCCGTGATCGCCAAGGTGGAGAAGCCGCAGGCCGTCGAGAACATCGACTCCATCGTGGCCGCCTTCGACGGCATCATGGTCGCGCGCGGCGACCTGGGCGTGGAGATGCCGCTGGAGCAGGTGCCGATCGTCCAGAAGCGCGCCGTCAAGCTGGCCAAGCGCAACGCCAAGCCGGTCATCGTCGCCACCCAGATGCTCGACTCGATGATCGACAACTCCCGGCCCACCCGCGCCGAGGCCTCCGATGTGGCCAACGCGGTGATCGACGGCACGGACGCGGTGATGCTCTCCGGCGAGACCAGCGTCGGCAAGTACCCCATCGAGACCGTCCGGACGATGGCGAAGATCGTCGAGGCGGCCGAGGAGGACATCCTCGCCAAGGGGCTGCCGCCGCTGACCGAGAGCAACAAGCCCCGCACCCAGGGCGGCGCGGTCGCCCGGGCCGCCGCCGAGATCGGCGACTTCCTCGGTGCGAAGTTCCTGGTCGCCTTCACCCAGTCCGGAGACACGGTCCGCCGGCTCTCCCGCTACCGCTCGCCGATCCCGCTGCTCGCCTTCACCCCGGAACCGGCCACCCGCTCCCAGCTGAACCTGACCTGGGGCGTCGAGACCTTCCTCGGCCCGCACGTCGACTCCACGGACAAGATGGTCGACCAGGTGGACGAGCTGCTGCTGAAGTACGGCCGCTGCGAGAAGGGCGACGTCGTGGTGATCACGGCGGGCTCCCCGCCCGGCGTCTCCGGCTCCACGAACATGGTCCGCGTGCACCACATCGGCGAGGACGACAGCCCGAAGTAACGGGCGCGGGCCCCTCTGTCCGGCGGAGGGGCCCTTCGCGTTCAGTGTTTGGGGCCTACGTGGAGGTCGAGGAGGGCTACTGACGCTTTGCGCGCGACGGAGATGTTGTACGGATTGCCATGCCGGGTGCAGTGCGTCCACTCGACGCCGAGTTTGTCGAGGGTGTCGGTGTAAAGCCGGCGGATGTCGTCGGAGACGTTGGTGAAGAAGTACCGGGGGTATTCGTAGCGCTTGCGTTCACCGCCCACGAGGCGAGTCGTCCAGTTGGTGATGCGGCAGCCGTCGGAGTGGATGAGGCCGCGGATGAATTTCCAGGGGTGGGCGTCGACGATCGCCTGTTGCCACGGTTGGAGGGTGATGGAGCGCTCGTGTTTCCTGCCGGGGCCGTGTTGGGGGAAGAGGCAGTGCAGGTGCTTCGAGTAGACCTTCACGTTCCGGCAGCCGACCTTGCGGACTCGGCAGACGGAGTTGTCGGGGAAGACGGCGCGCATGGCTGCTTCGCAGTCGTCCATGAGGCCGGGCCATGACTCGTCGCACGTGATCATGAGGTTGGGTACGCGGTGCTCCGAGTACTGGCTGATGTGGCCGTCCCCCAGATAGAGGCCGAGCAGGTAGCTGTACGCCGAGAGGTCCAGGTCCTGGCCGTCGCAACGTGGGCACTTCGGGTCGTGTTTCCCTGGACACTCGCCGCGTTTCGCGCGATCCAGGTGCTTCCAGTAGCCGATGGTGCCGAGTGGGACGTTGAGCCGGTGCGCCACCTCCGCGTTCTTCGCGCCCTCGCGCAGCAGCGTCAGCGCCTGCTGTCGCACCTGTGTGCCATGAAAGAACATGTGCACACTCTGTGAGAGTGAACGCGATGGCGCGCAGCAAAAAGCGGATGTTCACTAGAACGAGAACATCCGCTCCTGGTGTCAACCTTCGACTTGAAGGAAAAGTGCCCCAGGTGGGATTCGAACCCACACTGTCCGCTGTTTGAGAGCGGCCTCTCTAACCGGTTGGAGTACTGGGGCCTTTGAAAAGAAGGAGTTACCCAACCCCTCGGGCCACCACCTTACCGCAGCTAGGTAGGCTCTTGTCAGCAGTACCCCTGCCCTGAACGAGGAGCCCCCGTGACCGCCGCCGAGTCGCCCAAGCCAGTCGACGTACCCGACGACGACAAGTCGCACGTGCCTCCGCTGACGACCCGTGTCGTCATCGCCGAGGACGAGGCCCTGATCCGGCTCGACCTGAAAGAGATGCTGGAGGAGGAGGGGTACACCGTCGTCGGCGAGGCCGGCGACGGTGAGCAGGCGGTCGAACTCGCCCGCGAGCACCGCCCCGACCTGGTCATCCTGGACGTCAAGATGCCCAAGCTGGACGGTATCTCGGCGGCCGAGAAGATCGCCGCGGAGTCCATCGCCCCGGTCCTGATGCTCACCGCGTTCTCCCAGCGCGACCTGGTCGAGCGGGCCCGGGACGCCGGCGCGATGGCGTACCTCGTCAAGCCGTTCAGCAAGAGCGATGTCGTGCCCGCGATCGAGATGGCCGTCTCCCGCTTCACGGAGCTGAAGCAGCTGGAGCAGGAGGTCGCCGACCTCAGCCAGCGCCTGGAGACCCGCAAGCTGGTCGACCGTGCGAAGTCCATCCTGCAGACCGAGTACGGCCTGACCGAGCCGGCCGCGTTCCGCTGGATCCAGAAGACGTCGATGGACCGCCGCATGTCGATGCAGCAGGTCGCGGAGGCGGTCATCGTGGACAGTGACGAGAAGAAGTCCCACAAGGGCTGACCGGCCGTTTGCCGACGACGAGGCCCGCGCTCCGGAGAAGAGGGAGCGCGGGCCTCGTCGTATCGGAACCCGGGTGTCAGTCCTCGCCCAGATAGGCCTTGCGGACCGACTCGTCGTGCAGCAGGTCCTGCCCGCTGCCCGAGAGCACGATGTTGCCGACCTCCATCACGTGCCCCTGGTCGGCCAGCGACAGCGCCGCCTGGGCGTTCTGTTCGACCAGCAGAATCGTCGTGCCCTGGGACTTCAGCTCGGCGATCGTCGACATGATCTTCTGCATCATGATCGGCGACAGTCCCATGGACGGCTCGTCCAGCATCAGCAGCTTGGGCTGGGACATCAGCGCCCTGCCCATCGCGAGCATCTGCTGCTCACCGCCGGAGAGGGTGCCGGCGGCCTGCTTCCGGCGCTCGCCGAGGATGGGGAACAGGGCGTACGCCCGCTCGATGTCCTTCTCGATGCCCGGCTTGTCGTTGCGCAGGAACGCGCCGAGGCGCAGGTTGTCCTCGATGGTCATGCGCGGGAAGATGTGCCGGCCCTCGGGGGAGTGGGCGAGGCCCAGCGAGACGATGTTGTGCGCCGGGATCTTCTTCAGCGACCTGCCGTTGAACCGGATCTGCCCGCCGACCGGCTTGAGCAGCCCGGACAGTGTGCGCAGGGTCGTCGTCTTGCCGGCGCCGTTGGTGCCGATGAGGGTGACGACCTGGCCGGCCTCGACCTTGAAGGAGATGCCCTTGACGGCCTCGATCTTGCCGTAGGCGACCCGCAGGTCCTCTACTTCGAGCAGTGCGGTCATCGGTCGTTCTCCTTGCCGGGCACGGCGTCGGTCGGGGACTCGGCGTTCGCCTCGGCCGCCTCGACCTCGGCGGCCTCCTCGTCGCCGGGCGCGTTCTCGAACGGCTCGCCGAGGTAGGCGGCGATGACCCGGTCGTCGCCCTGCACGGTCGCGCTGTCGCCCTCGACGAGCTTCTCGCCCTGTACCAGGACGGCGACGCGGTCGCAGAGGTTGAAGATGAAGCGCATGTCGTGCTCGATGACGAGGACGGCGATGCCCTTGTCGCGGATCTTGAAGACCAGTTCCTCGGTGGTCCGGGTCTCCTGCGGGTTCATGCCGGCCGTCGGCTCGTCGAGGAGCAGCAGTCCCGGCTCGCTGGCGAGGGCGCGTGCGATCTCCAGCTTGCGCTGCTCGCCGTAGGGCAGGTTGCGTGCCAGGTGCTCGGCCTTGCGCTCCAGGCCGACGAACTCCAGGAGTTCCATGGCCCGGGCCCGGGAGGCCGCCTCGGCGCGGTGGAAGCCGGGGCCGCGCAGCAGGGCCGACCAGAGGCCTTCCTTGGTGCGGGTGTGCCGGCCGACCAGCACGTTCTCCAGGACCGTCATGTTGGCGAACAGCCGGATGTTCTGGAAGGTGCGGGCGATGCCGGCCGCCGTGACCTTGAAGGACTTCGGCGGCAGCACCTGGCCCTTGTAGCGGACCTCGCCCTCGGTGGGGATGTACAGGCCGGTGAGGCAGTTGAAGAAGGTGGTCTTGCCGGCGCCGTTGGGGCCGATCAGACCGACGATCTCGCCGCTGTTGACGGTGAGGTTCACGTTGCGTACGGCGGTCAGGCCGCCGAAGCGCATGGTCACGCCGCGTGCGTCGAGCACGGTCTCGCCGGGGGCGGTGGCCCCGGACGCGGCGTCCTGGACGGTGGTGTCGGTGGTCATGGTGGTCAGGCCCCTGCCTTGGTGAGGACGGCGGGCGCTTCGGCATCTTCGTGGAACTCGAGCTGGCGGCGCCGGTTGGGGATGAGGCCCTCCGGGCGGAAGCGCATCAGCAGGATGAGCGTGACGCCGAAGGCGAAGAGCTGGTAGTCGCCGAGGAACTGGAGCTTGGCCGGGATCAGGTAGAGCAGGGACGCGCCGACCAGCGGGCCGGAGATGGTGCCCATGCCGCCGAGTACCACCGCGGCCAGCAGGAAGGCCGAGTTGGGCGGGACGACGTAGGCGAACTGGTACTGCTCCGGGGTCACGGTGTAGGTGACGTGCGCCTGCACCGAGCCGGACAGGCCGGCGAGGCAGGCACCCAGGGCGAAGGCGATCAGTTTGACCCGGAAGCCGTTGATGCCCATGGCGAGCGCGGCGGTCTCGTCCTCGCGGATGGCGACCCAGGCGCGGCCGATGCGGGAGTCGCTGCTGCGCCGGAAGACGATGACCACGATGAGGGTGATGATCAGCATCAGCAGCAGGTAGTTGGCGAAGCGGCCGATGTTGGAGCCGAGGATCTGGTGCTCGGCGCCGAAGTCGAAGCCGAGGATGTCCAGGTTCGGGATCGACGAGATGCCGTTGGAGCCGTTGGTGACGTCCGGGCCCGAGGTGCCGTCCAGGTTGAGGACGGTGATCCGGAAGATCTCACCGAAGCCGAGCGTCACGATGGCCAGGTAGTCGCCGCGCAGCCGCAGTGTCGGTGCGCCGATGACGACGCCGAAGATCATCGCGACGGCCGCGCCGAGCAGTGCCGACGCCCAGAACGGCCACTGCACGTGCAGCGGGGAGGACGGTGAGCCGGAGACCAGGGCCGCGGTGTAGGCGCCGACACCGAGGAAGGCGACGTAACCGAGGTCGAGCAGGCCGGCGAGGCCGACGACGATGTTCAGGCCGAGTGCGACGGTCGCGAAGATCAGGATGTAGACGCCGATCGTCGCGTACTGGTCGTTGGACTGGGTGAACGGGAAGGCCGCGGCGGCGAGGAAGGCGCCGGCCATGGTGATGTTCCGGTGCTTCCCGGTGATCGCCGAGACGCGGGCCACGATCCCGGCCTTGGAGATGGCGGCGAAGCCGAAGCCGGCGGTGATCAGGAAGCCGATGAACAGTTCGTCGTACGACGTGCCGATGCCGTAGCTGAAGACCCACAGTCCGATGGCCATGGACGCGACGATCACCAGGATCTCGGCCCAGGACGGCAGCGGGCGCGCCGGGGCCGGGGCCTTGGTGGCGAAGGCCGCGCGGAAGGTGTTCCAGTTCTGCCGGGAGTTGTGCCGGAACAGCTCCCAGCCGGTGTCGTCCGGGTCGACCGGGTCGGGCTCAGGTCGCTCGAACGGCAGGGCCAGCGCGCCGACCACGGCGGCGAGCGTGGCGATCGCGACGACGAAGCCGCCCGGGTCCAGGTTGACCACACCGCCGAGTTCGTCGCTGATGGCGATGACGGTGTACCAGGCGGTGCCGAAGGTGCCGAGCGCGGCCATCTTCAGCGCGCTCTCGGCGCTGCCCGGCGTCAGCGCGCCGAGGCCCTTCACGCCGTACGACGCGAGGCCGAACAGGGTGGTGAGGAGTCCGCCGACCAGGACGAGGACCTGCAGGCCGCCCGGGTAGCCGTAGACCGTGAGGTCACCGGGGAACTCGGAGGTCCAGGTCCAGGACATGAACGCGGAGACGACGGCGAGGGCGCCGCCGCCGGTGGCGAGGGCCCGGCCGAGGGGGGTGGGCAGGCCGATGAGGCCGGACGCGGTGGGCGCGGGGGCGCTCTCGGCCGTCGGGGTCCCCGGGGTCTCGGGGGTCTCGGATGCGGTGGTCTCTGTGGTCATCGGTGTCACGCCCTGTCCGCGACGCGTTCGCCGAGCAGACCCTGTGGCCTGAACAGCAGTACGAGGATGAGGAGTACGAACGCCCAGACGTCGGCCCAGGACTGGCTGCCGAACTGGTCCATGCCGGGGATGTCCGAGATGTAGGCGGTCGACAGGGCCTCGGCGACACCGAGGACGAGGCCGCCGAGCATGGCGCCGTAGATGTTGCCGATACCGCCGAGGACGGCCGCGGTGAAGGCCTTCAGGCCGAGCAGGAAGCCCATCTTGAAGTCGATCTGGCCGTACTTGAGGCCGTAGGCCACGCCGCCGACGGCGGCGAAGGCGGCACCGAGGGCGAACGCGATCACGATGATGCGGTCGGTGTTGACGCCCATCAGCTTCGCGGTGTCCGGATCCTGGGCGGTGGCCTGCATGCCACGGCCGGTCCGGGTGCGCATCACGAAGTAGGCGAGGAAGGCCATGCTGAGCGGGGCCACGACCACCAGGAAGATGTCACCGGTCTGGATCGTGACGTTGCCGATGTTGAAGGGGCCGCCCGGGATGGTCGGGAAGGTCCGGGCGGACTTCGCCTCGGGGTACCAGGCCCACACCGCCTGCTGGAGGGCCAAGGAGAGGCCGATGGCGGTGATGAGGGGGGCGAGACGCGGGGCGGTGCGCAGCGGGCGGTAGGCGAACCGTTCCGCTCCCACGGCGACCAGGACGGCCACGATGATCGCGCCCACCAGCATGAGCGGCAGCGCCACCCACATCGAGGTGCCGCCGGGCAGTACATACGCGTAGACCGTGAGCGCGCCGAAGGCGCCGGTCATGAAGATCTCGCCGTGGGCGAAGTTGATGAGCTGGACGATGCCATAGACCATCGTGTAGCCGATGGCGACCAGCCCGTACATGGATCCCAGTAGCAGGCCGTTGACCAGCTGCTGCGGCAGTTCGTTCACCGCATGTCCTCCGAGACGTTCGGAAAGTTCGACGGATGAGGCCGGATGCGAGTCCGCGCGGGCGTCACCTCGGAGCGCGCCCCGCGCGGCGCGGTGCGTGGGCCGGGGGGGGGCTAGG